>JAYUVC010000258.1:0-17908 GCA_043754325.1 Hyphomicrobiales bacterium
AAGGGCGAAACGGAGTGAACCGTAAGTCGACCACAAAGCGCCCATTCTCATGGCCCGGCCTTTTTGAAGGACCGGGGGTGTTCCGGCAAACCTGAAGAGTTCAGCCACGTTAGCCAAACCCCATAGGCCCGCTGCCTTCCCATCCAGGTTCACCGTCGCGAACCGGACCCCGTTTGGGAGGGCGGGAGAGGAATGGAACATATTAGGAACAATGTCAAGCGATATGTTCGGGGTTGGGAATTTAATTTGGGATGTGTGAGCGGGGTGCCCTTCGAGGCCCGCAAGAGGGCGGGCACCTCAGGGTGAGGGGAGTTGTGGGTTCAAGAATCCCTCATGCTGAGGTGCCCGCCCCTTTGCGGGCCTCGAAGCATGCGCCACGCGATTGCTGTTAAGGTGAAACCTTGCCTTCCGCAATTTCCTGCCGTGCGTTTGCAATCAATGTATCGAGCTTGCCAGCCTTGGCATCCGCCTCAATCTGGCGGTCCCACAGCTCCGCCTTGTACTCTTCAAGCCAGTCGGCAAGCTTCCGCACATCCTGAGGTGCCAGACTTTCAATCTCTGCTTCAATTTTTTCAAGCTTGGTCATGAGAGTTCCGTAACAGATCACACCAAGATTTTCCACCCCCTCCCGGCGTTGCCGGGGCAAGTGCAAAAAAGAAAAGTGAAGTGTCACCGTAACCACGACTGAGTGTGTGGCGCACCCTTCGAGGCTCGCAAAAGCGCTCGCACCTCAGGGTGAGGGAGGGATATGTGGTTCGGGAATAACGGCGAGTTTATACCCACTCCCCTCATGCTGAGGCGCCCGCCCTCTTGCGGGCCTCGAAGCATGCGCCACGCGTACTGCTCTCGACGGCTCTCTCCAACATCGCACCAAGCCCAGCCACCCCCTCGCGGCGTTGCCGTACTCCCCCGGACCAGAAAGAGGCCGAGGGAGAAAATGTAACAGCTGTCTCCCTCGGCGCGAAAATGAAACAACCTGAGGAAAGGGACTGTTTGCTCTATCGCAAACTGTCCCTGATCTTGAGATCGGGGACAGCTTGCAAGAAAGAGCAAGCAGTCCCCGGCGATCTTGCCAAGCCCAGCCACCCCCTCCCGGCGTTGCCGTACTCCCCCGGCCAAGAAAGCGGCCGAGGGAGAAAATGCAGCATCTCTCTCCCTCGGCCTTCTTGGGCCGGGGGAGTACCCGACTGCGTCCGCCGAAGCTCTTGCGAAGGCGGAAGGGGGAGGGGGTGTGTCAGCGACTCAGATTTCGCAGAAAAGGGAAGCGTCCCCAATACTTCTCTTGGAAATGTATTCACGGCTCGGCGCTGGTTTCAATGACAGGCTTTTTGACGCCCTCAAAAACAAAAATTTCTAAAATGCGTTGCTGCGCACCGGACAAGAACGATCCCCAAATGGCCGCTACAATAAGTAGTTCAATAAATGTCACTCCGCTTTCAGATTTTTCTCCAGTTTGAGCGTTGGTAATTTCTGTTGAACCATATGTTCTCACTATTCTGGAAATAGCACTTCCGGCACAAACCGTTAAAAAAACAAGAAACGCGGCCCAATATATCAGATCAATAATTGGCCCCTGATACGCAAATTCTGTAACTCGTGATGACTTGAGTAAGTGTTCTTTCTCCCAAGTTGAGAACAGGACCATGCAACAACTTGCGAGCACAATGGAAATAGAGAACAAAGCAATTAGTGATTTGGAAAAGAATACCCGGCAGAACAATGCGCAAGTGGAAATCAATGCGAGGTAGATGGCGAATGAACTAATTGTGGGTGTTAGGTTTGGGCCGAGCTGCCAGTCTTTACCCTGACTGAGTACAACTGAAACTATCAAAGCAACGACAGTCAACGAGATGGACAGTGGTTGGTTCTTCCAGTCATCTGAAAGTCGTTTTGCCAAATCATTCATTTCAACGAGTTCGAACTTTCACGCATTGTTGCAAGGCTTTTCCAAATACAATTTACAGGCGATTCTCTTATATCACAACGAATCAATTTTGAGTTTGGTCCGCAAGTATTTCACCTCCGCCCACCCCGCGTCGTCCTCACCCCAGGCCTTCCGCCCGAACTCCCGGCCTTCCTCGGCTTCGGCTTCCCCTCCGGCCAACTCGCACTTGCATCCACAATCGCGCTCTGCCGCGCCATCGGGTCGTCCATCACCGCCAATTCCACGGCCTTCAATCGCTTCACCTCATCGCGCAATCTTGCCGCTTCCTCGAACTCCAGATTTGACGCGGCCTCGCGCATTTTCTTTTCCATGTCGGCCAGTACGGCTTTCAGGTTGTGGCCGACCAGCGGGACATCTGCGCCTTCGACTTGGACATGGTCCTGCTCGTAGACAGACTTCATAATGTCGTTGATGTTTTTCTTGATGCTTGTGGGCGTGATGCCGTTGGCTACATTATAGGTCGTTTGCTTTTCGCGGCGGCGGTCGGTTTCGGCGATGGCGCGTTGCATGCTGCCGGTGATCTTGTCGGCGTACATGATCACGCGGCCATCGACATTTCTTGCGGCGCGGCCGATGGTTTGGACCAGTGAGGTTTCTGAGCGCAGGAAGCCTTCCTTGTCGGCGTCGAGAATGCAGACCAGTGCGCATTCGGGAATGTCGAGGCCTTCACGCAGCAGGTTGATGCCGATCAGCACGTCGAAGGCACCGAGCCTGAGGTCGCGCAGGATTTCGATGCGTTCCATGGTGTCGATGTCGCTGTGCATATAGCGCACGCGCACACCTTGCTCGTGCATGTATTCGGTGAGGTCTTCGGCCATTCTTTTTGTCAATGTGGTGACGAGGACGCGATAGCCCTTCAGCGCCACTTCCTTGCACTCGGCGATGACGTCATCGACCTGGGTTTTCACCGGGCGGATGAAGACCGGTGGATCGATCAGGCCCGTGGGGCGGATGACCTGTACGGAGAATATGCCACCGGTTTGCTTCAATTCCCATGGACCGGGGGTGGCGGAGACGTAGACGGTTTGCGGGCGCATGGCGTCCCACTCTTCGAAACGGAGCGGCCTGTTGTCGATGCAGGAGGGCAGGCGGAAGCCGTATTCGGCCAGCGTGGCTTTACGCGAAAAGTCGCCCTTGAACATGCCACCGATTTGCGGAACCGTGACGTGGCTTTCGTCGATGAAGACCAGACAATTGTCGGGCAGATATTCAAACAGGGTGGGTGGTGGCTCGCCAGGTTTGCGGCCCGTGAGGTATCGCGAATAGTTTTCGATGCCGGCACATGAGCCTGTGGCCATGATCATTTCAATGTCGAACATGCAGCGTTGTTCCAGCCGCTGCGCTTCGAGAATCCGTCCCGCCGCATTGAACTCGGCGAGGCGCAAGCGCAGGTCATCCTTGATGCGGCGCACGGCTTGTTCGAGGGTGGGTTTGGGTGTGACGTAGTGCGAGTTGGAATAGATTTTGACCGCCTCCAATTCAGCATTCTTCTGGCCCGTGAGCGGATCAAATTCGGTGATGGTCTCAATCTCATCGCCAAACAGCGAAAAGCGCCAAGCCCGGTCATCAAGATGTGAGGGGAAGAGTTCGATGGTATCGCCGCGCACACGAAACGTGCCACGCACAAAATTCTGGTCGTTGCGTTTGTAGTGCAGGGCCACAAGGTCGTTGATCAGTTGGCGCTGCGCCATGCGCTCACCCCTCTTGATTGCAAAAGCCATGGCGGAATAGGTTTCAACGTCGCCGATGCCGTAAATGCAGGATACGGAGGCGACGACGATCACATCGTCGCGCTCGAGCAAAGCGCGGGTCGCGGAATGCCGCATGCGGTCGATTTGTTCGTTGATGGCGCTTTCTTTTTCGATGTAGGTGTCGCTGCGGGCGACGTAGGCTTCGGGCGTGTAGTAGTCGTAATAGGAGACGAAATATTCGACGGCGTTGTTGGGGAAGAAGTGCTGGAATTCGCCGTAGAGCTGGGCGGCCAGGGTTTTGTTGGGGGCGAGGATGAGGGCAGGGCGGTTGGTTTTGGCGATCACCTGCGCCACCGTGAAGGTTTTGCCGGAGCCGGTGACGCCGAGCAGCACCTGATCGTGTTCCTTGCTGTTGACGCCTTCGACAAGCTCCGCAATGGCCGTGGGCTGGTCGCCTTTCGGTTCGAATTCCGAGACGATTTCAAACGGGCGGCCACCTTCGGACTTTGGCGGCTTTACCGGTTTGAAGGGGGTAAAAGCAGGGATGATGCTTTGATTGGGACGCAAAGATTCCAGCCCGGCCCGCGCCGTTTCCGGCAACTCCGGCAGGGGAGTAATTGGTGCGGAGGAAAAATCGGCGAAACCGCCGTCTTGTCGAGAATGGCCCATGGCGCTGATATAGGGTGCGACGCGCCGATGCGAAAGGGTTGCCGTGTCAGGGCATGTCAGCAGTGGTATTCCGGGTGGGACATTGCTATATCCGCGCCATGACTGAATTTGCCATTTCCGGAATGACCTGCAACGGCTGCCGCAGCAAGGTTGAGAAAACCCTAGCGGCGTTGTTGCCTGATGTAACCGTCACACTCGAGCCTCCACGCGCGGTGACATCGGCCCGTGTTGGTGTGGACCAGCTGAATGCGGCTTTGCAGCCTGTAGGCAAGTATCGCGCGCAAGCCGTGAGTTCTGAAGTTGCGGCAGATGCAACGTCGTGGCTTAAAAGTTATTATCCTTTGTTATTGGTGATGACGCTGATTGCCGTGGTGCCGCTGGCGACGGGCAACTTCATGGGCTGGATGATGGGCTTCATGGCGGGTTTTTACATTGTGTTTGGGGCTTTCAAATTGCTGGATGTTCCCGCCTTTGCGCGTTCCTACGCGCAGTACGACATTGTCGCCAGGTATTTTCCGGCTTGGGGTTATGCCTATCCTTTTGTGGAACTGGCCTTGGGTTTTGGATTTCTGTTCTGGCTTGACATGCAGGTTTTGAGTTGGATTGCCTTGGCGCTGAGCCTGGTTGGGGCGGTTGGTGTGATAAAGGCCAACAGGTCCGGGCAAAAGATCGAATGCGCCTGCCTGGGCACTGTGTTCAAATTGCCCATGTCGGTGGTCACCATTGTTGAAAATCTGGGCATGGCGGCGATGGCGACATGGATGCTGTTGATGTGAATTTGTTGAGCTTCACTCCGCCGCCATCCTCGGCAATCCGGCCAGTGACTCTTGCAGCATGGCTTCATCGTAGCTTTTGTCTTCCAGCGCGCCTGAGGCATAATCCATGTAAGCCTGCATGTCGAAATGACCGTGGCCGCAGAGGCCGAACAGGATCACGGGTGATGTGCCGTCGCGTTTGGCTTTCAGGGCCTGGTCGATGGCGCCTTTGACGGCGTGGTTGGCTTCGGGGGCGGGCACAATGCCTTCGGTTTTGGCAAACAGCACGCCCGCCTCGAAGCAGGCATTCTGGGTGTAGGCTTCGGCTTCGATGAGGTTCAGCTGCTTCAGGTGGGACACCAGTGGTGCCATGCCATGATAGCGGAGACCGCCTGCGTGGAAGCCGGGTGGCATGAAGGTGGAGCCCAGCGTGTGCATTTTGACCAGCGGCGTCATGTGCGCGGTATCGCCGAAGTCATAGGCATAGCGACCGCGTGTCAGCGACGGGCAAGCGGCAGGTTCAACCGCGATGACCTTTACTTTTTTGCCACCGCGCAATTGCTGGCCGATAAAGGGAAAGGTGAGGCCCGCGTTCGCGGGAATGACGGAATTTAAAGAAACAACCCCAACAAACCGAAAACCATTCGCCACAGAGATTTGCGCAAGAATTCGAAATTGGCAAGTGCGATCACGCAATCACAAACTGCGACTTGCGATAGCCTTGCAAATACAACAACGCCGTCAGGTCGGCATGGTTGATGCGGATCAGTGAACTTTCCTGCACATGCGGTTTGGCATGCAGGGCCACGCCCATGCCAGCCTCTGACAACATGGCGAGGTCATTGGCACCGTCACCCACGGCAATGACATCAGACGGGGTGAGACCGTGTGTGGTTGCGATTTCGCGCAGGGCATCAAGCTTTGCTTGCTGACCAAGAATGGGCATGCCGACGTCGCCCGTCAACTTGCCATCTGACTCAAGCAACGTATTGGCCCGGTTTTCGTGAAAGCCCAATTCAGCCGCCACAGGCCCGGTGAATGACAGGAAGCCGCCAGATACCAGTGCGGCATAGGCACCATTCGCCCGCATGGTGGAGAGAAGTGTTTTGCCGCCTTCCATGAAAGTAATCCGTTCACGGAGCAATTGTGCGATGACCGAAACATCCAGCCCCTGAAGCAGGCCCACGCGTTCTTTCAAGGCCCCCTCAAAATCCAACTCGCCGCGCATTGCCATTGCTGTGATGGCCTTGATTTTTTCGCCTACGCCTGCCACGACGCCCAATTCGTCGATGCACTCCTGGTGGATCATGGTTGAATCCATGTCAGCCAGCAGCAAGCGTTTGCGGCGGTTGTGGATTGACACCACTGCTGCATCAATGGGCAAATTCCGCAATTCCAGTTTGCATTCGGGCCAGCGGGCAAAGGCTTCAACTTCGCAGGCGTCTCCGGGGGACAGCCAATGCGGGCCGTCCGCACCATGGTCATGCAATACCCTGATCACATCATCAGAAATCGCTCGCGAACCGGGACGTGCAATCAATACCAAAACATCGCTCATGTCCGCCTGTTACATTTTGATGTAACAGGCGGCAATGGCTTTTCGTGTGCTTATTTCTTGATGCTGGCCTTGATCACATGCACTGACTTGTTGGCCGGGCAGTGCGTGCCTTTTTCACAATGCACTTTCGCCTTTGTCACCTTGTGCATGGTGACAACATGGGGCTTCATCTTGTCGGCGTGTGTGGGCGTTGCTGCATTGGCGCCGCCGACAACGGCGAAAAGTGAAAGGGCGGCAACGGTGATACGGGTCTTGTTCATGATAGTCTCCTGATGATTTGAAATGCGATGATTAGTTCTTGGCGAAAGCGCCAGCCTTGATCGTGACGATCTTGGCCTTTGCGTCGACAGTTTCAGTCTTGCCGTTCAGAGCGAGGGTGCAGCCCTTGGCGCAATCAATTTCGGCCTTGGCAGCTGCTTTGACACTGACGTCAAAAGCCTTGCCGGCTGTAGGCACAACTTTGATGGTGTAAGGGGCCTTGTCGTCATTCTGTACGGTCAAGGCATTTGCGGCAGGTGCAACTGCTACCAAGGCAAGCAGGCTCAGCATGAAAATATTGGTTTTCATTTGTTTATCCAATCTTGAAAGTGTCTAAGTAAGGCGGGCGGGATCGTCCGCTGAAGTGAAGACTAGGCGCGTGGATCACACTGCTCCATATACAAACCTGTAAACTACAACGACCAGATGCCGCAGGTTTCAACACGTTGTGGACACGATTTGGTTGGAATGCAGTGCTTCGCCACAGCGATGGCGCAAGTGTGAAATTTTTGTTATCCGTTGCGCCGAAAAGGATCAGTTTTTGAAACAGCGCGGTGCCATTTTTCTCGCAGGCCCGACTGCAAGTGGCAAGTCAGCACTGGCCGTGCAGCTGGCAGGTCAGCATGATGGTGTCATCATCAATGCCGACTCAATGCAGGTCTACCGTGAGCTTCACATTCTTTCGGCCCGTCCTACACTTCAGGAAGAGGCCGAGGTTCCGCACCGGTTGTATGGCCATGTTAGTGGCGGGAACGCCTATTCCACCGGTCGCTGGTTGGCTGATGTGAAACTCGAGATGCAGGCCTGCTGGACTATCGGCAAACTCCCCATCATCGTCGGAGGTACCGGACTCTATTTTATGGCCCTGCAAGGCGGCCTCGTCGAAGTGCCCGCAATTCCAGTGGCCATGCGCGAGAAGTGGCGCAATTTCACAGGCGACCTGCATAGCGAATTGCAAAAGCGGGACCCAATCGGCTTTGCAAGAATTCATCCATCCGACAGACAGCGTATCATCCGCGCCCTTGAGGTGGTGGACGCCACAGGCAAACCTCTTGCAACCTGGCAAGAGGAGAGCCATGCAGACGTTTTTCTCAATTACATCAAGGTGGAACGGAAGTTTGTCGATGTACCGCGTGAACAACTCTACGCCCGCGCCGAGCAACGCTTTGATGCGATGATGGAACAGGGTGCGCTTGCCGAGGTCGCTGCGCTGCCAAATCTGCCCCGCGACCAGCCCATGATGAAGGCCATCGGCGTGCCGGAACTTCTGGCCCATTTGCGGGGCGATATCGGTATTGACGATGCTGTCATGAATGCCAAAACCGCGACCCGTCAGTATATCAAACGCCAGCTGACGTGGTGGCGCGGCCAGATGGCGGGGTGGACGGCTTTAAAGCCGGATTGACCTGTCACGACAATTGTCGTAACGTTTGGCTATGGTCAATGAAGCACTTCGCAAAGCGATTGCCGTTGCTGGTGGTCAAACTGCTCTCGCCGCGAAAATCGGCAAGACGCAAGGCCACGTGTCAAAATGGCTGGAGCGCGATGCGCTCCCGGCAGACATGGTCCTTGCCGTTGAACAGGCGACAGGTGTGCCCCGCCACGACCTCCGCCCTGATATTTATCCCGACGAAAATTTCGTAACTGGCTTTTCCGACACACCGCAGACACCGTACTATTTCGGCGGGTTGCGCGCCAAGGACCTGCTGGCGCAAAAACCGGTTTGGACAGTTGCTGAACTGGATAGCTTGCAAGAAGAAGGTCGACTGGAGCAGGAACGATGGGAATTGATTGAGGGGATCATCACGCCAATGCAGTCCAAGGGAATTTGGCATGAGCCGTTGAAAGCCGCACTGAATGAGTACTGGGTAAAAAAATTGCCCGGTGGATATAGACTGATTACAGAAACTACATTCCGTTTCACAAAAAACAGCTTTCTTGAACCGGATTTTACATTCTATCCAAAATCATCGGGGTTGCGCAAACTCTCCGCTGAAAACGCCCTTTTCGTTGTTGAAGTTGCCGACACAAGCAAATATTATGATCTCGGTCGAAAAGCAAAACTCTACGCGAAATTCGGTATCCGCGAGCTTTGGGTGATTGAAGCAAGAACCCAAAATACACACATCCATTTGAAGCCCGGTGCAGACGGCTACGGACAAGTTAAGGTTTACGATAACCACAATGATATCGCGCCACAATTTTGCAGGGATCTCGGATTGAAGCTGGGTAGTCTGGAGCTTTATTGAACCGCCACAAACAGTCCGGGACCCTTGTCCGGAGGATAGTAGGATAAAAATTCGTAAACAAGAGAGCATCGGCTTACCCGGTGGTGTCAGACTTCCATCAATCGTGAGTCGCGGTTGTGTTGCTCGCCAACCCTAGACTTGTTGCTTGCAGACAGCCTGGACATACAAACTCTAATTGCTCACTTGTCCGAAGTCGACTAATATACGGGAACTATGAGCCCGTCATTGGTCTACCCTTATGGCGGCGGAGACAGAGGGTGAACCAGCGACATGATCGACCGAGCAGGAATTAAGGCACTATTGATGCGCGTTCCGGTGATCGGACAACTTGTTTTAAAGATAAAAAGAACAATTGTGCCCACTAAAGAGTTTCGCGGTTCTACTTCTTACTGGGAAACAAGATACTTGGGTGGCGGCAATTCCGGGGCTGGCTCTTACAGCAGACTTGCACTGTTCAAGGCGGAGATTATCAACGACTTCGTGAGTAAAAACCGAGTCAGGTCCGTCATTGAACTTGGGTGTGGTGACGGCAATCAGCTTAAGCTCGCTGAATACCAACAATACACTGGTTTTGACGTATCGCAAAAGGCAATTGAAAACTGCCGAGATATGTTTGCTGGTGACAAAACAAAAAAGTTTGCGGTTTTGTCTACTTACAATCGCGAGAGTGCTGAACTGGCTCTTTCTCTTGATGTTATATATCACCTCGTCGAAGATAGTATTTTTGAAGAGCATATGAAGTTGCTGTTTGAATCCAGTCGTCGATACGTTATCGTATATTCTTCCTGCGATGAGGCGTTGAATTCAGAGGAGACGCCTAAGCATGTGAGGCATCGCAATTTTCTTCATTGTGTTGCTGGAAATGGCTCTGATTGGACGCTTAGAGAGAAAATAGTAAATCGTTTCCCCTTTGACGGCAAAAATTCGAATGATAGCTCGTTTGCTGACTTCTACATTTTTGAGAAGATGGAAACGCAGCGATAAGGTTCCGTATATTTTACAACAAGGAGCATCTCACGGCTCGTGGTCGATAGTAGCCCATGAAACCGGACAACAGCCAAAAAAAAGGCACGTTCCCCTCTGTATTTTTGCGTGGGATTGTTGCTGAACCTAAGCATAGCTGATTTACTGAAAATGTAGCAGTCGTAACTAAAGTATCAATCGCGCGCCTTCAATACTTTAATTCCTAAAAATGCAATATTAATGCAAATACTCCCACCGCTTGACTTGGCCGTCCACGGACAATACAACGGATCCATGACAACGAATATCGTACTTGTGGGATCGCGTAGTGCCGGGCAGGGTTGACCCTGCTGGATACACGGTGCTGCGCGGTAAACTGGAGGCTCCCAACGGGGGCCTTTTTTATTGGACGAATTCAGCTATTGAGAACACGGAAATTGTCGAGGAAGCTATGGCCCAGGAATTGATGAGTGGTGCGGAAATTGTGTTGAAGGCGTTGGCCGACCAGGGTGTGGCCCATGTGTTTGGCTATCCCGGAGGTGCCGTGCTGCCGATTTACGACGAGTTTTTCCAGCAGGAAAAAGTCAAGCATATTCTGGTCCGGCATGAGCAGGGGGCCACGCATATGGCCGAAGGCTATGCGCGGTCTACGGGCAAGGTTGGCGTGGCGCTCGCCACATCGGGGCCGGGGGCCACAAATTGTGTGACCGGATTGACTGATGCGCTGATGGACTCAATCCCCATGGTGGTGCTGACGGGGCAGGTGCCCACGCATTTGATCGGCATGGATGCGTTTCAGGAATGTGACACGGTTGGCATTACGCGGCCCTGCACCAAGCACAACTGGCTGGTGAAGGATGTGAATGATCTGGCCCGCATTATCCACGAGGCGTTTTATGTGGCCCGCACGGGTCGGCCTGGCCCGGTGGTGGTTGATATTCCGAAGGACGTGCAATTTGCCAAGGGCAAATATGTGGGTCCGCAGGGTGTTACGGTGAAAAGTTATGTGCCGAAGGTGAAGCCGGACCAGTCGGCCATTCGTGCCGCGATTGATTTGATCGCCACGGCGAAGCGTCCACTGCTTTATACGGGCGGCGGTGTTATCAATTCCGGCCCCACGGCGTCCAAGCTGTTGCGTGAATTTGTGGCGATGACGGGCATTCCGATTACGTCGACGTTGATGGGGCTTGGCGCTTATCCGGCGTCGGGCAAGGAATGGCTTGGCATGTTGGGCATGCACGGCACCTACGAAGCCAACATGGCGATGCATGATTGCGATGTGATGATCAATGTTGGTGCGCGATTTGATGATCGCATTACCGGACGGCTTGATGCGTTCTCGCCGGAGTCGAAGAAAATTCATATCGACATTGACCCATCGTCGATCAACAAGACGGTGAAGGTGAACATTCCGGTGATCGGCGATGTGGCGCATGCGCTGGAGCAAATGATTTCGTTGTGGAAGTCGCGCTCTGTCGAACTCGACAAGAAGGCGTTGGTCGCGTGGAAAAAGCTGATTGCCGAATGGAAGGCCGTGGATTGCCTGAAATATCGGGCCAACAAGGACGTGATCATGCCGCAATACGCGGTGCAGCGTTTGTATGAACTGACGAAAGATCGCGACACCTACATCTCCACCGAAGTGGGCCAGCACCAGATGTGGGCGGCGCAGTTTTACAAGTTTGAACAGCCCAATCGCTGGATGACATCGGGCGGGCTTGGTACCATGGGCTATGGGCTTCCCGCCATCATGGGCGTGCAGGCGGCGCACCCGAAGTCGCTGTGCATTTGTATTGCCGGGGATGCTTCTGTGTTGATGAACATGCAGGAAATGTCGACGGCGCTTCAACATCGTTTGCCCGTCAAGATCTTCATCATGAACAATCAATATATGGGCATGGTGCGGCAGTGGCAGCAGTTGTTGCATGGCAATCGGCTCTCGGAAAGCTATATGGATTCACTGCCGGATTTTGTGAAGCTGGCCGAAGCCTATGGCGGTACTGGTATGCGCTGCGACAAGCCTGCGGAGCTTGATGCGGCGATCCAGAAAATGATCGACACGCCGGGCCCGGTGATTTTTGATTGCCGCGTGGCGCAGATGGCAAATTGTTTCCCGATGATCCCCTCCGGCAAGGCGCATAATGAAATGCTGCTGGGGGCGGATATTTCTGACGAGCAGGTGGGAACCGCCATCGACGCCAAAGGCAAGGAACTGGTGTAAGGACATGAGCATGACACAACATCAAAGCCCCACTGGTTCTGCCTATTTTCTGGATCCGTCAAAACCGGTTGTCGAGACGCATGTGCTGGGCGTCGTCGCTGAAAACCAGCCCGGTGTGCTGGCCCGCATCATCGGACTGTTTGCAGGGCGCGGATACAACATTGACTCTCTCACGGTGTCCGAAACCGAACACGAAAAACATATCTCGCGTTTCACGATCGTCACCACGGGAACCGACAAGGTCATCGCCCAGATCAAAACCCAACTTGACCGCATGGTACTGGTGCATTCCGTGGCCGACCTCACCGTGCAAGGCAACTACCTCGCCCGCGAACTCGCCATGGTGAAAGTGGCGGGGAAGGGCGACAAGCGGGTGGAAGCCTTGCGGCTGGCCGATGCGTTCAGGGCGCGAGTGGTGGACGCATCGACGGATAGTTTTGTGTTCGAGTTGACGGGAAAGCCTGACAAGGTGGATCAATTCATATCATTGATGGTGCCGCTGGGGCTGGTGGAAGTGGCACGGACGGGTGTTGCTGCGATTGCGCGGGGGCCGGAGGCGATGAAGGGGTAACCGTCCTCAAAAAGACAGTCTCACCGGACAGTTCGTGTGCTACCGATACGCCTCCCTTTCTGCTTGACTGGCACAAAAATTAACGTATCGTAAATCAGGGGCATCTATGGCGTTGGAGAACATCATGCATACTGTTCGCTCTGTGGTTGTTGCGCTGGGTCTGACCCTGATGGTCAGTGAGGCTGGTGCTGTTTCGCTTATTGTAAATGGCGGTTTTGAAACCGGAAATTTTACGCCTGTGGGCGGTGGGATCACCACTTACGACAAAATAACGCAAATTGGCCCGCAGGATCTGACGGGATGGACAGTGGGTAATTCTTTGGTGTGGGGACTGAATGCCACCGACATAAATACTCACACCGGTAGCGGATTTGTTGATTTCACCGGGATTGGCGACACCATTCCCCACGGTATCTTGTACCAGACCGTCGCAACCACGATCGGCACAACCTATGATTTTTCGACTTTTCTGACCCAGGATTTTCGTGGCAGCGTCGGTATTGATGTCCTGGCAAACGGGCTTGCGCTGGTATTGGCTGGTACGCCGGGCTTTTGGGACTATTCGCCCACTGGTGCCATCTATGGTCAAATGACTGGAAGCTTTGTGGCAACGTCGTCGTCTACTGTAATAAGTATTGCTGGCCGCCCGCTCGGCTCGATACAATTCATGATCGGTATCGATGACGTGAGCCTCAACGGATCTGTTTCAGCCGTGCCAATCCCAGGTGCGCTCCCGCTTCTCGTCTCAGCAATCGGCACCTTGCTTGTCGCAAGGCGGCGTATGAAAAAGCAGACCACCGTGGCCTGATTGCACCGTTTGATGCGACCCTGCGTTTCTTTTCCTTTTTTGATCGAGTTTCGGTAACAGCCCGATTAACTTCAAACTGGTCTGCTGATATTTGCGGTTTCCGGCTCTTCCGGCATTCCACTTTTTAGCTTAGGTAGGTGGCAGGAGTAAAGCCATGCCCTGCCAACTGTCCGTCAATGTCAACGCAATTGCCTATCTGCGCAACCGCCGGGATTTGCCTTGGCCTTCGGTGGAGGGGCTGTCGAGGGTGGCGCTGGATGCGGGCGCGCATGGCATTACGGTGCATCCAAGACCTGACGAGAGGCATATCAGGCGGACTGATGTGACGGTGGTTCGGAAAATGTTGCGGGCGGATTATCCGAAAGCGGAGTTTAATATCGAGGGCTACCCCGACGAACGTTTTCTGGCGCTGTGTGAGGCCGAGAAGCCGGATCAGGTGACATTGGTGCCGGATGATCCGTCGCAGCCAACGTCTGACCATGGCTGGGATTTTGGTCGGGATGGCGAGATGTTGCGGGGTGTGATCGCCCGCCTGCACAGGGGCGGCATGCGTGTGTCGCTGTTCGTTGATCCTGACCCGAAGCAACCGCCCATGGCGAAAGCTGTCGGCGCAGACCGGGTCGAAATTTATACCGGGCCCTATGGTGATGCGCTCAAACCTGATGCGATGAAACGTGAATTCGCCAAAGTCGTTGCCTGTGGCAAGGCCGCCGAGGCCGCTGGCCTTGGCCTAAACGCAGGACATGATCTGACCCGCGAAAACCTGCCGCGCCTTGTTGAAGCGCTTCCAAACTTGCTCGAAGTGTCAATCGGTCACGCCATCACGGCGGATGCGCTGACTTTCGGAATGGCGGAAACTGTGCGATTGTTTTGCCATGCAATTGGCGACTCCCGTTAAGATTTTTTCCGTGATCATTGTTGGAGCGACTGGCATTTTCGGGCGGCGCTTGGTGGAGCAGCTTGTGGCGTGTGATGTGCAACCGCTTGTTTTGTCGGGACGGCGGCTTTCCTCGCTTGACGCTTTGAAATCAGAAATTGCTCCGTATGCGGAGGTTTTGGTGCTGGACCGCCTCAATCCTGATCCCGCACAACTGGAAAAATATTGCGGTGGACTGTTGATCGATGCTGCAGGACCGTTCCAAAACAGCGGCCTGCAACTGATTGAAGCCTGCATTGCGGCTGGCGTGAACTACATCGATCTTGCCGATGCGCGGGATTTTGTGGCGCGGGTGCCATTGCTGGATGCGGCTGCGAAGGCGGCGGGTGTTTTTGTCATCAGCGGGGCGAGTTCGACGCCTGCCTTGTCGCATGCGGTGCTCGATCAAGTGACAAAAGACTGGCAGGGCATTCACAGCATTTTTGTTGGCATCACGCCGGGTAATCGCGCACCTCGCGGCGAGTCGGTGGTGCGATCAATATTGTCATTCGCGGGTGCGCCGATGCGGGTGTTTCAGCATGGCGGATGGCGAACTGCTTTCGGTTGGGGCGAACAGGAATACAAAAACCTGCCGGGTATTGGTCGCCGTGGTTTCGTGCATTGTGAAACGCCGGACCAGGATTTGCTGGTGGCGCGTTATCATCCAAAGTCTTCCGCCGTGTTCAAGGCCGGGTTCGAATTGGGGGTGATGCACCATGGCTTGCGCGTGTTGGCGTGGTTGCGTTTGAAGAACTTGCCAAGGTTGACCCCGCTGCTTCTTGCGGCTGCCAATGTTTTAAAACCATTTGGCACCGACAAGGGCGGCATGCTGGTTGACGTCAAAGGCCTTGATGCAACGGGCAAGCCCACAGTGGCGCGGTGGAACTTGCTGGCAGAGCAGGGGGTTGGGCCCAATGTGCCGGGCTTGCCTGCTCTCACTTTGGTGCTGCGTCGCGGGGCCTTGGCAACAGGTGCGCGGGCTGCGGCGGGCGAGGTGACACTACAAGAACTTCAGCCGCATTTTGCACGGCTTGGAATTGTGACTGCAACGGCAAAGTCACATCTGGCGGGATCGGATGTGTTTGAACGCGCCCTCGGTGAGGCGGCTTGGAATGCCTTGCCGAACACCACGCGCAGCATTCACAAAGTCCAACCCGGTGTTGTGTTGAAGGGTGAGGCCAGCATCACCGGTGCCGAAAGCCTGTTGGGCCGCATTGTGGCCAAGCTGTTTGGATTTCCGTCCGCAGGCGGCACTGTTCCCGTCACTGTCAGCATTGAAAGCGATGGATTGCGGGAAATATGGCGGCGGCAGTTTGGCAACAAGCTCATGGCCAGCGTCATGACTGTGGCGGAAAACTACCCGCAATCTGTTGAAGAACATTTCGGCCCTTTTGCGTTTCGGTTAAAACTGGAAACCGGTTCATTCGGCTTGAACATGGCCATGGACGGCTTGCGCATCGGTCCTATTTGCTTGCCGCGTTTTCTCATGCCTGACATCACCGCATCCGAACGCGTCGACGATCAAGGCTGCCACCAGTTCAACGTCCGCATCGCCAAATGGCCGCTGGGGTTGCTGGTGCATTATAGCGGATATTTGCGCCGCGTTTGAGGCGCTTGCATCGCAAGGCCAGCCCCGCTATGCCGCCTGCGGGAAAATCCATTCAACAAGGGCTTGAAACTATGCGCGTATATTATGACCGTGATGCTGATGTGAACCTGATCAAGGGCAAGAAAGTGGCCATCATTGGCTATGGCAGCCAAGGTCGTGCGCATGCGCTCAATCTCAAAGATAGCGGCGCCAAGGAATTGGTTGTTGGTTTGAAAGCTGGTTCCGCCACTGCCAAGAAGGTGGAAGCTGACGGCCTGAAAGTGATGACCGTGGCCGAAGCCGCCAAATGGGCTGACCTCATGATGATGGCGGCACCAGACGAATTGCAGGCCGACATTTACAAGGACGACATTGCGCCGAATATCCGTGATGGTGCAGCGATTGCGTTTGCCCACGGTTTGAATGTGCATTTCGGTTTGATCGAGCCGAAGAAGACCGTTGACGTTGTGATGATTGCACCCAAAGGCCCCGGCCACACCGTGCGCGGCGAATACCAGAAGGGCGGGGGCGTGCCTTGCTTGATCGCCATTCATCAGGACGCCTCAGGCAATGCGCATGACCTCGCACTGTCCTATGCCTCAGGCGTGGGCGGCGGACGTTCCGGCGTCATCGAAACCACCTTCAAGGAAGAATGTGAAACCGACCTGTTCGGCGAACAAGCCGTTCTGTGCGGCGGCTTGGTGGAACTGATCCGCGCCGGTTTCGAAACCCTGGTTGAAGGCGGCTACGCCCCCGAAATGGCCTATTTCGAATGTCTGCATGAAGTAAAACTGATCGTCGACCTGATCTATGAAGGCGGCATTGCCAACATGAACTACTCGATTTCGAACACCGCCGAATGGGGCGAATATGTTTCAGGTCCGCGTATCATCACCTCTGATACCAAGAAGGAAATGAAGCGCATCCTGACCGACATTCAAACCGGCAAGTTCACGTCGGACTGGATGCAGGAATACCGCGCGGGGGCGGCAAGGTTCAAGGCGATACGGCGCAACAACGACAATCACCAGATTGAAGCGGTGGGTGCGAAGTTGCGCGAGATGATGCCATGGATTGCCAAGAACAAGTTGGTGGACAAGGGGCGGAATTAGTTTCGTCCGCATCTGGAACAAACACCCCCTCCCGGCTTTGCCGTACTCCCCCATCGCAAGGGCGATGAGGGAGGGGGTGACTAGACCAGTTCCACCCGCAAACTCTTCCCCACTGCATTTGCCGCCTTTTGCATCGTAGCCAACGTCACGTTGCTTGACTTGGGATCAAGCAAGCGGTCCAACTGGACCCGGCTGGTGTTCATGGCTTTGCAGCCGCATGCTTCCGATCCAGCATATCCAAAATCGCCAGCCCCTTTGTCTTATCTCCACGCGCCGCGCGAAGGCGGAACCGGTTTTCGGTGTCGAATTCGGCAATGGCTTTGGTGGAGAATTCTTCGAACAGTTTGTTCAGGCTCACGCCACGCTGAGAGGCCAACGTGCGCAAGCGGTCGTGTTGGTCGTCGGGGAGGCGGATGGTCAGGGTACTCATTTTACGACACGTCTTTCTGTCAAAAACTCAACAGGATTTAGAATTTTGATCGAAGGAAAGCTCAGTTCACTTCCGCGAAAGTCTTTTTTATTTGCTGTAACAATTGTAGTAGCGTTTCCGGCGACCGCCAACTCCATGACGTGATTGTCGGCTTCGTCTCGTAAGTTGGGTCGC
>JAYUVC010000259.1:0-20757 GCA_043754325.1 Hyphomicrobiales bacterium
TCCCTCACCCTGAGGCGCCCGCCCTTTCGCGGGCCTCGAAGGGCCTGTCACCAGGAACCACCGTTCGGGATTTTTCACTGCACCTCAAAGCGCCGTTGCGATATATTCCGCTTCAGGAGCCCGCCATGTCCACCTTCATTCAATCCCTCACCACAGAACTCGACGACATCCGCGCCCAATCCCTCTGGAAAACCGAGCGGGAAATCCTGTCTTCGCAATCCTCCCACATTGAGGTCACAGGCGGGCGGCAGGTTCTCAACTTCTGTGCCAATAATTATCTGGGCCTCGCCAACCACCCCGCTGTGATCGAAGCCGCCAAAGCCGCACTTGACAGCCACGGTTTTGGCATGGCGTCAGTGCGCTTCATTTGTGGAACAACAGATTTGCACCGGCAGCTTGAAGCGCGGATTGCCGACTATGTGGAGATGGAAGACTCGATTTTGTTTGCCGCTTGCTTTGACGCCAATGGAGCCGTGTTCGAGCCGCTGTTTGGTGAGCAGGATGCCATCATTTCCGACGCGCTCAATCATGCTTCGATCATTGATGGCATTCGCCTGTCCAAAGCCAAACGCTTCCGCTTTGCCAATGGTGACATGAATGATCTTGAAGCGCAGTTGCAAGCGGCCAGGGACGCGAATGCAAGACGCATTGTCATTGTGACCGATGGTGTGTTTTCAATGGACGGCTATTTCGCTGATCTGAAATCCATTCGAGGTCTCGCCGACACATACGATGCGCTGATCATGGTCGATGATTGTCATGCCACAGGCTTTGTCGGACCGCAGGGTCGCGGCACACCTGCACGGGCGGGCGTGAAGGTAGATATCCTCACAGGCACACTCGGCAAGGCACTGGGCGGCTCGGCGGGGGGATATATCGCAGCGGCAAAGCCTGTTGTGGATCTCATGCGGCAACGGGCACGGCCCTATCTGTTTTCAAATGCCTTGCCGCCTGCCATTGTCGCTGCAAGTTTGAAAGCGATTGACTTGGCAGAAGCAGGCGATGACTTGCGCCAGAAACTGACTGCGAACGCAAAACAGTTTCGCACCGCCATGTCTTCTGCGGGCTTCACACTGCTTGCAGGCGAGCACCCGATCATTCCCGTCATGCTGGAAGATGCTGCCATCGCCCAAGACATGGCGCGGGAACTTTATGCCGAGGGCATCTACGTCACTGGCTTCTTTTTCCCTGTGGTGCCCAAAGGCAAGGCCCGCATTCGCACACAAATGTCGGCTGCGCATTCGGTTGAAGACATTGAATCAAGTGTTGAAGCGTTTTCCAAAACGGGTCGAAAGCTGGAGTTAATCACATGAAAGCATTGGTGAAAGCAGCACATGAGGAAGGTCTTGTGTTACGTGAGGAGCCGGTGCCACAGATTGGGCCTGACGATATTCTGATCAAGGTGGCAAAAACCGGCATATGCGGCACGGATCTGCACATCTGGAAATGGGACGCCTGGGCGCAGAAGACCATTCCCGTGCCCATGGTGGTGGGGCATGAATTTTCAGGCGTCGTTGCTGAAACAGGCTCCCACGTGCGCACGGTAAAAGTGGGCGACCGTGTATCAGGTGAAGGCCATTTGATCGGCATGAAAAGTCGTATGGCAAGGGCCGGGCATTTTCATCTGGATCCCGAAACCAAGGGCATTGGCGTCAATGTGCCGGGAGCCTTTGCCGAATATCTGAAGCTCCCCGCCTTCAACGCCATCCATTTGCCGCCCGAAGTCGATGATGAAATCGGGGCGATACTCGATCCGCTCGGCAATGCTGTGCACACGGCCCTGTCGTTTGATCTGATCGGCGAGGATGTGTTGATCACGGGTGCGGGGCCTATCGGCATCATGGCGGCCGCCGTCTGCCGTCACGTCGGTGCGCGGCATGTGGTTGTCACCGACATCAATGACTATCGGCTCGAACTCTGCAACCAGGTCACCGACGCGGTGACGGTCAACGTGTCGAAAGAAGATTTGCGTGATGTGATGGCGCGACTCAAAATGCACGAAGGCTTCGACATCGGGCTTGAAATGTCAGGTGCGCCAAAAGCCTTCGAGCAGATGCTGGACCACATGATCATGGGCGGGAAAATCGCCATGCTCGGCATTCCCGCAGTGCCAACGCAAGTCGACTGGAACAAGGTGATCTTCAAGGCGCTGACCATCAAAGGCATCTATGGCCGCGAGATGTTTGAAACCTGGTACAAGATGATTGCCATGCTGCAGTCAGGGTTGGATGTGCGGAAAGTGATCACCCACCGGATGAAGGCGGCAGATTTCGCGCAAGGCTTTGCGCTGATGCAGCAGGGAAGCTGCGGCAAGGTTGTTCTGGATTGGGTGTGAGATAATGAAACTGGAAAAACCTGAACACGTCAAGCCAACTGACGCCGAAGCCCGTCGTCATATCAAACCTGTCATCTGCTATCCGGTTGAAACCTTGCCGCCGCCGGACCTTGCCAGCTACAGCGCCTCACGCCAGGGTTGGCGCAAGACATCCGAAGTCCTGATCCCGCCCCGTGAAGCCCGCTGTTTTGAAGTTCCCGCCGGGCACTTTTTCCGCATTGTAAGCGTCGAAGGCCCACAGGTTGGCGACCTCAATCTCTGGAACGCGCATGATCCAGCGGAGCGTTTTTATTCCGGCAAAACCCGCGCCCTTCATGGCACACATTTATCCACAGGCGACCGCATGTGGTCAAACCTGCCCTACTTGCGCCCCATGGCGACGATTACTGAAGACACACTCGACTGGTATGGCTTTGATCAGTTCGGTGGTTCTGTGCATGATGTAATTGGCACGCGCTGCGATCCCTATACCCAACGCCTGCTGTCTGGCGGCGACTATCACCACTGCTGCCATTCCAATCTGACACGGGCCTTTGCCAAACACACGGGCCGCAGCTTCAATGATGCTGAACCTTTCATCCATGATGTGCTCAACGTTTTCATGTGCACGGGTTTCACCCGCGACACCGGGCAATATTTCATGAAGGCCACCCCTGTGCGTCCCGGTGACTTTATCGAATTCTTTGCCGAGATTGACTTGCTTGCCGCGCTATCAGCCTGTCCTGGCGGCGACTGTGGTGAGGTGCATTCAAGCGATGCAGCAAAATGTGCGCCGTTGCTGGTTGAAATTTACGCGCCATCCACAAAGCCCGCGGGATGGAAGGGTCCAGACAGAAACGCCTACCGCCAGGTTTAATACGCCTTCGCTTCGCTCAGCTTCATCATGCCGTTGATCAGTTTGAAGCCTGTCCAGACCAACAAGATCAGGTAGAGTGGCCAGGTGAGAAAAACCCCCAGGCCGAATGTGATCCATGTAAATGAAATCAGACACAGCGACGCCACAAGGTTGACCCACATCACCCGCGAGATGTTTTCAAGATGACTGCCGTAAATGGTGGGAGCTGCATCAGCCTTGCGGGACGAGGCTACAACAATCACCCCGATGGCCCCCAGAAACAGCAGTGTGCCTGAAAATTCACCGAGCGTTGCAGCCGCCAAAGCGGCAGAGCCAACATACAGCACCCAGCTCAGCGCCAGATAACCCTGCGGCGTACGTTCCAGCGCTTTGGTAAAATCCATCGGCATCTCACTCACCATCAATCCTTGCACCCATTCGGGCGATGGCTTGCTGATAGACCTTCGCGGCGTTCCACCCCTCAATGGCACCGTAATTTGGCTCGCCCTGCTGGTAGCCTTCACCCGGTTGCCAGCCATGGCCCACGAGGAAGCGCGCAGTGGCGGTGAGTGCTGCTTCCTTGCCGTTCAAATTTCCGCCGCCGCCGTAAAGCACAACATTCTTCGGCATGAATTGGGTCTGGCCCAGTTCACCATGCATGGCGCCCTTGGCCGATGCCGCTACCTTGCCAGAGCCCACGAGTTTCAACATGGCGTAAAGCTGTTCCTCAAAAAATTCCGTGCGGCGGCAGTCATAGGCCAATGTCGCTGTGGCCGAGAGCACGTTCTGTGAACCGGAGAAACGACCAAATGCCGTTTCCATGCCCCAGATGGCGATCAGCGGACCGGCGGGTACACCGTATTTCTGTTCGATCTTGTCGAACAGTGCCACATTGGCGGCCTTCTGTTTTTTGCCTTGGGCGATAATGGTATCTGCACCACGCACTTGCCAGAACTTCGCGAGCGTATATTTGAAGCTCTTCTGGTTGCGGTCAGCCTTGATGGTGCCCGTGGCATAACTTGTGTTCAGCAATGCCGCGATGGCCTTGGCATTCACACCATTGGCCTTGGCTTCCTGTACGAACTCTGTTTTCCAGTCGTCAAAGCCAGCGCCGGTATTGCCGCATTGGGCGGCCATTGCTGGTGCTGTGAGAAGTGCAAGTGAAACCGCAAAACCAAAAACTGCCGAACGCATGAGATGCCTCCAAAAAATTCCGCCGGACCGCCTTGTGCCATCCGGCGGGTGATTTGTCATCACTCAGAACGTGAAACTTACTTCATCGTCGGCATCACGAATTCAGCCCCAGCGCGAATGCCTGTAGGCCAACGCGCCGTCACCGTCTTCAACTTGGTGTAAAACCGAATGCCTTCTGGTCCGTGCATGTGGTGGTCACCAAACAGCGACGCCTTCCAGCCACCAAAAGAATGAAACGCCATCGGTACGGGAATTGGCACATTGATGCCAACCATGCCGACTTGAATGGACTGCGCAAATTCACGCGCCGCATCACCGTCGCGGGTGAAGATGGCGGTGCCGTTGCCGTATTCGTGGTCGTTGACCATTTTGGCGGCTTCATCATAGGTTTTGGCGCGCACGAAGGAGAGCACGGGGCCAAAGATTTCTTCCTTGTAGATGGTCATGTCGGTTGTGACGTGGTCGAAAATCGAGCCGCCAAGGAAGTATCCGCCTTCATAGCCCTGCATCCTGAAACCGCGACCGTCGACGAGTAACTTGGCCCCCTCCTTCACGCCCGTGTCGATGTAGCCTTTGACCTTGTCGTAGTGCTGCTTGGTAACAAGCGGCCCCATTTCCGCATCAGCATCAGTGCCGGGTCCGATCTTGAGAGCGCGCACCTTGGGTTCGAGCTTGGCCAACACTTTCTCCGCCGTGCCTTCACCCACGGTCACAGCCACTGAGATAGCCATGCAGCGTTCACCTGCTGAACCAAAGCCAGCGCCCATGAGCGCATCAACCGTCTGGTCAATGTCAGCGTCTGGCATGATGATCATGTGATTTTTCGCGCCACCCAGGGCTTGGCAACGTTTGCCGTTGGATGTGGCGGTGGAGTAAATATAGCGGGCAATGGGTGTTGAACCGACGAAGGAAACAGCGGCAATGTGCGGGTGATGCAGAATGGCATCCACGGCTTCCTTGTCGCCATGCACCACCTGAAACACGCCATCTGGAACGCCCGCTTCTTTCAGCCATTCGGCAATTAACATCGAAGCTGATGGATCACGCTCCGATGGTTTCAGGATGAAGCAATTGCCTGCAGCCAGCGCTGTCGGGAACATCCACATTGGCACCATGGCCGGAAAGTTGAACGGCGTAATTCCCGCGACAACACCAAGTGGCTGGCGTGTTGACCATGAGTCAACTTTTGTGCCAACGTTTTCGGTGTACTCGCCTTTAAGAAGTGTGGGGGCGGCAGTTGCAAATTCCACAACTTCCGCGCCGCGTTGCACTTCGCCCAAGGCATCCGACAAGACTTTGCCGTGTTCAGCGGTGATACAGGCCGCAAGTTCCTTGGCGCGGGAGTCGATGATCCCCAGGAACTTGTTGAGAATGCGCGAACGGCGCAGCGGCGTTGTGTTGGCCCAAGCGGGGAAAGCAACGCGGCCGGCTTGCACGGCAGCATCCATTTCCGCAGTGGTGGCGAGAACCAGCTCGCCCGTTTGTTCGCCCGTGGCGGGGTTGAACACCGCAGACTTCCGCGTGCCCTTGCCCGCAACTTGCTTGCCGTTGATCCAGTGGTGAATAGTCTTCATGCTTTTTGCTCCCTTGAGTTGGGGTTGCTATGCGCTACTAGGAAATGCACATCAAGATCAAGTAATGCGGCATCGTTGGGCGAAAATTATAGCATTACATATATCGTGCATTCTTATAGCAAATGCACTATGGATTAAACATGTATTTTGTAGAGGATATGGCATGAACATACAACGCGGCAAAATCGTCAGCGGCGGCAGATTGCAGCTTCCTGCTGAAATACGAAAACAACTCGGTTTTGAAGAGGGCGCGTCTGTGCAAATGGAAGTCGTGAACAACGAACTTCGCATCCGCACTCAACGCGAAGGCGTTCGTCGTGCCCAAGAGCGTTTGCGACACTTGATGCCAACAGATGGAACCCGTCTTTCAGACGAATTGATTGCCGACCGCCGCAAGGAAGCGGAAAATGATTGACAAATATGTTCTGGATTCTTCGGCTGTCTTGGCCTTGTTGGGCAACGAAGAAGGTGCTGATGCCGTCGACGCCATTCTTCCCCTTGCGGTCATGAGTTCCGTCAATTTGGCTGAGGTCATTTCAAAACTTCAGGAAAGAGGCGGTGAAGACGAAGCCATTGATGGCGCACTGGCTGACTTGGGTTTGACAATCATCAATTTCGACAGAACGCAAGCGGATAAAACAGGGAAGCTTCGGAAAATCACACGCCCTCGCGGGCTTTTACTGGGTGATCGGGCTTGTATGGCACTCGCTGCATCACGCGGTGCAATTGCAGTCACCACTGACAAAGCTTGGAAGGATTTTGATAATATTGCGCGCATCATGTTGGTGGGTTAGTTAGCTTTGAACTGGAACGATCTCCGCGTCTTTCCCACCATCGCCCAATGAGTGGAGGTCTGTGATCGCGCAGATGGAAGCGATGCGGGCGGACGAAGGTATTGGCATTTTGCACGACTATGCGGCGGATGGCGGAGGTTTATCGCGGGATAGTGGAGAGCGTGGAGAAAAGGAAACGAACGTTTGTGCGGGAGTGAATTCCCTCTCCATCTTGTGGCTGCGCCACAATCCACCTCTCCCGCAAGCGGGCGAGGTGGCGCGCGAAGCGTGACGGAGAGGGACCTCTACCTCTGACTCTCTCTCCACCGTGAATTCACCCAAGGTTCCGCATTCGACGCAGGCAGTGGTTTACGTCCCAGAATGTGATCCGACGCCTTCTCTCCAATCATCAATGTCGGTGCATTGAGATTGCCATTGGTGATTTGCGGCATGATTGATGAATCAGCCACGCGTAAGTTCTGAATGCCGATGACGCGGCATTCAGGGTCAACAACCGCCATCGGATCATTCACAGCGCCCATCTTGCAGGTGCCTGTTGGATGATAGGCGCTCTCGCAGTGTTCGCGGATAAAGGCGTCGATTGCTTCGTCAGATTGCACAGCACTGCCTGGTTGGATTTCTTCAGCACGATAGGGCTCAAGTGCATGTTGCCCGATGATCTCGCGTGTCAAGCGAATGCAGGCGCGGAATTCTTGCCAGTCGTCGGGGTGGGACATGTAGTTGAACAGGATCTCCGGGCTTTCTTCCGGTGCTGACGACGTGACGCGCACATGACCGCGTGACTTTGTGCGCATCGGGCCCACGTGGACCTGGAAGCCGTGGCCTTTAAACGCCACCTTGCCATCATAGCGCACGGCAGCGGGCAGAAAGTGATATTGAATGTCAGGGAATTCAATGCCAGCGGCTGAGCGAATGAAGCCACAGCTTTCAAAGTGATTGGTAGAGCCCAAACCCGATTGCAGCAGTACCCACTCGGCCCCGATCATGCCTTTTGATATGAGACCGAGCCTGCCATTCAGCGTGATCGGCAATTTGCATTTCACCTGAAAATAGACTTCCAGATGGTCATGCAAATTCTCGCCCACACCTTGCAGATCATGCACCAGCGGAATACCAGCCGCTTTCAAAACCTGCGCTGGCCCAATGCCGGAGAGTTGCAACAATTTTGGAGAGTTGATGCTTGACGCTGCAATGATCACATCGCGCCGCGCCCGCGCTTCGACAACTTTATCACCGCGCCGATATTCAACGCCAACAGCTTTCTTGCCTTCAAGAATAATCCGTTGCGCGAATGCATGCGTCACTAATTTCACCCGTCCGGTTTTACGCGCCGGGCGCAGATAGGCGTTGGCAGCGGACCAGCGGAAACCGTTGTGCACGGTCATTTCCATGGCACCGAAGCCCTCTTGCTGCTGACCGTTGTAATCTTGCGTGACGGGGTAACCTGCCTCGCGCCCTGCATCGATGAAGGCCTGATACAGCGGATTGAGCTTGTCGCCGCGCTTCACATGCATGGGGCCGTCTACACCACGCCAACCCTCTTCGCCGCCGTGCGATGATTCCATGCGCTTGAAGTAGGGCAGCACATTCTTGTAGGCCCAGCCCTTGGCCCCCATGGCTTCCCACGTGTCGAAATCATGGGCGTGGCCGCGCACATAAACCATGCCGTTGATCGACGATGAACCGCCGACCACCTTGCCGCGCGGCGTGGCCAGACGACGTCCGTTCAAATGTGGTTCAGGCTGGGTTTCAAAGCCCCAGTTGTAGCGGTTCATGTTCATGGGGATCGACAGGGCTGACGGCATCTGGATCAGCGGCCCACGATCAGTGCCGCCATATTCCAGCACCAGCACCGTGCGACCAGCTTCCGCCAATCGATAAGCCATAACCGAACCGGCAGAGCCGGAACCAACAATGATATGATCAAATTCTTGCCCCATGGTGGTGTCGCTTAAAGCATTGATCATGTCGGCATTCAGAAACACCAACGTCACACCGTGGTTCATCAACGGCATGGTACCGTTGGGGATGCGCAGCTGGTTTTGACAAGCCCCAGTGAAAACTGATTAGATGGTCAAAAATATGCAGGGTCACATGAATACTGTTTTGGGTGAAGCCGAAGGCCACCCCGCCATCTTCGTCAATGAAAACGGAAGCTCTCCCATTGTGTTGGTGTGCGAACACGCCTCCAACAGGTTGCCAAAAGCACTTGGTACGCTCGGCTTGTGCGACGAAGACCTGCAGCGCCACATCGCCTATGACATCGGCGCAGAAGGCACATCGCGGATTCTATCTAAACTGCTGGATGCGCCATTGATCCTGCAACGCTATTCGCGCCTCGCCTACGACTGCAACCGCCCGCCGGAAGCCGAAGGTGCCATGCCGGAACTGAGCGAGATTTATGAAATTCCCGGCAACAAGAATATGTTGCCGTCGGCGCGGCTGGCCCGTACACGCGAAATTTATCGGCCTTTCCACCGCGCCATTGAAGACTATCTTGATCAGCGTGCTGCCGAAAAACGCGCCACCATCATGGTCACCATGCATTCTTTCAACCCTGTCTACAAAGGCAAGGCGCGCGACTTTGATGTGGGCTTTCTGTTTGACCGTGACAATTGGCTGGCCAATTTCCTGATCAAGGCCTTCCCTTCGGACAAAGCACGGCTGAATGAACCTTACGGCCCCAAGGATGGCGTGATGCACACCACCAACCTGCATGCAGCCCCTCGCGGCCTCAAGCATGTGATGATCGAAATCCGCAATGATCTCATTGCCAACCACGCCGGTCAAAACACTTGGGCGAACAACTTGACTGTTCCTCTCGCCCAAGCTTCAACAATATTGGCCGCAAACATTCTTGGAGGAAATAATGACAACAGGCATGCTCACGCTCGATGAGTTGAAAACAGAAGTCGCGAGCGGTTCCATCGATACCGTTGTCGTGGCCATGACAGATTTGCAGGGCCGCTTGATTGGCAAGCGCTTTCACGCCGAATTTTTTGTCAATGGTGGCCATGAAGAAACCCACGGCTGCAATTATCTGCTGGGCGTCGACATCGAAATGGAACCAGTTCCCGGCTACAAGGCCACGTCATGGGACAAGGGCTATGGCGACTTTGTGTTAAAGCCCGATATGTCAACATTGCGCCGCACACCATGGCTGGAAAAAACCGCGCTTGTTTTGTGTGATGTACTCGATCACCACACCCACGAAGACGTGCCGCATTCCCCACGTGCGATTTTGAAAAAGCAATTGGCAAAAGTCGATGCCATGGGCCTCAAGGCCTACATGGCCTCTGAACTGGAATTCTTCCTGTTCGATGACTCGTTTGAGACGTGCAACACCAAAGGCTATCGCAACATGAAAACGGCGGGCTACTACATTGAGGATTATCACATCCTGCAAACCACAAAGGAAGAGGTCTACATGCGGGCCCTGCGCAATGGCCTGAATGGTGCTGGAATTCCAGTTGAAAATTCCAAAGGCGAATGGGGACCAGGACAGGAAG
This sequence comes from Hyphomicrobiales bacterium, assembly GCA_043754325.1. Lineage (GTDB taxonomy): Bacteria > Pseudomonadota > Alphaproteobacteria > Rhizobiales > Aestuariivirgaceae > Aestuariivirga. The sequence continues at coordinate 10,242 of JAYUVC010000259.1, forward strand.
AAATCAATGTGCGCTATGCCGATGCTCTCACAATGGCAGACAATCACGTCATCATCAAAAACGGTGCCAAGGAAATCGCCTATCTCACGGGAAAGGCCATCACCTTCATGGCGAAGTGGGACTATGGCATGGCCGGAAACTCGTCTCACGTGCATCAGTCGCTGTGGAGCAAGGATGGCAAGATTCCGCATTTCTTTGACAAGGCGGGCCACCACGGCATGTCGAAGATGATGCAGCACTATTTGGCGGGGCAACTGTCCCACGCATCCGAAATCACCTATTTTCTCGCCCCCTATATCAACTCCTACAAGCGCTTCATGGCAGGCACATTTGCGCCCACAAAAGCCGTGTGGAGCTTTGACAACCGCACCGCTGGCTATCGTTTGTGTGGCGCTGACACCAAAGCCATTCGCGTGGAATGTCGCGTCGGCGGTGCCGACTTGAATCCCTATCTGGCATTCGCCGCATTGATTGCAGCGGGTCTTGATGGCATTGAAAAGAAGATGGAACTCGAACCGGTGTTTTCAGGAGACGCCTACAGCGCCGCTCAAAAACTCCGCGAAATTCCCAAGACCCTGCGCGATGGCATCGACCTTCTCGACAAATCAAAGTTCATGCGTGACGCCTTCGGCGATGATGTGGTGGATCACTATGTCCACACCGGCAAATGGGAACAGTTCGAATTCGACCGCAGGATTACTGATTTGGAGTTGAAACGTGGATTCGAAAGATATTGACACACACAAACACACACACTATTATATGTGTGTTTATTTGGAGCGTTTACAATGGGTAAATATGAGCCCTTGGGGCAGTTTTTGAAGAAGCAAAAGGCTGACCAGATCAAGATGTCGTTTGCAGAAATTGAGGAATTGATTGGTGCCCAATTGCCAAAATCATCAAAGTCACATCGGGCTTGGTGGAGCAACAATCCGACAAACAATGTGATGACCAAGGAATGGCTCAGCGCGGGATTTGAAACTGTGGATGTGGAGCTTGATTGTGAACGACTGGTTTTTCGCAAAATCAAGTCTGCTCACGCGGAGCAAAAGCACACCAATCAGAAATCAATTTTTGGATGCATGAAAGGCATGGTGACGTTTCCAGATGATTTCGACCCTGAACGACCATTCCATGATGTATTTGACTGGGAAGAATGGGAGCGCGAAAAGTACGGCCCGCTTGGTTCTTCTGAATGAAATTCCTGCTTGATACCTGTGCGATATTCTATTTGTCGGAACAACGAAGATTAACGCCAAACATCGTCAATTTACTCGATGAGGCCGCACGCGATAGAAGAGTATTTGTGTCGTTGTTCTCTGCTTGGGAAATTGGAATGCTTGTTTCCAAAGGCAAAACTCCCATAACAAAAAACCCGTTGGAATATTTTCAGTCCTTTGTTCGTGAAGTCGATGCTCAAATATGTGCTGTAGACGCCGCAACTATGATCGGGTCCCACTATCTTCCTGGTCGCATTCATGGCGACCCGATGGACCGACTATTGGTTGAAACTGCGAGGCGCTTCGATCTCACACTCGTCACGAGCGACCGCGCCCTCCTTGCCTATGGCGCACTTGGCCACGTCAAAACCCTTGCCTGCTAACAAGAAAGAAAAACATGATTCCCAATCGCAATATCAACTACCCCAACCCCATCAAGTTTGGCGCAGGACGCGTGATGGAATTGCCGGAGCATTGCAAGGCTGTGGGCATCAAGCGCCCCCTGTTTGTGACAGATCGCGGCCTTGCGGGTTCCGACATGGTGAAGGGCATTCTGGCCAACCTGAAATCGGCGGGACTTCCTGTGGCCATGTTTGCTGATGTGCGACCAAACCCTTCGGAAGAAAACGTGCTTGAAGGTTGCAAAGTGTTCCGTGATGGCGGTCATGATGGTGTGATTTGTTTTGGTGGTGGGTCTGGCCTCGACACGGGCAAGATGATTGCGCTCATGCATGGACAAAAGATTTCGATCTTCGATCTCGAAGACGTGGATGATTGGTGGACGCGGGCTGATGCATCGAAAATCGCCCCCACCATCTGCATTCCCACAACGGCGGGCACCGGTTCAGAAGTGGGCCGCGCAGGTGTCATCACGCATCCCGTCACCCACGAAAAGAAAATCATTTTCCACCCTGCCATCATGCCGAAAGTCGCGATCCTTGATCCGGAGTTGTCGGTGGGTCTTCCGGCGAAACTCACCGCAGCGACAGGCTTTGACGCACTGGCCCATTGCCTCGAAAGCTATTGCTGTCCGAACTACCATCCGCTGTCAGACGGTGTGGCCTTGGAAGGCATGCGCCTGATCAAGGAAAACCTTGCCAAGGCGGTGAAGAAGCCGAAGGATCTCGATGCGCGTGGCAATATGCTGATGGCATCGGCCATGGGGGCTACGGCGTTTCAAAAAGGCATGGGTGCCATTCATGCGTTGTCACATCCCTTTGGCGGCCTGTATGACGCGCACCATGGCATGCTGAACGGCATCATCATGCCTTACGTGCTGGTGGCCAACCGCAAGAAGATCGAAACCAAGATCGAACGCGCTGCGGCCTATCTCGGCATCAAGGGTGGCTTCAACGGCTTCCTGAAGTTCATTCTGGCCCTGCGCAAGGAAACCGGAATTCCCCATGCGCTGAAAGATATTGGCATTGACACCAAGCGTCTTGATGAAGTGGCCGAAACTGCCAAGCGTGACCCGAATGACAGCGGCAATCCGGTGGTGCTGTCGGTGAAGCAATATAAGGCGCTTGCGAAGAAATGCGTGACGGGGGATTTGTGATCTGGAGAGTGCTTCGAGGCTCGCAAGGGCTCGCGCCTCAGCATGAGGGTTAAATTCCTCACCCTGAGGTGCCCGCCCTCTTGCGGGCCTCGAAGGGTGCGCTACAAGTGAGAAACCATGCGCTCAACCAAATCCATCCACATCATCAACTGCCACGCTGAGGGCGAGGTTGGTGATGTGATTGTGGGTGGGGTGGCAGCGCCTCCCGGAGATACGATTTGGGAGCAGTCCCGCTTTATTGCGCGAGACAACAAGTTACGGAATTTCGTCTTGAATGAACCGCGCGGCGGCGTGTTCCGTCACGTGAATTTGCTGGTGCCGCCGAAGCATCCCAAAGCGCAAGCCGCCTTCATCATCATGGAGCCTGAGGACACGCCGCCCATGTCAGGCTCGAACTGCATCTGCGTGGCCACGGTGTTGCTGGATACCGGGATCATTCCCATGGTCGAACCAGTCACTCACATGACACTCGAAGCACCTGCGGGCCTGATTGAAGTTTCGGCGCAATGCCGGAACGGCAAAGCGACAAGCATCACCCTCACCAATGTGCCAGCCTTTGCACAGCACTTGGGCGCGACACTTGAAATTGAAGGTTATGGCAAGTTCAAAGTTGACACGGCATTTGGTGGCGACAGTTTTGTCATGGCTGATGTGGCGGATTTCGGTTTGCAGATCACGCCGCAAAATGCCCATATCATTGCTGCCTTGGGCCGCAAGCTGGTGCAGGATGCGAACGTACAACTGCCGTTCCATCATCCTGAATTGCCGGAGTGGAAACACTATTCCTTCTGCTTCATGCGCGAAGCATTGCGCCGCGTGGATGGTGTACTCACCTCACGCAATGCCTGTGTCATCAACCCCGGTAAACTGGACCGCTCACCAACGGGCACGGGCTGTTCCGCCTTGATGGCGGTGCTGCACGCCAAGGGCCTGATGCAGGTGGGCGAGACTTACATGGGCCGCAGTGTCATTGATTCCAAATTCGAAGGCCGCATCATCGGTGAAACCACAGTGGGAAGTCACAAGGCCATCATTCCGCAAATCACAGGTCGGGCATGGATTAGCGGCCAGACGACCCTGATGCTCGACCCCGATGATCCGTACCCGGATGGTTACAAGGTCAGTGACACTTGGCCAAACAGCTCCAGAAACTGAGCGACGTGCGCTTCCGGTGTCGCAAAGGACAGCACGAAGCGGCAATGCACTTCGTCAGCAGCCAAGCCCTCCATCGGCCACTCGTAAAAATGCGCGCCCGCTGCTGTCACCGCATTAAACACTGAACGCGGCATGATGGCAAAAACTTCGTTGGCTTCAACGGGATTGCTTAACCGCACGCGGTTTGACTGTTGTAGACCTTTGGCCAAAGTCTGCGCCAAGGCATTGGCGCGTCTTGCATTGGGCAACCACACATCATCTTCGAGATAGGCCAACATTTGCGACGACAGGAAACGGCCCTTCGACACAAGTTGGCCCGCCCGTTTGCGGCGGTACAGAAAATCCGCAGCCAATTGTTCATTGAAGAACACCACTGCCTCCAACATCATGCCACCGTTTTTTGTGCCCCCGAACGACAGAACATCAACACCGGCCTTCCACGTCATCTCCGCAGGCGTACAACCAAGCGATACCAGCGCATTGGCAAAGCGCGCACCATCCATGTGCAGTTTCATGCGCTGCGTTTTGACCAAATTCGCCAAAGCCTTGATTTCTGCCGGCGTATAAATTGTGCCAAGTTCCGTGGCGTTGGTGATCGAGAGTGCCGAGAGTTTCGCCCCATGTTCGCCGTGCATGAACTGCGCCATGCGGGCTTCAATGATGGCAGGTGTAAGCTTGTTGCCAGCCCCCGCCATTGTCACGAGCTTGGCACCACCCGTGAACAATTCCGGTGCATTGCATTCATCGGTATTAATATGGCTGCCCTCATGACACAACACGCCACCAAACGGCGGGCAGATGGCAGACAGCGCCAGTGAATTTGCACCCGTGCCATTGACCACCAGAAACGCCTTCACATCATGTTCGAAAATCTCTGACAGTCGGTCCTCAACCGCCTTTGATCCATCATCATGGCAATAGGAAACATCAGTCAGCCGTGCATTGGCTTCCACCATGGCCTGCAGGATGCGCGGGTCAACGCCATAGACATTGTCAGATGCAAAGTTCACGCCTCAGTTTCTCCCCGTTCGAAATACAATACACCAAGGCCGCAGGTGATGATCATGCCAATGCCGACAAGCGCCAATGCGTTTGGATACTCCTTGAAGAACACTGCTCCGAATGTCACGGCGATCAGCGTAAAGGAATAATAGAACGGGGCAACCACCCGCGCTGAGGCGTGACGGAACGCCATGTAGACAAAGAAATGCCCGATCATGACGAAAAATCCTGACCCTATGGAATACAGCCACGCATTGGTGCTGACAGGTGTCCAACCTTCAAAAATCTGGTTGTTGATGAAGGATGCCACCAATACTGCCACCACCACATTGAAGGTGACCACAAGTCCCGGCACATTCTGCGGTGCCTTCCGCGACAGCAAGTCTCGCGCGGCTGAGCCGATGGCCGTTACAAATCCGAGCAGCGCGAAAGGCGATGCCCCTTCCCTGCCCGGTTGCGCCACAACCAATGCGCCAGCAAGGCCCAGTGCAATGAGCAACCAGCGCCACAGCCCCACCTTCTCACCCCAGATGAAACTTGCCCCCGCCAGAACCAGAAGTGGTGCAACCTGATAGATCGCCGTCACATCAGCCAAGGGCACATTGGCCAAGGCCAGAATGAAGGCTGTCACCGCCACCACTTCGGCCAATGAGCGCAACACAGTCCAACGGTTCAATGCCTTTGGCAAATCCCTGAGTTGGCCCATGACGGCGAGCAAGGCCAGACACCAGACGGTTGCCGATATGCCGCGCAAAACCAGCGCCTGCATCGGCGGCACATCAGCCAGCATCAATTTCAGAAAACTGTCACAACTGACAAATGTCAGCCCGGACAACACCATGTAGATGATGCCGCGAAGATTGGACGAAGAGTGCATGAATACCGCCAGACATTGAGAAAAATAGTCTCATAGCGGTGACAAGGCTCTATGGCCATACATATGCGTTGGAGGCTGATTTGTTTTGGCTGAAGGGTCTATTGGGGACTGCTTGCTTTTTCTTGCAAGCTGTCCCCGATCTCAAGATCAGGGACAGTTTGCGATAGAGCAAACAGTCCCTCGTTTCAGATGTGAACCAGTCTGATAAGATCACGCTCTCAATCATTCAGCCGGCCAAGGCTCAGCTCTTGGCGAAGTGCGCTCAACCTCGCACTTCGGGCGCACCAGCAGCAAACCCAGTATGATGAAACCGACGGCCACAAACATGCCCCATGGCATTTTTTCACCCAGAACCACGACCCCCCAGGCAATGCCGCAAACCGCGTTGACATAGCAGAGTTGCCCCGCAAACACCGAACCTGCTTTTTTGATCAACACGAAGAAAGCGAGGCTTGCCAATAACGTCGAAAGCATCATGACCAGAGCCAGCATCTCGCCCCGACCGGGCGGATATTGCATCGGCATGAAGTCGTCGCTGAGATAGGCGAGGACGAGCAGAAACGGCAGGGAACACAGCATGACAAGGGTAACGGCAAACAGCGGATCAACTGACGCAGGTCGCCGTGCGGCGATGAAAAGGGTTTCAGCGGCATAGGAAAGAGGAATCATCAGGCCCACGGCCATGAACAGGGATGGTATTGTGCTTTCACCGCGGTGCGCTGTAAACAGCAGAACGGCAACACCAAACAGCCCCACCAGCAAACCGCCGCATCGCACAAGATCAGGTTTTTCGAGTCGCAACAGGGCCGCCGCAGCAAAGATCACCAAACCTTCCAGCACAGTGAAGACCGAAACCAGGACAGCATCAAGCCGTGCCGACAACCAGTAAATCAGCACCTGGTTCAGGACCGAATATAAAACCGCCCAGCAAAAGAAAAAATGCCATTCAGCCCGCGTTGGCCAACGCAACACTTTTCGAAAGCAGCAGAGCAGGATACACACAACAGTGCCCATTGAATTGACCACAAGTGACAGGCCGATCGGATGCGCATCAACACCGGCTGCCAGTTTGGACAACATGGGTGTGGCGCCCCAGAGTGTGCCACAAACGAGAAGCAGAAACACCGCCAGCACAGTTTGCCGGTCTGCCTTCAGTGTTTTTGCCGCGATTTTCATGATGGCTCATGCCCGCTTTTTGTAAAGGGTTTGCGTTGCCGCTGAAGTCGTTTCAGATTCCGGGCGACTGATAATCTTCGGTTTGAAATTTTCCGGTGCTGTGCGCTCAGGCACTGCGGTCAATGCAGCTGGCGCAATGTCACGGGAAACAAGCACATTCACAAGCTCACCGCAGATCGGGTCAAATGACATCCGAAACATCTGGCCGCGTATTTCGCTGAAGCCTTTCATGGGATCGTGCTTTCGCTTGTGAACAAAAAGCCACGGCGTCATGCGCCGATATTTTTTGTTTCAGTGGGCCCCCACGTGTAGTGTCTCTAATCCTGAATCTCTGTGACAGTCGTCATTCAAATGAATGACCCGGCAAAACTAAACGACCGGCGGCAGCAATGCGTTGATGCAGCCTGCCAACTCGGTTTGGTCTGCTGTGTCAGTCTTGGCGAAACTGTGTTTCAAATGCGTGCGCACCGTATTCACCTTGATGCCCAGCACATCGGAAATATGTTGCGGCCCCTCGCCCCTCGCAATCATCAGCACAATGCGCGCTTCTGAATGGGTGAGATCAAACATGCTGCGCAACATCTCCATGGCCATGGGGTGTTGTTCTGCATGGCCCGTGACGAACACGGCACAATGCCCGGACCCCAAAACCGCCCGCCCCGCAAGAGGCAAGACATAGGCTGCGGCCCTGCTGCCCTCTTTGCCGGTCAATGGCACGGCGGCTCCCGCAAAACCTGAAGCACAGTGACTGTTCAAGGCGCGGTCCATGGCGTTGTCCAATGCAGATACCTGACCCGTGACATGTGACAATTTCAGCACGCCGGCTGATGTGGAAATCTTGTCCTCCGCCGACAGCAGTTTTTCTCCGGCGGAATTTGTAAACAGCAGGTGCCGGCCCTGCCCGACAACGAACACCGCCACTGAAAGCTTGTCGAGCACTTGCCTGCACAGCGAGGTTGCCAGATTGCTGTGGTCGGTGAGATCATTGATCAGCAGGGCGCGCCGGATATGCGGCGAGAGTTGCTCCACAAGCTGGCGGTTGTCGCTGTTTACAGGTGCCCGCTTTGCAGATGTCGGTATGGTCAAAACGCCGTTTGATGTCGGGCGCTTGAGATAGTTCACGCTGATGAAGTCGCGCAAATTCTGGGGCCTTACCCATTCATGGTAGAATTCGGATTTCTGGAACTCCGGCTCTGACATCTGCGACAAAGGCGTCCACGCCACATCCACGGGCAGATTGAACAACTGGGCACCATGCGGAATTTTACCCGACAAGGCAGTGAGACGATCCAGCCAGGAGTCATCCGCCTGGCCATTGCACTTCAACCAGCGGGTTGACTGTGGGTGCGAACCGTATCCCAGTGCAGTACAGCTCACGCCAACATAGGCAGCGTCAACGGCATCGCGAATACGGGCCAAAGTCTCTGACCAGAGTTCAGGATTCGCAGCACAATCGTAAATCGACGACACAAGTGTTTCGGAGCTGGCTTTCATACCCCAAATGAAGCAGGTTTTTCAGTTCGGCACTGTGAGGCGGTTCACATAAATGAACCAGCAACAAAATTCATCCGACGGGCGGCATCAAGCCGTTCACCAATGCACTGAGCGCTGTTTGATCAGACGCACCCGTCTTGGCATAGGCATGCTGCAAATGTGAGCGCACTGTGTTGACGGAAATGCCAAGCGATTCCACAATGGCCTGCGGACCGTCACCCTTGGCAATGAGTGTCGCGATCCGGGCTTCTGAAACTGTGAGATCAAACATCGTCCGCAGAGTTTCAATCGCCATGGGCTGATGCTCGCCGCGCTGCGCCACGAATACGGCGCAATGACCAGACCCCATGGCACCCCGCGTCGGGCCACAATTCAGGGTTTGCAGCGCAGTCATAGATAGAGCCAACCAGCTTTTCATAATCGAACATGTGCTTCCCTGTGAAAAAACCCCCGACACTACTTAACTGTGAAAATACCGTGCGCCTCATTCAAATCAATGAGAAATAATTGATTTGAATGAGGCGCAAGGTATTGCTTTCGATTTATACGAACCGTCACTTGAGTTGAACACAGTCCACTCGACTTCCCCCACTTGTAACAGGGCTGTCGCATTCGACCATCAAAGGCCCCCCATCGCCCTTCGGGCACTTCCCCAACAAGTTGGGGAAGGACCCGCAGCGCATTCTTCCCCAACTTGTTGGGGGAGTACCCCGAAGGGGGGAGGGGGGCCTTTGGTGGTCAAATGTCTTTGCCCTGCGACGCAATATTATTTCGAATTTCGTCCATTTTTGATTCTTAACTTGCGCCGTACCGCACTTTCTGCTTTTAAAAAGGACAGCAATATTGACCTATATGCCGATTCCCAGGGTCGGCTATTCGTGTCGCAGGAGAGCCGCCATGAACGAGCAAGTCCCAGCCCACCAGTTCCGCGCCGAGGGAACCCCTGAGGCTCATGGCCTTTACGATCCACGCCGCGAACACGACGCTTGCGGCATTGGCCTTCTCGCCAACATCAACAACATCAAAAGCCACCGCGTGGTCAAGGATGCGTTGAGCATTTTGAAAAACCTCGAACATCGCGGTGCGGTGGGGGCAGACCCCAAGGCTGGCGATGGCGCTGGCATCATGATCCAGATTCCACATGAGTTGTTTGCCGATGAAGCCAAGCGCTCCGGCTTTGATCTGCCAGCTGCCGGGCAATATGGCGTGGGCTATCTCTTCATGCCGCGCGAGACGGTGTATCGTCAGGACATTGAACGCATCTGGTGGGAAACCGCCCGTGAAGAAGGCCTCAAGGTTCTGGGTTGGCGCGATGTACCTGTTGATAAATCCGTTCTCGGCTATTCGGTGAAGGGGACGGAACCCGTGCACCGTCAGGTCTTCATCGGCAAGGGTCCGACCATCCGCACCGAAGCACAGCTGGAACGCAAACTCTTTGTCTGCCGCAAGGTGGTGTCGAATCGAATCATTGAGGTTCTGGGGGCAAAGGCCCGTACCTACTACCCCGTCTCCGTTTCCGCCCGTACCATCGTCTACAAAGGATTGATTCTCGGCGCCGAACTCGACCACTATTATCTCGATTTGAAAGACGAGCGCGTCATCTCCGCCCTCGCGCTTGTGCATCAACGCTTCTCCACCAACACATTCCCGTCATGGCCGCTGGCCCACCCCTATCGTTTCGTTTGCCACAACGGCGAAATCAACACCGTGCGCGGCAACTTCAACTGGATGGCAGCACGCCAATCCACCATGAAGTCCGACGTATTGGGCGAAGACCTGTCAAAGCTTTGGCCCATCTCCTACGAGGGCCAGTCGGACACCGCGATTTTTGACAACGCTTTGGAACTCCTCACCATGGGCGGCTATTCCCTGCCCCACGCCATGATGATGATGATCCCCGAAGCCTGGGCCGGCAACCCGCTGATGGACGAAGACCGTCGCGCCTTCTACGAACACCACGCCGCCATGATGGAACCCTGGGACGGCCCCGCCGCCATGGTGTTCACCGATGGCAAATTGATCGGTGCCACGCTGGAC
>JAYUVC010000260.1:0-12762 GCA_043754325.1 Hyphomicrobiales bacterium
GAGACAAGTCCTGCATCTCGGTTTTAAGCGCGGCCGTGTTCAAAGATAATTGTGTTTGTGAGTCCATAACTCCTCCACTCCCCTAATTCGCAACATCACCGATCTCCCTCATGCTGAGGTGCGAGCCCTTGCGAGCCTCGAAGCACGCACTTACAACAACCCCAATTCCGCCAGTTCACGCCGCATGGCCTCAGGCATATCCGCCACCGCCATTTCACCCCGCTTTAAATCCGGTGGCGCATCATCTGGCGTCAAATACCGCCAGCCCTGAAACGCCCGCCGAGGCGTTGGCCGCACGCGGATGATTTCGGGCTTGAACACGATCCGGCAACGCTCAATGCCATCACCACCCCGAACTGGCTCCAAATTGGCAATCGGTTGTCGGCACAAAATCAGTCCGCGGATCACCCAATAAAGTGATCCATGCGGCAGAATTTCATCCTTGCGACGCGGGAACATGCGCGTCACATGGTCCAGCGTGTCGCGGCCCTGCTTTGTCATGGCCACCCACGCATCCATCTCTTCCACCTCGCTCACGCCCACGCAGAGCTTGATCAAATTCAACGCCATTGCATGTTCAACACTGTTTGTCCGTCTCCAGTTCGCGTCACAGGGCTGTGATTGGCAAGTGTATGGCTTTCACGCCATCTATTGCAATGACATGCGACTGGATTCCAACACGTATCTGGCAACCGACTACGTGGCGCTTCGACGCTATTTGGGCGAAGTGCGTTTCAACGTCTTGACCGCTGAATGCAGCCCGGCCCGGACGATTGACATGCACGACTTCAGTTCAACACTGCCTGAACAGATCGCCAGACTGGCGCATGCACCTCCCGAATTGTGCGAAATTGCCATACTGGAACGTGCGTTGCGGGATGCCATTGAAGCCGTTGAACCAATTGCATGCAGTCACACCAGGCAACGGGTCACACTTCATCCCTCAGTCCACCTGCTGAAATTCAGCCAAAACACCGTCAGCATCTGGTCGTCCCTGAAGTGCGGAGAAACTCCGCCGCGGCCCTATCGACTGGAAACTCCACAGTGTGTTCTGGTCTGGCGGCATGACAGTCAATCGCGCATGCGCCTGCTGGGAGAAGAGGAGTTCACATCGCTTGCAGCCATCCGCAATGGTTCAGACAAGCCTGACCCGGACTATTTGCGGGGCTGGCTTGACACCGGAATTTTGACCGATGCAGCCAAAACCGGCGCGGCAAAATAGCTGCGGTCAAGGTCTTGAACACGAAACTCTGTGTTGGCGTGACCCCAAGGCTATAACGCACCATCAATGCACTCAATTCACGCCCGTTGATCAACCGCACCCGGTGCGACACGCTTTGAATGGCCGAGCGGGCGAAGGCCGAAAAATCGCCAGTCGTCACGAAAATGCCTTTCGTCGCCTTCTTGGTTTCCAGTGTGCCGATGAAATCCCGGACCTGTGATGATGAAATCGTGCTGTTTGGTTTCAGGCGTTTGGCTTGCAACAAGATTATGTCGAGACCGAGCGGGTCTTGCGAAATAATGCCGTCCACACCAAGTTGAAACCCGCAAATTGCACCACTGCGGGTGAAGGCTTGTTAACGCAAAAGACCCGCGCAAGGCGGGTCTGATAGTGAAGAAACGAAAGCATTGGATGTTGAATTGGACGCATTCGCCGATGACTGTCATGACCGGACTTGTTGCACTGCTGTCCGGTTAAGAAATGGGTCGCGGTTTTTTGAACGGCGAACTCACAAAAGTTGTCATTACCGCACTTGTTGCGGTAATCCATGGTTCAACAGGAGTGGAGTTAACCCGATAGATCACGCCCGTACCACGATGGATTACCGCAACAAGTGCGGTAATGACACCGTGAGTGGTGTTGGAACATTCAAAAAAAATTCCGAGCCTCAACGCATCAAAAACACAAAATGAGTGAAGCTACTCGTAACAAGTTTACGCCGATCATTTCCTTAACTGGACAGCTGCGCAACAAGTGCGGTAATGACAGTTCTCGCTGCCGGATGCCCTATCCACCCACCTTGCTGATGTAACAAGACACGCCACCGGCTTTCAGTTTGCTGCAAGCCTGCTTGGCACTTCCTTGCTGGTCATAGCCACCGAGGCGCACACGATAGAATACACCTTTCGCACCAAGATCCGCCTTCACCACATTTGGTGATTTGGATTTGAGAACAGTGTAACGGCTTTGCAGCTTCTTCCAGGTTGACCATGCAGAGGCTTCAGTGTCAGCCGATGCAATCTGCACCGCCCAGCCTGTCTGGGGAGGCAACGGAGCTTCCACTTCGGCCACTGGCGCAGTTTCCGCAATTTTTTCTTCAGCCTTTGTTGCAACCTGTTTAATGGCGACAACATCTTCCTCTTTCACTATTGCTTCCTGCACGACAGCAATTTCAGGTGCGGCAGCTTCGGGCAAACGATCGTCGGCTTTTTTGACCTTTTTGCCAAGTGTGGCCTGCAGGATTGCCGGAGGTTCCACGGCTGCGGGAAGCCCCGGCTTGCTGGCCACTGTACCACCTGTATAGGCCCCTACCGAGCCCGTGAGAATGGGATCGGACTCGGTATCGATTTGCGCATTCTGGTCGCCCAGCATGACCAGTTGCGCCCTCGCCTGACCAAAGTCTGGATTGATAACCAAAGCCTCACCGAATTCGCGTTTTGCATCCAGCGGACGCTTCAGCGCAAGGTAAGCTGTGGCAAAGCCATAATGGACCCGTGCCTTGTCAGGATGATTGAAACGAAGCGCACGCTCATAATCAGAAAGGGCAAACAGCAGCTGGCCGGAATCCCGCAGCGCATTGGCGCGGCTGTAGAAGGCTTGCGGAAATTGCGGGTTGATCAGCAACGACGCTGTGAAGTCTTCAATCGCCTTGGTTGCATGTCCGAGTTTCTGTTGCGCCAGACCCCTGTTGTAAAGTGCGGTGGAGCGCAAGGTCGGTGCCATGACATTCAGCTTGATGGCCGCATCATAATCGGCAAGCGCTGATGCATTGTCCTGCAGCTGCTGCTGCGCCAGCGCCCGGTTAAGCAAGGCGTTGACCAGCATTTCCGGCTCCAGCATGTCTGATGCAATCGCATCAGAATACTCGCCGACTGCCGTTTTGGCATCACCGGATTGAAGGGTAGCATAGGCTTGGCGCACGAGTGCGACATTGGCCTCTACTGGACTGGCGTTGGCAGTGCCACATGTCGTGGCAAACGCGGCAAGATACGCGGCACTAACTAACGCAAACGATACGCGACGAACTTTCATGCTCGCCATCATGAATTGTTAGGGTTAAAACTCCCTTTCGCGGAGCAGAAGTTTTTCGTCAACAGACGGTTAAGCGGCTGTGCCGTTTCAACGCTCACGCAGTGCGTGGGTGAACTGGTCAAACAGCGGCTTCAGCAGGTACGACATCGGCGAGCGTGAGGTAGTCTCGATAAAGGCTTCCGCGTTCATGCCAGGCTTCAGCTTGTTGTCTCCGAGCTTGCCGAGTTCCTTGGCCGAGAGCACCAGCCGCACCGCATAAAACGGCGGGCTGTTGGCGTCATTGCGGGAAATGTCCGCAGCGATCTGCTGCACCTCGCCAAAGATTTCCGGCGTGGTGCGCGAATTGAACGACGGAAACCGGACCCTGGCTTTTTGGCCTTTCGTCACCTGGTCAATGTCGTTGGGTGACACCTGCGCCTGCAACACCAGGTCATCACCTTCAGGCACGATAAGCATCAGTGTTTCGCCGGGGCCGATGACACCACCTTCTGTATGAACCGACATTTGATAAACCGTGCCGGTGATCGGTGCATTGATGGTTGTGCGGCTCACGCGTGAGGTTAAAGCTATGCTGCGTTCAGCCATTTCACCGATCTTGGCTTCTGCGTCGCGAAGTTCGGTCAAGGCTTCGGTACGCACATCTTCCTGCAATTGCAGTGACCGGAGTTCCACTTCTCCGATACGGTTTTGCGCTGAGGCCTTTGATGCACGCAATTCGCCGGTCTCGCCTTCAAGCCGCACTTTCTCCCGCTCGACAGCAAGCACGCGGCTGCTGGGAACGAGGCCTTTTGCCAGCAGTTTCTGCAAACCCGTGAGTTCCTTTTCAATAAGGCTCACCTGTTGTTTTTTGGATTTCATCTGCGCATCAATGCCGCCGATTTGCTCGTTCATCTGGGCCACCTGCTGCTTGAGCTGGTCCAGTTTTCCCTGCATCGAGTCCGCCGTTGATTGCAACAGCTTCAATTGGCCTGAAATGATGTCGGCAATTTTGCCTTCATCTTTTTTGGCCGAAATTCTCTCGGGGAAGCGCAACTCGGCCGAGCCATCGCGCTGGGCTTCCAGACGGGCCTTTTTCACTTGCAATTCGTCAAGTGTATTCTGGACAATGGCCAATTCGGATTTCGCATCCGTCGGGTCCAGTACCACCAGCGCCTGTCCTTCTGTCACCCGGTCACCGTCCCTGATCATGATTTTGGAAATCGTGCCACCCGTCTGGTGCTGCACACGTTTTGAATAGGTCTCAGCAATAATGGTGGAACTGGCAATGACGGCACCATTGATGTGGGTAAGTTCAGCCCAGGCGCCGAAACCGCCGACCATCACAAACATTGACGTATATCCCACCAGCATGGTGTTGCGCATGGATTTTTTGGTATTCAATGCCATATCGTCAGATCCTTATCGCCGTAACGTTGCTTTGCGGCACCGGTGCTTGCAACTGCTGCGGCTTGCTCACCTTGTTCAGGACTTCATCCTTGGGGCCATAGGCTGCGGCCTTGCCGTCGCTGAGAACCAGAATATGGGACACAGCATGAAGTGCACTGGGCCGATGCGCCACAACCACCACGGCCGCACCCCTTTGCAACGATGCACGTATGGCGCGGTCCAGGGCTGCTTCACCTTCAGCGTCCAGGTTTGAGTTGGGTTCATCCATGATGATCAACGCCGGGTCGCCATAAAGGGCGCGTGCCAAGGCCACGCGCTGGCGTTGCCCGGCGGAAAGCCTTGCACCATTCTCACCCAAGGGCGTGTCATAACCCTGTGGCAGACGCATGACCATGTCATGCACATTGGCCATCTCAGCGGCTTTTATAATGTCATCAGGCTTGGCACCTTCCTGGAACCGCGAAATATTTTGCGCAACCGTGCCATCGAACAATTGCACATCCTGTGGCAAATAACCCACCACCTTGCCGTAGTCATCCATGTTGCGCTGTTCAATGGCTGCCCCATCCAGCCGCACCGACCCGCGTGTGGCAGGCGTTACACCCGTCAACACCCGCGCAAGTGTAGATTTGCCCGCACCCGTGGGTCCGATCACGCCAAGCCCCATGCCGGGTGTGACCTTGAAGGACAGTCCTGCAAGCAATGGCTTTTCCTGGCCGGGAACCATGACGATCACGTTCTCCACATCAAGATATCCCCGGGGTGGCGGCAATTGCATGCGTTCGGTTTCAGGCGGTACCTGCCCCAGCATTTTGGCCAGACGTTCAATCGCCTTGCGTGCACCCAGAAACTGCTGCCAGTTGCCAACGGCCTGCTCAATGGGTGCAAGGCCACGACCCATGATGATGGACGCCGCAATGATCGAACCCGCCGAAATTTCCCTGTTGATGGCCAAGTAAGCACCCAGCGCCAACATGCCAGACTGTACCAGCAGGCGCACAACCCGCGACGCTGATGCCAGTTTGCCGCCAGCGTCCGACGCGGTGGTTTGATGGTCCAGCGCTTCCTGCTGCACGGCTGCCCAGCGTTTCCGCAAAATGCCCCGCATGCCAAGAGCATGCATGGCTTCCGTGCTGCGGCGGGCTTCGTCTGTCATCAATACGGCTTTGGTCTGCGCGGCAGCGGCCTTGCCCAACGGTCCGCGCGTCGATGACTCGGTGAAAATCGCCAGTATGAAAATGACAATGGCAGACACCAGACCCGCAATGCCAAGCCAGAAATGCAGCATGAAAACAATCATCAGATAAAACGGCACCCACGGCATGTCAAAAAACGCCAGCGGTCCCGAACTGGATAAATACTGCCGCACCGTGTTCAGGTCCGAAATCGGCTGTCCCCCCGCAGAGGGTGCGCGGCGCAGTGTCAAATAGGACATGACATCAAACACCCGGTTGCGCAGTGTTTCCTCAAACCGCCGTCCCACCCGCACCATCATGCGCGAACGGATATACTCCAGCATGCCGTAGTAGATATACAAGACCAGCACGATGCCCGAGAGCGCCAGCAGGGTGGGCACGCTGCCAGACGACAGAACCCGGTCATAAACCTGCAACATGAACAACGGCCCGGTCAACATCAGGATATTGACAACGCAGGAGAACACAAAGAGTGAAATCATCGTCCCTTTGCCAAAACCCAGGAGTTCCCATTGGCCCGGATTTCGGGATTGATCTCCAACCGTCTGTGTCATAAAAGCTATTCAGTCCCTTGTTGCACGCGCGACTTTAAAATGTGCCCACGTTTATGTTCAGTTAATTGTTTGCGCCCGACTGGCCCTTTAGTATGCTTTATTGTCAATCCATAGGTTTATCAGATCAATCATGTCGCTTTCATGTTGACGAAGGCGTGACAGGCCTGTCATGTATCGGTTGTTCGGTGCTTCGACGCCAGTCGGCCAGAAGCATAATAGGGAACACGGTGTGGACCACCCAATCGGGGCCAAAACCGTGACTGCCCCCGCAACTGTGAGCGGCAAGGGTGCTGCAACGTCACTGGGCAACCGGGAAGACGCAGCAACCGCAAGAGCCGCAAGTCAGGAGACCTGCCGGACAGCAGACTTTGATCAACCGGTCTCACGGAGGGTGACATGACCACACGTACAGTTTCGACAGGCGTTTCGGTTTCGCAACGCATCATGCTTGGCTTTGCTTGCATGTTCCTGGGCTCATTTCTGGTCTACGGCACCGGCCTCGCCAGCGATGGCCGCTTGCACAACGCCGCCCACGACACGCGCCACGCCATCGGCTTTCCCTGCCACTGACCTGATCAAACCATCATGATCGCGCGGGTTCTGCTCGCTGTAGTTCTGTCGGGAATTGCGGCTGGTCTGGTTATGGGCATCATCCAGCATGTGCGGTTGACGCCACTTATTTTGCAAGCCGAAACATTTGAACACGTGGCCCACGGCCATGCTGTTGCGGCACATGCCCATGGTATTGAAGTCTGGTCGCCAGCCAATGGTGCGGAACGAACGTTTTACACAGCGCTAACCGCCATTGTGACCGCGACAGGTTTTGCGTTTCTCATGGCTGGTGTTTCCATCATCGGAAATCGGCCGCTAAACTTTGCCAACGGACCGCTGTGGGGACTGTGCGGTTTTTTCGCGGTGGCCTTTGCGCCGTCATTGGGATTGCCGCCGCAGCTTCCCGGCATGGCGGAAGCCTTTTTACAACAACGCCAAATCTGGTGGGTTGGCACAATACTATCAACAGCACTTGGACTTTGGATACTCACCTCGGGCAAGACACTGAGGACCGTGATTCCAGCCATGCTCTTGTTGTTTGTGCCACACATGCTTTGGATCCCGAAAACCGCAACCGAAGTCACCCCTGTCCCTGCGTCTCTTGCGGCACAATTTGTAACCGCCAGCCTTGGCGCCAACCTCATCATGTGGTGCGTGCTTGGCATCTCCCTTGGCTTCTACCTTGAAAGATCAAATCGCAATGTCGACTAAAATCCCGACTACCGTCATCACCGGATTTCTGGGCTCCGGCAAAACCACGCTGGTCCGCCACATCCTCGCCAATGCGGGCAATCGCAAACTCGCTCTCATCGTCAACGAGTTCGGCGACGTGGGTGTGGATGGCGATATTCTGAAAGCCTGCGGCAATGAGAACTGCACCGAAGACGATATCATCGAACTTGCCAATGGCTGCATCTGCTGCACCGTGGCCGATGATTTTATTCCAACAATGCAAAAGCTTTTGGCCCGCAAAGACCGCCCGGACCACATCATCATCGAAACCTCAGGCCTCGCCCTGCCCCAGCCTTTGGTGCGGGCCTTTAACTGGCCAGAGATCAAGGCGCAGGTGACGGTAGACGGAGTGATCACAGTCGTTGATGCAAAGGCCCTGTCTGAAGGCCGCTATGCCGATGACGAAGAAGCACTGGCCGCACAACGCGCCGCCGATGACAATCTGGAACACGAAAACCCGATTGAAGAATTGTTCGAAGACCAACTCAACGCCGCCGATTTGGTGATCGTCAACAAGCAGGACTTGCTCAACGAGGCAGAGAAAAAATCCGTCACCGAACAACTCACTGCCCAAATTCGCAAATCCACCAAACTGGTGAACGCCACACAAAGTGCCGTCGATCTCAGTGTATTGCTGGGATACAGCGCCGCCGCCGAAGATGATTTGCACAACCGCCAATCCCACCATGAAATGGAAGGCGAGACACAGCACGACCACGATGACTTCGTGAGTTTCATCGTCGAACTGCCGGGTCAAATGGACAAGGCCACACTGCTGGAACGCATCACAAAAACGATTGAAGCGCATGACATCCTGCGCCTCAAAGGTTTCGCATCAGTCGATGGTTCAACATCACGTCTGCTGGTGCAAGCAGTAGGACCACGTTTGAACAGCTACTTTGACAGGCCATGGGGTGCGCAAGAACGCCAGTCCACCCGTCTCGTGGTGATCGGCGAAAAGCACATGGACCAAGCCGCCATCAGCGCATCGCTGCGAGACTGATGCATCTTCTCGCCACCACAACAGGCGTGATCGACGGCGGAGCAATCGCCGTCGATCTCAAGCAATCTCCCGGCGACATCGTCATCCTCACAGCCGCCGACAGTGAACTGGCAGCCCTTGCTTTGGCCTCCAATCAGTTCGAACCCAGTTTGCGCCTCGCCAATCTCTTGCAGTTGCAACACAATTATTCCGTTGATCTGTACACGGAGAAAACCCTCGCCCACGCAAAACTCATCATCGTCCGCCTGCTCGGCGGCAAAGCCTACTGGCCCTATGGCGTGGCAAGCCTGCTTGAACTTGCAGGCGTAGCGATCGCTTTGCTTCCAGGCGGCACAGATCATGACGAGGAATTGAAAGCTCTCTCCACAGTGAGCAGCGAAGACTGGGACGCGCTGCGGGACTATTTCGCAAACGGTGGACCGGATAACATTCGTTCAGTGCTAAGCTATGCGGGGTGGATGTTGGGTTCAGGCGAGAAGCCAACCATACCTTCCATCTTTGACACCTGCTCCCTCTACACCCCGTCATTCCCGCGAACGCGGGAATCCAGACTTTCAACCAGCGAGTCTGGGGGAAGCGCCACAATCATTTTCTACCGCTCCGTCGTTGAAGGCGGGCAGACGGCACCCATTAACGCTCTCATCGAACACCTCGAAAACCTTGGCCTTACTACCCACGCAATCTACGTCTCCAGCCTCAAAGACAAAACTTGCCAAACTTTCCTACGCGAACATTTCACCAGAAATCCCGCTGACGTCATCATCAACGCCACATCCTTCGCAGTTGGAAACCCTGAGCAAGATGTTCTCGCCCAACAAGGCTGCCCGGTTTTACAGGTCACCCTCGCGGGCAACACCAAGGAACAATGGCTGGGCAGCACCGCAGGTTTAGCTGCCAAAGACCTCGCCATGTCGGTTGTGCTGCCGGAACTTGATGGCCGCATTTACGCAGGTGTAATCTCCTTCAAGGCCGATCACCTCTGGCATGAAAATACCCAATGCCGCATTGTCACTTATAAACCAGTCGCAGACCGCATTCAACGCGTCGCCGAATTAGCAAGAAATTGGGCACGCCTCCGCACCACACCACCCGAACAAAAACGCATCGCCATCATCCTCGCCAATTACCCCAACAAGGACGGCCGCATCGCCAACGGCGTGGGTTATGATACGCCCGCGTCGACGATCAATATTTTGAAGGCGATCGGCGTCGAGGCCATTCCCGAAAATGGCAATGTCCTGATCGAAGCCTTGCAAGCCAACCGCAAGAATTCTGCCATCCGCTTTTCAGTTCAGGATTACAAAAAACAATTCCAATCCTTGCCAGAAAAATTGCAGTCCGAAGTCGCCGCCCGTTGGCACAAACCCGAAGACGATCCCTTCGTTCGCGACGGCGAATTCCATTTGCCATTCCTCACCTTCGGAAACGTCGTCGTCGGCATACAGCCCGCACGCGGCTATAACATCGATCCCAAAGCCACCTACCACGACCCCGCCCTTGTGCCGCCTCACGGTTATATCGCCGTTTATCTTTGGCTGCGCCATGTATTCAAAACCCACGCCATCATCCACAACGGAAAGCACGGCAATCTCGAATGGCTTCCCGGAAAATCCGTAGGCCTGTCAGAAACCTGTTACCCCGACGCCATCCTCGGCCCCATTCCCCACGTCTATCCCTTCATCGTCAACGACCCCGGCGAAGGCACCGCCGCCAAGCGCCGTGCTTCTGCTGTGATCATCGACCATTTGACCCCACCTCTGACCCGCGCCGAATGCTATGGCCCGCTGAAAGACCTGGAAGCATTGGTCGATGAATACTACCTCGCCTCAGGCCTCGACCACCGCCGCCTGTCATTGCTGAAACAAAACATCCTCGACCTGACGCGCCACCACAACATGGACAAGGACGCAGGGTTTACGGGTGACGATGACGCCGATTTGCAGAAGCTCGACATGTTTCTGTGCGACCTGAAAGAAGCCCAAATCCGCGATGGCCTGCACATTCTGGGTGAGAGTCCAACAGGGCAGCAGGAGACCGATTTGCTGGTGGCTTTGACGCGTGTGCCATCAGGAGTAAGTCCGTCGCTGATCAGGGCATTGGCGGATGATCTTGAGTTGGGGTTTGATCCACTGAATTGTAAGATGGGAGCGACGTGGACTGGTCCAACACCTGCGGAACTGAAACAAGTGTCAACTGAACCGTGGCGTATAATGGGTGACACCGTCGAGCGCTTGGAGATTCTCGCGACCTCTCTCATCTCGTCATTCCCGCGTTCGCGGGAATGACGGTGCTAGTGGTAAAGTGCTGAATTTCATCCACACCACCCTCCGCCCCACCTTGGCCTCCTGCGGACCCTCCGAAATTACCAACCTCCTCCGCGCACTTTCAGGCCAGTCCGTCCCCCCCGGACCCTCCGGCGCACCCACCCGTGGCCGCCTTGACGTGCTCCCCACAGGCCGCAATTTCTACTCGATCGACAACCGCACCCTGCCTACCCCCGCTGCCTGGACCCTCGGCAAAGCGTCTGCTGATGCCCTCCTCACCCGCCACTTCCAGGACACCGGACAACACCTTAAAATCGTTGGACTATCCTGCTGGGGTACTGCCAACATGCGCACGGGCGGCGATGACCTTGCCCAAGCCATGTGGCTCATGGGTGTCAAACCAGTCTGGGACCCCGCGAGCTGGCGCGTCACCGGATTTGAAGTGCAACCCCTCGCCGTTCTGGGCCGCCCGCGTGTCGACGTCACCCTGCGCATCTCCGGCTTTTTCCGCGACGCCTTTCCCGCCCAAATCGAACTGCTGGACCGGGCGATCAAGGCGGTGACCGCCCTCGAAGAAGACGCCGACGACAACCCGCTCGCCGCCTCGCTTTCAACAGCCCGCATATTCGGCTCCAAACCCGGTGCCTATGGCGCAGGCCTGCAAGCCCTGATCGACGAAGGCATCTGGTCGAACAAAACTGACCTTGCCGCCGCCTATGTCACCTGGGGCGCTTACGTCTATGGCACGCACGAGCAAGGCCGCAATGACGAAACCTCCTTCCGCGAACGCCTCTCCAAAATCGAAGCCGTGATCCACAATCAGGACAACCGAGAACACGATCTTCTCGACTCCGACGACTATTATCAGTTCGAAGGCGGTATGAGTGCGGCCGTGGAAACCGCATCCGGGCGCAAACCAAAGGTCTATCACAACGACCACTCCCGGCCCGAACGCCCGGTCATCCGAACCCTTGACGAAGAAATTTCCCGCGTCATGCGCAGCCGCGTTGTCAATCCAAAATGGATCAACGGCGTCAAGCGCCACGGCTACAAAGGCGCCTTCGAAATTGCAGCCACCGTGGACTACATGTTCGCCTTCGCCGCCACCGCAGACGCCGTGAAATCCCACCACTTCGATCTGGCCTATGACGCCTACATCGAGGATGAAACAACGCGCCAATTCATGTTCGAAAACAACTCCGCAGCGCTGCGAGAAATGGCGCAACGTTTTCAGGAAGCCATTTCACGCGGTTTGTGGCAACCTCGACTGAACTCCGTACACGAACGATTGCAGGAACTTTCGAAATGACCGATGACTTCGAAAAAGACCCGGATAATATTTCTGGCCGCCACAACGAAAAAATGGCCAAGAAAAAAGCCGCCCGCGACAAGATCATGGCGGGCAAGACCATCGAGAAAGGTCTTCTCATCGTCCACACCGGCAAGGGCAAGGGCAAGTCCACCGCCGCCTTCGGCATGGTGTTCCGCTGTGTCGGCCACGGCATGAAGTCAGGCGTCATCCAGTTCGTGAAGGGCGCATGGGGCACGGGTGAGCGCACCGTGCTGGAAAAGTTCCCGGAGCTTGTAACGATCAAGGCCATGGGCGAAGGCTTCACCTGGGAAACGCAGGATAGGGAGCGCGACATCGCGCATTCCCGCGCCGCGTGGGAAGAGGCGAAGAAAATGATCGCCGACCCTGACTACAAGATGGTGTTGCTGGACGAACTCAACATCGTGCTGCGCTACGACTATCTGCCGCTCGATGACGTCCTTGAGGTCCTTAGGAACAAGCCCGCTGACAAGCACGTCATCGTCACCGGCC
>JAYUVC010000261.1:0-9538 GCA_043754325.1 Hyphomicrobiales bacterium
GACGACCGCAAGGTAGAAGTCATCGGTGCCGAAGATGCACTCGAAGAAGTGCCGCAGCGTCGCCAACAGCGCCGCCCACGTCGCCGCGTCTACAAGATCCAGGAAGTCATCAAGCGCCGCCAGATTCTGCTGGTGCAGGTGGTCAAGGAAGAACGCGGCAACAAGGGTGCCGCTCTCACAACCTATCTTTCCCTCGCTGGCCGCTATTGCGTGCTGATGCCGAACACCGCCCGTGGCGGCGGCATTTCCCGCAAAATCACCGATGCTGGTGATCGTCGTCGCCTGAAAGAAGTCGCCCGTGAAGTCGAAGTGCCACAAGGCATGGGCCTCATCGTCCGCACCGCCGGTGCCCAGCGCACTCGCCCGGAAATCAAGCGCGACTTTGACTACCTCATGCGCCTCTGGGAATCTGTACGCGACCTCACCTTGAAGTCAGAAGCACCATGCCTTGTTTATGAAGAAGGCAGCCTGATCAAGCGGTCCATCCGCGATCTTTATACCAAAGACGTCGATGAGGTGCTGGTTGAGGGCGACGAAGCCTATCGTGAAGCCAAGGACTTCATGAAAATGCTCATGCCGTCCCACGCCAAAAACGTGAAGCTCTATTCCGACAACAAGCCACTCTTCACCCGCCACGGCGTGGAAACGCATTTGGATGCGCTGTTCTCGCCCACCGTCACCCTGCCATCAGGCGGCTACATCGTGATCAACCAAACCGAAGCCCTGGTGTCGATCGACATCAACTCCGGCAAGGCGACGCGCGAACACAACATCGAAGACACGGCCTCCAAAACCAACCTTGAGGCTTGCGATGAAATTGCCAGACAACTCCGCCTGCGCGACCTTGCAGGCCTCGTCGTCATCGACTTCATCGACATGGAAGAGAACCGCAACAACAGGAACGTCGAACGCCGCATCAAGGAAGCCCTGAAGAACGACCGTGCCCGCATTCAGGTCGGTCGTATAAGTCACTTCGGCCTTCTGGAAATGTCGCGCCAGCGCCTGCGTCCGGGTCTCATCGAAGGTACCTTCCACACCTGCCCGCATTGCGAAGGCCGCGGCATGATCCGCGCTGTCTCGTCCTGTGGTTTGGGCGTGTTGCGCCAGATCGAGGATCAACTCCTCAAGAAAGCCGAAAACCTCACCGTCACCTGTGCGCGTGAAGTGGCAAACTATCTGCTCAACGAAAAGCGCGACAGCCTGCTTGTGCTCGAACAAACCTACGGCGTCACCATTTTCGTGCTGGCGTCCCTCCATGAAATGAAGGGCACGCAAGCCACCATCGAACGCGCCAACGACCGTGAACACGTGCAACGCCGCATTCCCGTCGCGGCACCCGTGCGCATGGAATCAGCGCTTACCGATGAACCCGAAGAAGAAGAAATCATCGAAGAGCCCACTGACGAAGACGACGTCGAAGCCAAATCCGAAGCAAAGACCGAAGGCGATGGCGAACAAAACGGTGATGCCCGTGGCCGCCGCCGTCGCCGTGGCCGCCGTGGCGGTCGCCGCAACGACCGTCCGGAAGGCGAAGCCGAACAGCCGGAAGCGTCTGGTGACGAAGCCGAAGCGGAAACAGATCCACAAGGTGGTGAAGACCGCGCCTTTGACGGTGAAGCGGTGGGCGTCGAACCAGCCGAAGGTGCTGAAAAACCCGAAGGCGAAACCGAAGACCGCCCCCGCCGTGGCCGCAGGGACCGTTTTGGCCGCAACCGTGGCCGCCGCAGCGAAACGCCAGTCGAAACTGTTGAAGGTGAAGCGCCAGCCGAACCTGCAGAAGCGTCGACGGAACAGCCAAACGAACGCCCACCCCGCGAGCCGCGCACCCCGCGCCCTCCGCGCGAAGGCCGACGTGACAAAGGTGAACGTGGTCCCCGCAAAGAGCGTGGCGAACGTCCGCCCCGCGAACAACCGGTTTTCGTGGCCCCACCACCCCAGGCCAAAATCGAGATTCCGGAATTCATCCCGGAACCCGAAGTCCGCAAATGGACCCCACCCGCCTCCACTGTCCAGGTCGAAGCCGCACCCAAAAAAGGCGGCTGGTGGAACAAGCTGAAGGGGTAAGAAAGAGACCTCATCCGGCCGTTGGCCACCTTCTCCACGCAAGAGGGCGGGGAGAAGGGACATTCGTTCGACCTCCCGCGACGACTTTGATGGAGGTCTATATCAAGTCCCTTCTCCAGCCCTCTTGCTGGAGAAGGTGCCCGAAGGGCGGATGAGGTCCCTTCCTTCAAGCCTCAAACCCGCCGCATTTCCCATTAAAACCCCGCGTCGTGCCCACACTCAAAACCCTCTTCGCTGCCGTCCTCGCGATAACCCTCGCGACGTCCCCCACCCTTGCCAAATCCCGCAAATCCCCGCCGCAACAACAATCCGGCCCCAACCTTATCCGCGATGCCGAAATCGAAGGTCTGCTCCGCCAATATTCGCGCCCCATTTTCAAGGCGGCCCGCATCAACCCGGACTCCGTGAAAGTCTATGTCATCGCCGACGACAGCATCAACGCCTTCGTGGCCGGCGGCCAACGCATATTCGTCAACACCGGCCTCTTCACCAAAACCAAGTCCTACAAGGAAGTCATCGGCGTCATCGCCCATGAATCCGGCCACATCGCGGGCGGCCATTTGGCCAAGATGCAAAGTGAAGTCGACAGCGCCTCAACCGAACGGATCATCGGCATGTTGCTGGGGGCCGCCGCCGCCGTGGGAGGTTCAGCCGCAGGGGTGCAGGGCGCAGGCCAGGTGGGCCAGGGCATCATGATGGGAACGCAAGGTGTGGCCCAGCGCCGCTTCCTGTCCTACCAGCGCTCCATGGAAGCCACCGCCGACCAGTCCGGCCTCAAATATCTGGCCGCCACCCGCAATGATCCCTCCGGCATGCTCAACCTGTTCCTTCGCATGGGCAATGAATCGCTTGCCCTTACCGCCGACGCCGACCCCTACTTGTTTTCCCACCCCATGCCGCTTGACCGCATTCGCAATCTTGAAGGTGAGGCCAGACAATCGCCCTACTTCAACACACCCGAAGACCCCGGTCAGAAGCTGCGCTACGAGTTGGTGAAAGCCAAGATTATCGGCTACATGCAAGGCCCGCAGCGGGTGTTCCAACGCTATCCCTCATCCGACACATCACTGCCCGCCCGCTATGCCCGCGCCGTTGCCATGTATCGCCGTGGCGATATCATCAACGCCATTCCCGTGCTTGACAGCCTCACGGGTGAATTGCCCCAGAACCCCTATTTCTGGGAATTGAAAGCCCAGGCCCTGCAGGAATCGGGTCAACCCAAACGTGGTCTGCCCGCCATCGTGAAGGCCCGCGCCCTGCTTCCCAACAATGGCATGATGCAAATTCTGCACGCCCAGTTGCTGTTGGACGTGGGAGGCAAGGCCAAGGCCCAACAGGCGCTGAAACTGCTGATCCTCGCCAGAAAAACCGAGGGCAAATCTCCCGCCATTTTCAAGCTTGAAGCCCAGGGCCATGCCGCAAATGGTGATACAGCCCGCGCTGAACTTGCCACTGCCGAAATGGCGTTTTCAACCGGAGACCAGGAACTTGCCATCGAAAAAGCCAAAGTCGCGCAGGACCATTTCAAACGCGGCACTGCTGAATGGCTGCGCGCCAACGATATTCTGACCTTTGCCGCAAAGAAATAATCGATCACGTAAAAGCCATTTGCAATCGCAATTCCACTTGGGGCAACATACCTTAAAAGAAGGACGATATGATTAGGATTTCCCTTTTACTCACTGCCACCTGCCTTGCTGCCATGGCCTTTGCCATGCCGGTGTCAGCGGCCCCGAAAACCGATGCTGAAAAAGCCGAGATTGAATCCATCGTCCGCGATTATCTCTTGGCCAATCCCGGCATCCTCCGCGAAATGGCCGACAAGCTGGAGGCCAACGACAAACTGGCCGAAGAAGCCCAGCGCGGCAAAGCCTTGATGACATACAAGGACGAAGTCTACAAAACCGCCTCCGACCCCTTCGTCGGCAGCAAAAAGCCTGACGTTACCATCGTCGAATTCATGGACTACAATTGTGGCTGGTGCAAAAAATCCATGGGTGAAGTGGCGAGCCTTGTCAATTCAGACAAGAATATCAAAGTGATATTCAAGGACTTTCCGATTTTTGGTGAACATTCGGAATATGCCGCCAAGGCCGCCCTTGCCGCCGAAAAGCAGGGCAAGTATTGGGACCTGCACCAGGCCATGTTCGCCCACGAAGGCCAGGTCACCACCGAAGTGGTCAACCAACTCGCGACAGCCAAGGGCCTCGACATGACAAAGTTGCAGGCGGATATTGCGTCGAAAGAAATCGGCGAACGCATCGCTGCCAACATGCAACTCGCCAAAAACCTCGCCATCAACGGCACCCCCGCGTTCGTGATTGATGACAAGGTCTATCCCGGATACCTGCCCATAGACGGCATGAATGCAGCCATCGCCGACGTGCGGAAGAGCGGCTGCAAGATGTGTTGAGGGTGGACTAAGGTGTTGATATAAGTTATATTTCCGTCATCCCCGCGAAGGCGGGGAACCCGCTAGCTTCAAACACGGAGCCAGAAAGCGGGGTTCCCGCCTTCGCGGGAATGACGGGAGTTGTGGAGTTCTACCCCACCATCCCTCTCACCACCGCCACAGCCTCCGCAGCCTTTGCCCCATCAGGCCCACCCGCCTGCGCCATATCGGGCTTGCCGCCGCCGCCCTTGCCGCCCACAACAGCAGCCGCAGCCCGCACCAGCACCACAGCATCAAACTTGCCAACGAGATCAGATGAAACACCAGTCACAATTGAAGCCGTTCCGGTCGCCGAAACAGCCACATTGGCAACCACGCCAGAGCCGATTGTTTTCAGGTCCTGGAGTGTCAATGATTTCAGATCTTGTGGATCAAGGCCATTGATAATCCGATAGGAGAATATGGCGCTGCCCAGCTTTTCGGTGGTTGGCTTTGAGTTCGCCAGAGCCGCCGCTTTCTTCACATCGTTCAGTTCTTTTTCCAGCCGCTTGCGCTCATCCATCAGCGCCTCAACGCGTTCAGCAATTTGCGCTGGCGAAGTCTTCAACAAACCAGCCACCGCCGTAACCCGCCTG
This sequence comes from Hyphomicrobiales bacterium, assembly GCA_043754325.1. Taxonomy (GTDB): domain Bacteria; phylum Pseudomonadota; class Alphaproteobacteria; order Rhizobiales; family Aestuariivirgaceae; genus Aestuariivirga. The sequence goes on from JAYUVC010000261.1 coordinate 5,092, forward strand.
TCCTGTTCCACCAGATAGGCCCGCGCCGCGGCACCAGCCAGAGCCTCCATGCGCCGAACCCCTGCCGCCACGGCACTTTCAGACACGATCTTGATCAGACCAATATCACCCGTGCGCCGCACATGCGTGCCGCCGCAAAGTTCAAGTGAGTAAACCGGTTTGGCCGCACCTTCGGCATTGCGCCCCATCGAAACCACACGCACTTCATCACCATATTTTTCGCCAAACAGCGCCATGGCACCTTCGGCCACCGCATCATCCACACTCATCAAGCGCGTATTGACTGCATCATTCTGCAGCACAACATCATTCGCCATCGCCTCAACGAATGCAATCTCATCATCCGACATGGGCTTGGTATGCGAGAAGTCAAAACGCAAACGATCCGGATCAACCTGCGATCCTTTCTGTGCAACATGCGTTCCCAACTTCGTGCGCAGCGCCTCATGCAGCAAATGTGTTGCCGAATGGTGCTGCCGGTTGCCACCACGCCGCGCGTTGTCCACGCTTAGCGCGACCGCATCACCTGTCTTGAAAGATCCATTCTCCACAACACCCAAATGCACAAACAAATCACCCATGCGCTTCAGCGTATCTGTCACACGAAACACCGCCCCATCACTGGTCTTGATCACACCATGGTCGCCTGTCTGGCCACCGGACTCCGCATAAAACGGAGTCTGGTTGACGATGATGGCGCCCTGTTCCCCCGCAGCCAGAGCGACCACCGCAGCACCATCGCGCACCAGTGTCAGCACAAGCCCCTCAGCAACTTCCGTGTCATAGCCCAAGAATTCCGTGGCCCCATGCTTCTCACGCAAATCAAACCAGATCGCTTCCGATTTCGCGTCACCCGTACCTTTCCAGGCTTTCCGCGCATCTTGCCGTTGCTGCTCCATCGAGGCGTTGAACGCATCCGTATCAACCGTCACACCACGGGATTTCAGCGCGTCCTGCGTCAGGTCAAGCGGAAAACCGAAGGTGTCATAAAGCTTGAACGCCGTTTCACCCTTGAACACATCGCCTGAGTTCAGTCCCGACGACTCTTCATCCAACAGTTTAAGTCCACGCTCCAAGGTCTTGCGGAAGCGGTTTTCTTCCAGCAGCAGGGTTTCCGAAATCAGCGCTTCCATGCGCTGCAATTCCGGGTACGCCGCACCCATTTCTCGCACCAGTGTCGGCACCAGTTTATGCATCAGCGGTTGTTTCATGCCCAACAATTCGGCATGACGCATGGCACGCCGCATGATCCGCCTGAGCACGTAGCCACGCCCCTCATTCGACGGCAGCACACCATCCGCAATCAAAAACGAAGACGCCCGCAGATGATCAGCAATGACCCGGTTTGACGCCTTGTTCTTGCCCTCCGCCGCAACACCCGTGCGCTCCACTATGGCCGAGATCAGTGCACGGAACAAATCGGTTTCGTAATTGTCATGCGTGCCCTGCAACACCGCCGCAATGCGCTCGAGTCCCATGCCCGTGTCAATCGACGGGCGCGGCAAGTTCAGCCGTTCGGTTTTCGACACCTGCTCGAATTGCATGAACACCAGGTTCCAGATTTCGATGAAGCGGTCACCATCAGCATCGGCACTGCCGGGAGGGCCCCCGGCAATCTTGTCGCCGTGGTCATAGAAAATTTCGGAGCACGGACCACAAGGCCCCGTGTCCCCCATTGACCAGAAATTGTCTGATGTCGGAATGCGAATGATGCGGCTGTCGGGCAATCCGGCAATCTTCTTCCACAGCGCAAAAGCCTCGTCGTCGTCGTGATAGACCGTGACGGTCAGCTTGTCTTTTGGAAGGCCATATTCACCCGTGATCAGCGACCATGCCCATTCAATCGCATCCGGCTTGAAATAATCACCGAAGGAGAAATTTCCCAGCATTTCAAAAAACGTATGGTGCCGCACGGTATAGCCCACATTGTCAAGGTCATTGTGCTTGCCACCTGCCCGCACACATTTCTGCGCCGAGGTGGCACGCGAATAAGGCCGCTTTTCGAGGCCGGTAAATGTGTTCTTGAACTGCACCATGCCGGAATTGGTGAACATCAAGGTCGGGTCATTGCGCGGCACCAGCGGCGACGACGCCACCACTTCATGGCCCCGCGTCTTGTAGAAGTTCAAAAAGGTAGAACGAATTTGCGCAAGGCTCGTCATCACGTCAGTCCTGAAAATGAAAGTCCGCGCTGTTTAAGGCGAGACAGGTCGCTGTTCAAGGCTGACGGGAAAACAAAACACCTCCAGACTGGGGAGTCCGGAGGTGTCGTAGAGCGAGGCTGTGGGGCAACACGAATCCTCGCCAAGGCGGGAACGCGACAGCTGTTCATGCAGCTGCCAACCCGCCAGGGTTCTTGTTGGGGGTCTTGCAGCGCACCCTTCGAGGCATCGCAAGTGGGCGATGCACCTCAGGGTGAGGGGATACAAATATTCCTCATGCTGAGGTGCGAGCCCTTGCGAGCCTCGAAGCACGCACCGCCTCACTCATCCGCATCATCACTCTTGCCGCCGGTCTTGTCTGTAATCTTCGCCGCCAACACCGAGGAATTCCCGCGGATGGCCGCCTCAATCGAATTCGCCATCTCGGGGTTCGCCTTCAGGAAGGTCTTGGCATTGTCACGCCCCTGCCCGATCCGCTCACCACTGTAGGAATACCACGAGCCTGACTTTTCAACCACGCCAGCCACAACGCCCAAGTCCACCAATTCGCCGACCTTGGAAATGCCTTCGCCATACATGATGTCGAATTCCACCATCTTGAACGGCGGTGCCACCTTGTTCTTGACCACCTTCACACGGGTCTGGTTGCCCACCACCTCGTCACGGTCCTTGATGGCACCTATGCGGCGGATATCCAGACGCACCGAAGCATAGAACTTGAGCGCATTGCCGCCCGTCGTGGTTTCGGGGCTACCGAACATCACACCGATTTTCATGCGGATCTGGTTGATGAAGATGACCATGCAATTGGTCTTTGAAATCGAAGCCGTCAACTTGCGCATGGCCTGGCTCATCAAACGGGCTTGCAGGCCGGGCAGCGAGTCACCCATTTCACCTTCAAGCTCGGCCTTTGGCGTCAAGGCTGCAACCGAATCGATGACCAGAATTTCAACCGCACCCGACCGCACCAGCGTATCAGCAATTTCCAGCGCCTGTTCGCCCGTGTCCGGCTGTGAAATCAACAACTCATCCACGTTCAAACCCAGCTTGCGGGCATAAACCGGATCCAGCGCATGTTCGGCGTCAATAAAGGCGCAAATGCCACCTTTTTTCTGGGCTTCCGCCAGACAATGCAGAGCCAGCGTGGTTTTGCCCGATGATTCCGGGCCATAAATTTCGATAATGCGGCCTTTTGGCAAGCCGCCAATGCCGAGTGCGATATCAAGGCCCAGCGAACCCGTCGACACCGCTTCGATTTCCATGGACGTATTGGCCCCGAGCTTCATGATCGAGCCCTTGCCGAATGCCCGTTCGATTTGGCTTAATGCCGCCTCCAGTGCCTTGCTTTTATCCATTGCAGAGTTCTCAACCACCCTAAGATTCGCTTGTGCCATTGCCCTGATCCTTATTTCACCTGAAAGATTGATACGCAACACGAGAGAAATGTTCTTCTCGTGTTTTGTGTATGTTCTATTTTTGTTCGGAGGGCAAGGGCTATTTTTAAAAAATTCCATGGAACATTTGCCAACCCGTCAGCGTTGTTTCTGGCAACAAGGAGCGCACGACATGGCCGATAACCCAAAATCCAAAATCCAGCCCCAAGGTTTTGGCCAAATTCGGCGAAGCCGCCCGCAATGATCAGGGCCAAGCCGAAAAGCCCGGTCTATTCGCCGACGACGAATCAGCCCCCGTTCCCACCGACCCCAAACTGAAACAGGACGCCGCAACCAAAGTGTTCCGCGAAGGCGTTTATCACAAAGACCAGGGCGCCGACGAGGCAATCAAGAAACTCCCCGATCGCATCCAGAAAAAATAACGCGCGCTGTACATAGGAAGCAGTCTGTGGACGGGGGAGAAGCTCGGCTGCCACTGCGTTGGCCAAAGCGGGAGACCGGAAAAACCGCCTTGTTCTTCATACCGTCGCGTCCGGTTAACACACAGACTGCGCCAGATGAATGCATCGGACAGAGGAAGGTTCCTTCAAAACATGAAATCAACCGACGCTGCGGTCATCGTCCTGTATGAAACAAAAGAGACCCCGACCCTTGCAGGTCGGGGTACTCGTTTCGCTTGTGCAAAGCAGTGGGGGGCCCTGCTGCTTCGACACGTGCACAACACACTTCGAAGCCAAAACCCCAAAGCACACACCAAAACTCCGACGAAACGTTTTGGTTCCAAGTTTTTTTCATAAATCGCTAAAAATTATTGCGTGGCAAATCTGAGCGAAATTCTCGCCTTTTCAAACATTGACTCGGCAGGGGACTGCTTGCTCTTTCTTGCAAGCT
>JAYUVC010000262.1:0-2932 GCA_043754325.1 Hyphomicrobiales bacterium
ACCAGACAAGTTCAAGATTGCCAATGAAAACTTCGACCAGATCGTTGCCGCCAACATGGCAAAGAATGGTTTCATCGCCGGCATTTCTTCGCAACGCCCTTATGATCAAGGTGTGGCCGAAGCATCGGTAGGCTTGCTTGCGCTGATTGGTGAAACGACCCCTCCCTACGTTGTGGTACCACCAGTTGCCGTAAACCGCGGTAATCTTCCAGCGTCTTACAAGACCATTTACCGCAAGGACTTGCCTGCTGAAATGGCGGCTGATCTTGCCAAGTAAGATCACTTACGCGTAACGAACGATGTGGCCAGCGCAACACTGCGCTGGCCATTCAGGATATCAAGACTGTGGCAGACACTAACATTCTCGAAATGCGCAATATTGAGAAGTCATTCGGCAACATCCAGGTGCTGAAGTCGGTTAATTTTGCCCTGCGAAAAGGCGAAGTCCACGCCTTCATGGGGGGCAATGGCGCTGGCAAGTCCACGCTGATGAAAGTATTGACAGGCGTCTACAGCCGCGACTCAGGTGACATTGTCATCAACGGCAAGGCCCACCAATTTGCGACACCCCGCGACGCCGAGGCTGCGGGCATTGCCATGATTTTCCAGGAACTCAGCCTGATCCCGACGCTGACAGTTGCACAGAATATTTTTCTGCATCGCGAGCCACGCTCCGGATATTTTCTGAACGACGCCGAGGCCGTGCGCCGCTCCCGCGAAATTCTCGCTGATCTGGGCGAAGACATTGATCCCAATGCGCGCGTCGAAGACATCAGTTCCGGTGCGTGTCAAATGGTCGAGATTGCCAAGGCACTGTCACAGAATGCGCAAATCCTCATCATGGACGAACCCACGTCGTCCCTGTCGGAACATGAAACCAGCGCCCTCTTCCGCATTGTGCGCAGGCTGCAAAGCAGTGGTATTTCCATCATTTACATCTCGCACCGCATGGCGGAAATTTTTGAACTTTGCGATCGGGTGACCGTTATGCGGGACGGCGGCATCGTGCTGACCGACACCTGCAAAAACATCTCGATGCAGGTATTGATCGACGCAATGTTGGGGCCGGGCACCGGGTCATCCTTGCAGTGGCGGGAACGTGGCTCCCATGGTGAAGCGCCTGTCGTGCTTGACGTCGAGAACATTTCATCAAGCGACTATCGCGATGTCAGTTTCCAAATCAAGGCGGGTGAAATTGTGGGCCTTGCCGGCCTCATGGGATCAGGCCGCACTGAAATCGCGCAAGCCATCTTCGGCATCAGGCCAGCAGACAGCGGCACGGTGCGGCTCAACGGCAAAACCATCACATCGACGGCAGACGCCATTGCCGCAGGCATAGCTCTGGTACCTGAAAGCCGGAGGCGGCAGGGCCTCATTCTTGACCACAGCGTGGCCGAAAATTTCCTGTTGCCCAATCTCGACGTGTTCAAGTCAGGTTCGTTCGTCAATGAACGGGGTGCAGCCCGCAAGATTCTGGATTTCATAAATCTGCTGGCCATCAAGACAGACAGCCCCGACAAGCACGTGCATGAACTGTCTGGTGGCAACCAACAGAAGGTCGTTCTCTCAAAATGGCTGGTGCGCGACCCGAAGCTGCTCATACTCGATGAACCAACATTGGGGGTCGACATTGGTGCAAAATCCGACATTGTGGAAATCGTCCGCAAACTCGCCGACAAGGGCGCTGCTGTTTTGGTTATTTCGTCGGAATTTGAAGAACTGCTGGCCATGAGCGACCGTATCTTGGTGTTGCAGGACGGCAATCTCACCAGCCAGCTTGACCGCCGCAACATCGCATCAGAAGAGGTTCTTCACCATGCCGTCCAAAGCTGATGTGGCCGTGGCAGCACCCCTGCCCGGTGTTGCCCCCAAAGCCAAACAAATCCAATGGCGCGATTTCGTCGTCTATATTTTCTTTGCGGTTGTGCTGGTTTTCTTTGCAGTGACGATTGGTGACAAGGGCTTTCTCAGTGTCGCCAATCTTTTCAATATCACGCGCACCACGTCGATGATTGCCATCATGGCCATTGCCATGACCTTCGTCATTGCAGCAGGCGAACTTGATCTGTCCATCGGCTCATCCGCAGCGCTTTCGGCGTTGGTGGCGGCGCTGGTCATGACAGCAGGCTATGGCATGCTGGCTGGTGTGGCGGCAGGCATTCTGAGTGGCTTGGCGGTGGGTGCGCTCAACAGCTTTTTCGTCACCGTGCTGCAAATTCCGTCATTTTTGGTGACCTTGGGTTCCATGCAATTGATCCGCGGGCTTGACATGCGGTTGACCTATACAAAACCGGTGGCCATTGCAGACACCACGTTCACCAGTTTCTTCGGCAGCGGAAAAATCGGGCCAATTCCCTCGCTTTTTATCTGGTCGCTTGTTGTCGTCGTCATCTGCCATATCGTGTTGCGCTATACCACATTCGGGCGGCAAGTTTTGGCAACGGGTGGCAACCCAGTGGCTGCACGATATTCCGGTGTGCCGGTTGAACGCATCAAGACCTATTGTTTTCTGCTGAGCGGCGCTGCAGGCGCACTTGCCGGATTGCTCTATTCCGGCATGATGCAGACCGCACGTTACACATTTGGAACAGGCGCTGAATTGGCAGCCATTGCAGCCGTGATTCTGGGCGGCACCAGTCTGTTTGGCGGCAAGGCCACGGTCATCGGCACCTTCGTCGGTGCGCTGCTGATTGGAACCATCAACAACGGCCTGATCATCATGGGACTTGATGTCAGTGAACAGATGATGATCTCCGGAGGCTTGATCATCATGGCCGTCGCCTTCGGCCGCCGACCGACAAAAACGTGATGTAAGTTCTTAGCTATCGCATATGACAAACAAAGGCCCTCATCCGGCGCTTCGCGCCACCTTCTCCCGCAAGCGGGAGAAGTGAAACAAGTGGGCTTTCTTCACTTCTCCCGCTTGCGGGAG
>JAYUVC010000263.1:0-3169 GCA_043754325.1 Hyphomicrobiales bacterium
CAACCGCACATCGAGCAGACTTGTGTTTGCCTCAAGTGTGCTGGCCTTTGGACGAAACCAGCGAGACGAGAAGCCCTCACCGTCGTTGCTTAGGGCCATGCTTCTCTTTGGAAGGTTGGCCTTTGCTGCACGTGCGACTTTGGACATCGCGCATATGATGGATTCGATTGTCGCATTCAAGAGTTATTTTGGGCGGAACAAAAGTTTTTTGTTAACAGGCGTTAAGGTTTCGACGGCCCAAACGCCTGCCAGCCCGCCACCAGCCGCGTCAACGTTGTCACACAACACATTGCAGCATAGACGTAGGCAATCATAGCGAAATGCGCGGGCCAGATACACATGGCGACGAAGCAGGCCACTGTCTCAAAGCCTTCGGTCAGCCCGCCCAGATAGTAGAAGCTCTTCGACGGATAGGCCGTGCTTTTGTCGCCGCGCTTTTCCGCCATGATGGCGTAGGCGAGGAAGGACACACCGGTGCCGATGAAGCTGGCCAGCAGCACGGCGGCGGCAAGTGCGTTGTGTTCGGGATTGCAGAAGGCAAAGGCAAGCGGCACTGCCGCGTAGAACAGAAAGTCCAAAGTGATGTCGAGGAAGGCGCCGCGATCTGTTGCGGTTGAGAAACGCGCCACTGCACCGTCGAGACCGTCGAGCAAGCGGTTCAGCAACAGCGGAATGATTGCCGACATGATTTCACCATGGGCAATCAGCACAGCGGCCAGCATGCCAAGAACGAAGCCTGTGAGCGAGACCTGATTGGCAGTGATGCCAAAACCGTTCAAGCGTTTTGCGACGTTGTCGACGATGGGTTTTGTAAGCGCCAAAATTTGCCGGTCAAACATCGCGTACCACTCCGCCCTCTGATATTTCCAGTACGCGAGAGCCCGCAGGCGCGTCTTCGCGGTCATGCGTGACCAGCAGTGCGGGAATGCCGCGTGCCGTGATGTGGCTGAACACATAGTCGCGCATTTGGCGGCGCAGGGATTTGTCGAGTTTGCTGAAAGGTTCATCCAGCAGGATTGCAGACGGCTTTGCGAGAAGTGCCCGCATCAGGGCGACGCGCTGGCGCTGGCCGCCGGAAAGAGTGTGTGGTGGTCGGTCGATGAAGCCACTCAACTCTGCACGGTCCAACGCGGTTGCGACCATGGACAGGCGCTCGGCTTTCGTTGCACGTGGCGTGGCAAACAGCAGGTTCTCGCCAACGGTCATGTGCGGAAACAGCAAATCGTCTTGAAAAAGGCGGCCAACATGTCGCTGCTCTGGTGGTTGCAGCGCCAGTGACTGGTCATTGAGCAATACATCGCCTGTGGCAGAGAAAGCATCCGACAAGTCTCCGCCGATATATGAGAGCAGCGATGACTTGCCGGATCCACTTGCTCCCATCAGCGTGACACTGTTTCCGGCTGCAACGGTGAGCGAAAACGGATGCAGCAAAATGCGGCCTGCCACGGCAAGTGTGACATTGCGCAGTTCCAACATCACGCTTGCCTCCAGCGCGGCCTTGAAGCCAAGGCCGAGATCTGAAATGCGATCAAAGGCAAGGCCATCAGCACCAATGCATAAACAGCCGTAAGCGCACGGTTTCCGCCACTCGACAAAGTGACAGCTTCCATGGGCAGTGTGGAAAACCGTCCTGCCGCCGCCAGTTGCGCTGGCACAAATTGCGCGACTGAAACAGCAAAGCCAATGGCGAGTGATGACAATAAAGCAGACTTCAACATGGGCCATTTCACCTTCAGCAGGAATGCAGCATGGGACGCACCAAGGCCTGCAGCTTTCCAGCGTGGATCAAAAGCGCGATAGGGTGCGGTCAGCATGACGAGAACATAGGCGGTGACAGGCAGGATGTGGACGAACAACAGGCCAGCCCATGTTCCCGTGGCACCCAACTGCAAGAGCAACCGATATTGGCCAAGTGCCACCAGCAGAGCGGGAAGACACAGCATCGCGGTTGCTGCCGCAAGTACCACGCGGTCACGTTTTTGCGACTGGGTTTCGAGCCATGTCACGACAGCGATGAGTGCCAAGGCAGAGCTTGCAATTGCAATCACAACACTGGTCCATAATGGCCATGAATTTTGCAGCAACCGTGTCCATGCAACCGTGGTCCAGATCGGAGCCACCAAATCCGGAAACGGCCACAGCGCCGAGAAAGACTGCAAAGCCAATGCGACAATGACCAGCGCGTAGACAATTGTCCAGGTTGGCCAGATGAATTTTGACATCGTGGTGAAACGGGTTTCAGGCCGGGCTGCCTGCGTCAGCCATTGGCGCTGCAAGGCTTGTGTTGCGCGTTGCAATAAAAACAACACACCCAAAGTCGTTATGATCAGTACACTGAGTATCGATGTTCCCGCCGCACCACGTGCGTTTGCCATTGCCTCACCATCGTTCAGATCAGTCCATACCAGTTGCGCCAGTGTGGGCGGTTGTGCCGGACCAATGACGAGGGCCATGTCCACCACCGTCATGCCATAACTGAATACTGCGACCAACGGCCAGAGCGTGCGTTGCAAAACCTGAGGGAGCACAATGCGCATGAAGCCTGAATGCGGACCGTGACCCAGACTGCGCGCCACCAGGGTTTCACGGGCAAAGCGCAATTTCAGTTCATCCTGTTGCATCACACTCGCCATCGCCCAAACCAGAAAAGGTGTTTCCTTCAAAACCAGCGCTGCAATCAAGGCCAAGCCGAGAGGATCTTGCGTGGTCTGCCATTGTGGAGGCGACGTCCAGCCAGTGATCAGTACCGCGATGAGCCTCGCCAATAATCCGGTTGGTGCAATCAGAAAACCAAGCCCCATGGCCAAGGCCAAATGCGGCACGGACAGAAACAGGCTGGCCTGTTGCAAAATGTTGCGGCTGGTACGCGAGATGATCAGCACAGCCAACAGAAGCGAAACTGCCGTGCTGGTCAATCCGGTGAAAAGCGTTAGCTTCAAGGCACCGAAGAATTGCGGGTGTTGAAACAGCGCGTTGAATGAGTGTGCGTCGACAAGGCCAGGCAGCAGCAATAGCAAGCTTGCCAACAGTGGCAGTAAAAAAATCACGACCAAAGGCGTGGCTCCGAGACATCGGCGCACAACATTCATCACATGCATCCACCGTCATTCCCGCGAACGCGGGAATCCAGACTTTCCACGAGCTCGCTGGTTGAAAGTCTGGATTCCCG
>JAYUVC010000264.1:0-4506 GCA_043754325.1 Hyphomicrobiales bacterium
ATTGGATGAAGGCGGCAGCTTCTTCGGGCGATTTGAACAGGCCTTTGCTGGAGCCAATCCACGACGCGATATCCACGCCTTTCTTGGTTTTCGCCGCAGGTTTTCGTTTGCGGGCGACTATGTCCTGCGGTTTCAATACGATGTTGCCGTTGGCCACGGCTACTTCAAACACGTCACCCTTGTGTGCGGAGATCTGCTCACGCACATTGGCAGGGATAGTGACTTGACCTTTTTCTTTCAATCTGACGAGGGTCATTTGATTTCCTGAAGTTGGAAAGTGCAACTTTCATTATACTTCAGAAATGCCAGAGCTCAACTTGCGCAGCGGCCCATTAATCCTTGGCGCGTTCCACATAAGCGCCATCAGCGGTTTCAACCACAATCCGTGTTCCTGCAGCAATATGGGGAGGCACCATGGTGCGGAAACCGTTTGAGAGAATCGCAGGTTTGAACGATGACGACGCGGTCTGGTTTTTGATGGCCGGTTCGGTTTCGGTGATTTCGAGCGTGACGCGGGCTGGCAGTTCGATTGAGATTGGGCCGTCGTTGAAGAGGGCGACCTGGCATTCCATGCCTTCTTGCAAGAAGGCTGCTGAGTCACCCAACATATCGGCGGAGATGTTAATCTGTTCGAAGCTTTCAGGGTTCATGAAAATGTGTTGTTCGCCGTCCTGGTAAAGATAAGTGTGGGCGACGGTTTCGACGAAGGCGCGTTCCATGTTGTCGGTGGTCTTGAAGCGGACGACGGTTTTCACGCCATCTGAAATGCGGCGCATGTCGATGGTCGTCGTCGGTGTGCCTTTGCCGGGGTGCATGGATTCGGCCTTGAGGACGACGTATAATTTGCCGTCTTCGTGCTCGATGACGTTACCCTTGCGCACGCCGGAGGCGATGACCTTGACCACGGTGAATTCTCTCTTTTGTATCGGATTGCAGTTGTTTGGTGCCGCGCCTATAGCAGCCCCACCCCACAAAGCCAACCCCGACACGGTTATGTCTCAAACCCCACCGCAATCCCCTTGGTACGACCGCCAACGCCACGAATGCCGCAGGCCGTTTTTGCTGGCGCGCAATCGCATTTTGACGGCAGTGCGCGGCTGGTTTTCTGATCGGGATTTTGTTGAGGTGGATGTTCCGGCACTGGTGGTGTCGCCCGGCAATGAGGCGCATTTGCATGCGTTCTCGACGGAGTTGATCCACAATGACGGATCGCTTTCGACGCGCTATCTGCACACCTCACCTGAATTTGCCTGCAAGAAACTATTGGCTGCCGGGGAGGAGCGGATATTTTCGTTGGGGCATGTTTTCCGCAATCGTGAGCGCACGAAGACCCATGCGCCGGAGTTTGCGATGCTGGAGTGGTATCGGGCGAACGAAGATTATCGCTTTATCATTGAAGATACCTTGGCGCTGGTGCGATTGTCGGCTGATATAACGGGACATTCGATTTGGCATTGGAAGGACAGTGTTTGCGATCCTTATGCTGAAACGCAATGGTTGAGTGTGAATGAGGCGTTCAAGCATTTTGCCGGAATTGATCTACTCTCGACTTTAAATGCAGACGGTCAAGCTGATCGCGATGCTCTGGCCGCTGTTTCGCCGGTGGCGTTTGGGGCTGGCGAAAGCTGGTCTGATATTTTCAGCCGCATACTTGTGGAGAAAGTCGAGCCGCATTTGGGACAGGGCCATCTCACAGTCCTTTACGAATATCCCAGTTGCGAAGCGGCGTTGGCGCGGACATGTTCGCATGAGCCGCGGGTGGCTGAACGCTTTGAACTTTATGCAGCGGGTGTTGAACTGGCCAATGGTTTTGGTGAATTGACTGATGCTGCAGAACAGCGGCGACGTTTCGTTGCGGAGATGGACATCAAGCAGCGGGTTTATGGTGAGCGCTATCCGATTGATGAGGACCTGCTCGATGCACTCACCCGCATGCCGCCAGCGTCTGGTGTGGCGCTCGGACTTGATCGCGTCATCATGCTGGCGACGGGAGCGACGTCGATTGATCAGGTGCAGTGGGTGCCTGTGGGTTAAGATTATTTGCTGCTGGAAGATCGGGCTTTATGGGCAGCGTTTTGCATCGAGCCCCTTTCAAGCGTTAACGGCTGTCACGGTTTGAGGCCCTGATTTGCCCCCGAATTCAAGCGATTGGTTACATCAGATTGGCGCGTTTGAGAACCTGTTTGAAGCTGAGCGCGGTTTTTTCGACGATTTCGGCAAGCTCTGCGGGAGTGGCATTGTAGGGAGGAGCGAGAATGACGACATCACCATTCACCCCATCGACGTTGCCGCTGACGGGATAACATATCAATCCATTATCGAGTGCTTGCGCCCTGATCTGAAGGCTTAACTTCAGTTCTGCGGAGAAAGGCGTTTTGGATTTCCGGTCTTTTACCAGTTCTGCGGCGATGAAATAACCTCGACCGCGCACGTCGCCAATCGCATCAATCCCTGACAGGGCTTCGGTGAACATGGCTTTGAAACCGGCCGCATTTGCAGCGACTTTCTCGACCAGCTTTTCGCGGATGAAGATTTTCTGAACGGCGACACCTGCCGCGCAACAGGCTGTATGACCGGTGAAGGTGTGGCCGGTTTGGGCGACGCCGATGGCATTGGCGACCTTGTCCGAATAGACGGCGGCTCCCAGTGGCAAATAGCCTGCCGCCAGACCTTTGGCGATTGACATGATGTCGGGTTCAACGCCGTCCTTTTCCAGCGCGCGCCATGTGCCGGTGCGGCCTGCGCCGCACATGACTTCGTCGGAGATCATCAGCACGCCGTGTTTCAAACAAATCTCGCGCACGCGTTTGGCATAGCCATCAGGGGCTGGCACACAGCCCCCTGCGGCACCGACAACGGGTTCGAAAATGAAGGCGGCGATATTCTCAGCGCCCTCGCGCAGAATGGCGTCTTCGAGTTGTCGGGCATCAAGGGCGCCAGGTTCGGGGCGATAGGCGTTGACTGGGGAGATGCGCACGGCGTCGATGAAGGCACCCTGAAATGCGATGCGGCGTTCGAAGAAGCCTGATACGCCGAGAGCGCCCAAGGTATTGCCGTGCCAAGAACGTTCGCGCGCGATGAATTTTCGGCGCGTCGATTGCCCGATGGCATATTGATATTGCAGGGCCAGCTTCAGGCAGCTTTCCACTGCTTCAGAACCGCCGGTGAGGAAGACCATGTGCTTGAGCGTACCACCGCAGCGAGTTGTGATGATGTCCGTCAGTTCCTCCAGAGCATCGGAGGTGAAGTTGTAGCGATAGCCATGGGCGATGCGGCCCAGTTGCTGCGTAATAGCTTCGTTCACCTCTTCATTGCCGTGGCCGATGCAGTAAACGGCGGGGCCACCGGAGCCATCAATATAGCACTTGCCGTCGACATCATACACATAGCTGCCCTTGGCCCAGGCAACTTTCGGGAGTTGGACGGTGGAATGAACGCTGTTTGCGATAAGAGTCATATTGGCCTTGAAGTCGTGATGAAGCTGCCCGAAAAGACCATAGTGCCTTGAACACGTCAACGTGTTCGGCTGGCGATTTCATTGGGGCGGTGATGACAACTGAATTGACAGATTTGAATGATGTGTTCTCAAATGCCTGGCAGCTGTTGGAGTTGGGCGTGGCCAGTCGTCGTCATGGCTTTCATCATGCGGCGGTGGCGACGGTAGGGGTTTCGGGAAAGCCGCGCATTCGCACGGTGATTTTGCGGGCGGCTGAAGCCGAGAGCCAAACATTGCGTTTTCACACAGATGTGCGTTCTCAAAAGTGCAAAGACATTGCGGCCAATCCTAATATCAGCGTGATCTGCTACGACGAGCCAAGTCGCACGCAAGTCCGGGTGGATGGAGTTGCGACGTTGCACTTGAATGATGACCTCGCGGATGCAAGCTGGAAGGCCGCGCAACCGATGAGCAAGATTACCTATGGCATCATGCCGGCACCCGGATTGGTAATTGACAGCCCAGATATGGTTTCGATGCCTGCGCCGCAGACCGACGTTGAATGGGCGCGGAAACATTTTGCGGTGGTCAGGGTGCAAATTGACATGTTGCAGTGGTTGTATCTTCGGCAAGGTAGGCAGCGTTGCGCGATGTTTGATTTTGAATCCGGTGCGATGAACTGGACGGTGCCGTCATGATCACGCTTTATGATCCGGTTCAAAAATTACACGCGCCGGAAACTTTCATAGTTGCCGGGCGGCCTCAGCCTATTCCGGAAACGCCTGTTCGTATTGATATGCTGATGGAGGGAGTGAAGGCCATAGGTAGTCAGGTGCGGGTGCCGCCAGCTATCAGCAATGATGTTTTGGCTTTGGTACATACGCAGCAATATCTGGGTTTCCTCGAAACTTTGCGGGAACGCTGGGGTCATGTGCCGAACTCCAGTGATATTCCCTTGCCCAATGTTTATGCGATCCAACGGGCATCGTTGCCGCCGATTGGCTATCCCGATGCGGTGGTGGGTCAGGCGGGGTATCACTTGGGCGATGGGGCTTGCCCGGTGACGGAGA
>JAYUVC010000265.1:0-4577 GCA_043754325.1 Hyphomicrobiales bacterium
GACGAACTTGCGAAAATCATCAAAACCATCACGCCAACCGAATGTGCAAACTACTTCCGCAGCGCGAGCTACAGGCCAACTTGAATCAGAAAGACTCTAGTCATCGCAACTGCCATTATCGCACTCTTTGCCGTTGCCCCCGCCCAAGCGGCTGGTAAATTGAAGTGCAATACCGAACCCATGCACAAGGTCGAAATGATGATCAAGGGCGCCATGAAAGACCCGAAGATGAAGAAGATGGAAGCCATGGCCATGCATGAGAACGAAATGGCTGCATCATTGAAGAAAAAGGGTGACATCAAGGGCTGCGCCATGCACCTGAACATGGCCCAGGAAAGCCTGATGAATCACGGCTGACAGTTTAACATTCAAAATGCGGAAACGGACGCCTTGCGGGCGTCCGTTGTTTTTTGAGTTTGGCTGCATGACTATTCATGCGGCTTTGCAACGATCATGACTGGCTTCCGGCTCTTGATTGGCTTTGAACTTTCAACCGGCCCCAGCCACCACAACAACGGCAAGGCCACCAGCGACACGGCCGCCAGCAACCACCAGCTTTCGTTGATGGCCTGCGTCAGACCCGCTGACTGCACCAGATCGGTAAGGCCGAAAATGCCCATGGCGTCATCAGGAGCGGGCAGGTCATCAACAGTCACACCGAGCAGTGGCGCTGCGACCGCAGGTGATGTGCGCACCAGTTCCAGCAAGTTTTCCGCATGATCGGGTGCGCGTGAAAACATCAGGGTATCCATCACGGCAATGCCGATGACGCCGCCGATATTGCGCACCAGATTGAACAGGCCCGAAGCATCACTGACCCTGTCAATCGGCATCAGTGCCAGCGCAATGCGAATGGGCGGCAAAATGCACAGTGCAATTGATGCACCACGCAACACTTGCGGCCAGAACAATTCCGCGTAATCGGAATTAACCGTCAAATTGGCGTTGAGCGCAAAGCCTGCCGCAAAAACCACAAAGCCCACTGCGGTCAACAAACGTGCATCGACATGGCGGTCGACCAGAACCGTCACGGGCGCTGCAGCAAGTTGGGTTACGCCCAATACCAGCGCAATCATGCCAATGGCCAAAGGACCGTGGCCCCGCACGAAGCCCAGAAATACCGGAAGCAGATACACGCTGGAAAACAGCAGAAACCCCAGCAGAAATGAAAGCGCACAGCCATAGGCCAGTGCCCGGTCTTTCAACAGGTGAAACAGTATGGCGGACTGCGGCCGCCGCACCGCCACGTAAAGACAAGCCGCTGCAACCACGAAACAGCCCAATACGACAACAGAGAGCCAACCCCGGCCCGGCGCTTCTTTCAGCCCGATGACCAGCAGCGCCAGGCTCAAGCCGAAACTCAGCAACGACAACCAATCCAGTTCACCCAGGATTTTCCATTGGGTTTTGACGCGCGGCAGAAAAATCAGCCCGGTGATGATGGCGACGAGTCCGGGGCCGACGTTGATCAGGAAAAGCCAATGCCAGGAATAATGCTCCGTCAACCAACCGCCAATGATGGGTCCGAAGGCTGGTCCCAACACCGCGAGAAAACCGCCAATGGCAGTGGCAAAGGTTTGTTGCGGCCCTTTCGGCATCAACAGGAAGATGGCGGAGAACACGAGAGGGATGAGAACGCCGCCAGCAAAACCCTGCAATACACGCCACGCCAGAAGATCGGCAAATCCGGTGGAAAGCGCACAGCCGACGGAGGCGAAAGTGAACACGCTGAGTGCCGTCACAAACAGCCAGCGCATTGACAGCACCCGCGTCAAAAGTGCTGTGACCGGTATGGCGATGACTTCCGCGATGATATAGGATGTCTGTATCCAACTCATCCGATCGGCGCCGATATGCAACGCTTCCTCGATGGCTTTCAGCGATGTGACCACCACTTGAATGTCGAGAATCGCCATGAACATGCCGATGGCCAGAGCAAGATATCCCAGCCAGCGCGGCAGGAAGGGCAGGGAGTAGGTTTGATCCGTCATCGACTCATTTTTCTGTTTGCTGCTCTTTCTACGTTAAGTCAGGCGGTTCTGGTTGCGCCAAGTTATGCGCTGAACTGGGAGGGGCATGACGATTGGCTCAACGAATCAGTACTGATGCAGGACTTTGTCGAAGGCGTGCCACCACCGATTTTGAAACCGAAGCCCAGCTGTGAGGCAATGCGCCAGCGGCACGTGGAAAATGCTTATGAGCAGGTGGCGATAGCGGGAAAGAATTGTGTGGAAGAGGTGGTGCCGCGTGAATGACGGTTGATGGACGAAAAAAACCCCGGCCTGAGGGGACAGGGCCGGGGTTTAAGTTGGGCAGTCTGGGAGATCGCTTGCAGGGGACCGGGGAACTGCCTTTTTTATTCAGGAAGATGGGGAGTACGTAAAATAAGGGAACCGGGGCCGGAGACAGATCGTCTGGCGAGGGGGGCGGGTTGACAGGCGACCTGTTCCGACCCCGGTTTTTCGACGTTTACCTGCCGTCCCGGCGTGCAAACGTATTTCAGAAACTTTAGCCTTGCGGCGTGTCGGAACAGTCTTCTACTTCACACTTCTCGACAATTAATTTGCCTCCGATGGGCCAGAACTGGTTTTTCTCAATCACTGTGATGTTATGGGTTGTGGCGGCAATTCTGACTGGCGTGATCGACGCCCACGCGGTGGCTGCGGAACCGACGACTGCGAGAATGAAGAGTGTGTAGCGGACCATGATTTTGTTTCCCTCTGTGCTTGTCATCGTTTGAACTTGGAACCACCTTAGAAATAGAACGCGGAATGCAGCCTGAATGTTCCATTCATATTCTGTTTAGATTTGAAGAATTTGCGGCTGACTTTGGTTATGAAGTGCTTTAATCGATAAATATCGGGAGAAAACAATGTCTAAGCGCTTGAATTGGCTGTCTGCGTCCAAATTGAACAACGGCTTTTCCGGGAAGAAATTTTCCGCCGTTGACGTGGCCAGGTCCTGTCTGGAACAGGTCTATACTTACGACGCCAGCCTCAACGCCATGAATCATCTCGACGAAAAAACCACTCTTGCCATGGCCGAAGCCAGTGCCAAACGCTGGAAAAAGGGCGAGCCGTTAAGCCCGCTTGATGGTGTTCCCGTGTTGATCAAAGATCTTTTGCTGACAACAGGTTGGCCCACATTGCGCGGATCAAAAACCGTGTCGAGGGACGGGCCATGGGACGTCGATGCACCAGCAGTTGCAAGGCTGCGGGAGGCGGGGGCGGTGTTCATCGGCCTCACCACCACGCCGGAATTCGGCTGGAAGGGTGTAACCGATTCTCCACTGACCGGAATTACCCGGAACCCCTGGAATGCAGCGCTGACGCCCGGTGGATCATCCGGCGGCTCGGCTGCGGGTCTGGCCGCTGGCTACGCGCCGATGGCTTTGGGGACGGATGGCGGCGGTTCGATTCGCATCCCCGCAGGTTTCACCGGCACCTTCGGCCTGAAACCCTCGTTTGGCCGCGTGCCCGCTTTTCCATTGTCACCCTTCGGCACCGTGGCCCATATCGGGCCGATGACGCGAACCGTGGGTGACGCCGCGATGATGCTGAACGCCATCAGCCAGCCCGACAACCGCGACTGGTTTTCGCTGCCCTATGATGATGTTGACTATGCTTACAAGCTGAAGCGCAAATTGAAGGGCCTGCGCGTGGCTTATTCGGCCACACTCGGATATGTCCATGTGAACCCTGAAATCGCGGCGCTGGTGAAACAGGCTGTGGGCGTGTTGCGCGAACTCGGTGCCGACGTGACGGAGGTTGATCCGGGCTTCGAAGACCCGGCCCCTATCTTCCGCACCCTGTGGTGGTCGGGTGCGCATGCATTGCTGGGCGATGCATCGCCTGAGAAAAAAGCGCTGCTTGATCCAGTACTGGCCGATGTGGTGGAACAGGGGGCGTCCATCACCGCCAAAGACATCATGGCCGCCAACATGGCGCGCGGCCAACTGGGCACGCACATGCGCCTGTTCATGGAGAATTACGATGTGCTGGTGACGCCCACTTTGCCGATACCTGCTTTTGAAGCGGGAAAATTGCAGCCGGACAAACCGGACAACAACGGCAAGTGGGTGAACTGGACGCCCCTCACTTATCCCTTTAACCTGACACAACAACCTGCGGCATCCGTACCCTGCGGCTTCACACAGGCAGGATTGCCCGCAGGTTTGCAAGTGGTGGGGCGCATGTTTGATGACCGCACGGTGCTCCGGGTCTGCGCGGCCTATGAGGCGGAGACGCAATTTTATAAAGTGAGGCCGAATGGTTATTGAAGTCTTCGTATCCCGTCCACACCCTGCCGTTTTGCGGCTGGACAGGACGAAGTTGAATGCTAAACCATGGCGTTACTGCAAGAGCAAAGGAAGCGGCACATGAAGAAGTTGTTTATTGCAACAGGTCTTGTCACTGCGACATCGGGCACGACCATGGCCCATCCGGGTGAGCACGCGTTTTCAGTTGTTGCAAGTCTCTATCACCTGCTGACTGAACCAGACCATCTGGCCATGATGGCTGCCGCGATTATCATCGCTGCTGCATTGCTCCATAAATTCAGGCGTCGGTCTGTTTGAA
>JAYUVC010000266.1:0-14292 GCA_043754325.1 Hyphomicrobiales bacterium
GGAGCCTGCAAGTGCGTAGGCAACGACCAGTGGTGGAGACGCGAGATATGCGGCCTGCACGTCGGGCGAGACGCGGCCTTCAAAGTTGCGGTTGCCGGAAATCACTGCCGAGGCGACGATGCCATTGTCAGTGATGGCTTTTGAAATGGCAGGGTCCAACGGACCGGAATTGCCGATGCAGGTGGTGCAGCCATAGCCCACAAGATAAAAGCCGATCTTGTTCAACTCCTTCTGCAGGCCGGATTTTTCCATGTATTCGCTGACGACCTGTGAGCCGGGGGCGAAGGAGGTTTTCACCCATGGCTTTGACTGCAAGCCGAGGGCTGCGGCTTTTTTCGCCAAGAGTCCTGCACCGATGAGTACTGATGGATTCGACGTGTTTGTGCAGGAGGTGATGGCGGCAATGACAACGTCACCGTGACCGAGATCATAATTCTTGCCTTCAACCTTGATGCGCCGCGCCTGTTCGCCGGGCTTGGCAAAGCCTGCGTTGTCCTTAGGTGATTGAAGTGCCGACTGGAAACCCTTCTTGATATCCTGCAGGGGTACGAATTTTTCCGGGCGGTTGGGGCCAGCCATGGCGGGTACAACGGAACCGAGGTCCAGTTCCAGCATATCTGTGAAGACGGCGTCGGGGCTGGTGCCTGTGAGGAACATGCCTTGCGACTTTGTATATTTTTCGACAAGGGCAATCAGCTCGTCATCACGGCCTGAAAACTTCATGTAGCTCAGTGTCACGTCATCGACGGGGAAGAAGCCGCAGGTGGCGCCATATTCGGGAGCCATGTTGGCGATGGTGGCACGGTCAGACAGGGTGAGGCCCAGAAGGCCTGGGCCAAAGAATTCCACGAACTTGTTGACCACACCCTTCTTCCGCAGCATTTGCGTGACCAGCAATACGAGGTCGGTGGCGGTGACGCCTTCCTTCAGCTTGCCGATGAACTTGAAGCCTATCACTTCCGGCAGCAGCATGGATTGGGGCTGGCCGAGCATGGCGGCTTCCGCCTCGATGCCGCCAACACCCCAGCCCAGAACGCCGAGGCCATTGACCATGGTGGTGTGGGAGTCAGTGCCCACCAGTGTGTCGGGATAGGCGACTTCAACTGTGGTGGTTTTCTTGCCCTTGGTGACGGTTTCGGTTTTCGTCCACACGGTTCTTGCAAGATATTCAAGGTTGACCTGATGGCAGATGCCTGCACCGGGTGGCACGACGCGGAAATTCTCGAATGCGCCCTGCCCCCATTTCAGGAACTTGTAGCGCTCCATGTTCTGTTCATACTCGCGTTCAACGTTGGCGGCGAGTGCGCGCGGATTGCCAAAATTGTCAACCACGACGGAATGGTCAATGACGAGGTCAACGGGAACCAGCGGATTGATTTTTTGCGCATCGCCCTTCAGCAGCTTCATGCCGTCACGCATGGCGGCGAGATCAACCACGGCGGGAACGCCTGTGAAATCCTGCATCAGCACGCGGGCCGGACGAAAGCCCACTTCGGCATCGGCCTTGCCCTTGTTGGTGAGCCAGGCGACAAAGCCCATGATGTCTTTCTTCGTCACCGTGCGGTTATCTTCGTGACGGAGCAGGTTTTCGAGCAGCACTTTCATCGAGAATGGCAAAGCTGAAATGCCGGGCAGGCCGTTTTTCTCCGCCGCTTTCAGGCTGTAGTAGGTGTAGCTCTTCGCCCCCACCTTGAAGGTTTTGCGGGACTTGAAGCTATCGAGTGACATGGGCTGTGCCTCTTGCAAAGGGGGTACGGAATCTTGCGTCGGCTATAGAGGATGTTGCGTCGCAATACAAATGTTCAGACGCAGTGCTGCGCAATTTCGTTCAGGCGTTTCAACAAGCGTTCGCGCTCACCCGCGAGGCCTTTGTAGTCGATTTCGGCGTCGGTGAGGTTGGAGATTTGGCTGGCGATGGAGCGGGCCAAGGATGGGCCATCTTTGTGGGTTTCGAGCACTTCCAGCGGGTTGTTGTGAATGCGGATGGTGAAAAGGATATCGCCGGATTTTGGCAGTTTGCGCAGGGTCTGGCGTTCAAGGCGCATGATGACTTTTCCCGTGATGGGGCCATCGCCAAAGCGGTTTTTCATCTTGTTGTCCGAGGCAGGGTGATAGAGCCGCGCGTCGCCGTACATCGACCAGTTCCAGCGTATCACAGGCTGTTCGACGCGCAGGTTGTCGAACATGCGATCGATGAGACCGGCATTGCGCGTGCCCTCGCCGAAACCCGGTACAGGCTGGTGGATCTCATGCATCGGCTTGCCGAACTTTTCATGCAGGTTCCAGGCGGAGGGAAAGCAGAGGGAAGCCGCGACCAGACGCCAGCCTTGAGGCGAGTGGCGCATGAGGACGAGGTCTTCCTGGATAAGGAGGGCGGCGCGGGCGAGAGGTCCCACCACAGTTTCGTCGGGCTCACAGGGCATTTCAGAAAAGTGGGTGGCGAGATGTTCAACTACCATCTCCAGCACTTCCTGCTGGGCGACTTCTGTGCCCTGCTCTGCGACCAACACGTTTCTGGTTTCTTCCGTGTACAGACGGTGTTTCTCGGTGAGATAAGCTTCGAGTTTGTCGTCGACCTCAATCCATGTGGCGGGGTCGAGAGGTCTCAGGCCGATCTGAAAAGGTTTGGAGGAACCGTCGTAGGGGGTGTGGATCACACTCTTCTCTCGACCATCATCTTCTTGATCTCGGCAATGGCCTTGGCCGGGCTCAGGTTTTTCGGACAGGCCTTGGCGCAGTTCATGATGGTGTGGCAGCGGTAGAGGCGGAAGGGGTCTTCGAGGTTGTCGAGACGGTCGCCGGTGGCTTCGTCGCGCGAGTCGATGAGCCAGCGGTAGGCTTGCAGCAAAACGGCGGGGCCGAGGTAACGGTCGCCGTTCCACCAGTATGACGGGCACGAGGTGGAGCAGCAGGCGCAGAGGATGCACTCATAGAGTCCATCAAGTTTTTCACGATCTTGTTTCGACTGTTTCCACTCGGTTTGAGGTGTTGGCGTGTCGGTTTTGAGCCAGGGCTCGATGCTGGTGAGCTGGGCGTAGAAGCGCGACAAATCCGGCACCAGGTCCTTGATGACCGGCATATGCGGCAGCGGATAGATTTTGACTTCACCCTTCACCTCGTCACAGGCCTTGAGGCAGGCCAGCGTGTTGGTGCCATCAATATTCATGGAACAAGACCCGCAAATCCCTTCACGGCAGGAGCGGCGGAAGGACAACGTGGGGTCTTGTTCATTCTTGATCTTGATGAGGGCGTCCAAGACCATGGGGCCGCAGTCGTCCATGTTGACGTGATAGGTATCGGTCTGAGGATTCTTGCCGTCGTCTTGGTTCCAGCGGTAGATTTTGAACGAGCGCAGGTTGGTGCCGGCAGGCATGGGCCAGGTTTTGCCTTGCGAGATTTTGGAGTTGGTGGGGAGTGTGAAGGTGGCCATGTTTTTTATCTGGGTTCCGTTGAGCCTATGGGCAATTTCGCTATTCGCATTCTTGAACCTTTGACTGTGATGACAGCGCCAAGTGCAAGATCGCTTGCGCCAATTGTCAGGGCACGAACAACGAGTGCACCCAGTGCAGACGGCAACATATCTTTGGCACGCAGTTGGATGACGCTTGGCTTGACCGAAGATTCAAAAGCATGGATTTCTGCAAAGTCCATATCGCCAGTGAGTATAACAGCGTCTATAAATCTAGCGTGTGCCATGATTGCTAAATCATCGGCGTTATGCTCACCGATCATCGACCAGTGCTCAGCATCATGTCCTCTGTCTCGGAGAAACCTAACCCAAGCTGCTGACAGATTAACATCAACAATTACTTTCAATTTGCCCCTGCCAGATCAAACTCAGAAGTTGAGGCAATGGCGCCAGCATAGCCAATTGCCTCCAAAACATCGTCGCGCTCCAAATATGGAAAATTCTCCAATAGTTCCTCTATGGACGTGCCTGCTGAGAGCTGCCCTGTAATCATACCCACTGTGACCCTCATGCCACGAATGCAGGGCTTGCCGCCCATAACTTTTGGGTTTCGCGTAATTCTTGGGAACTCGGTCATTTTGAAAGACCCTTCTCTGTATCTCTAGACGCGTTCTTGTTTTTCACACCGTAACGAGCGACGACAAATCCTAAAATGCCTAATGTTCCGACCATTGCCAATAAGAGCATCGAACCAACTACAGTGCCAAAAAATGTACCGTCTCCAGGGTCCACAGCTTCGTTTAACCTCGCCGCAATTACTGACAATAACACCATATTACAAAACGACACCGTACTGAACGTACGCCAACTAACGTTCAGGCCCATCAGAAAACCATACAATAACATTACGAATATGGTCACTGGAATAATCACTAGTAGACCCGGGCTTTAGGCTTGATGTAGTCGATATCTTTGCTCATCGTGTAATCATGTACAGGGCGATATCCCAATGTCACTTTCTTCTTCGCACCGTCCGTCCACGCCAGTGAGTGTTTCATCCAATTCTTGTCGTCGCGCTTGGGGAAATCTTCGCGGGCGTGGGCTCCGCGGCTTTCTTTGCGGGCGGCGGCTGAGTCTACTGTTGTGGCGGCCTGGATGATGAGGTTGTCGAATTCCAGGGTTTCGATGAGGTCGCTGTTCCAGACCAGGGAGCGGTCGGTGACGGCGATGTCGTCTACGCCCTTCCAGATTTCGTTGATTTTTTTGGAGCCTGCGGCGAGGGTTTCTCCGGTGCGGAAGACGGCGGCGTCGTCTTGCATGGCGCGCTGCATCTGGGCGCGGAGTTTGGCTGTTGGCGTGCTACCGGAGGCAAAGCGGAAACCGTCCATTCTGGTGATGGCGGCTTCGCCTGCTGTAACGGGGAGATCGGCGTGGGTGCCGCCGTCTTTCAACAGTTCGACGCAGCGCAGGGCTGCGGCGCGACCGAAGACCACCAGGTCGATCAACGAGTTTGATCCCAATCGGTTTGCGCCGTGGACGGAGACGCAAGCCGCCTCACCGATGGCCATTAGTCCGTGTACGGTCTTTTCCGGGTCCTTCTTGTCCCCCGCCAGAACTTCGCCGTGATAGTTGGTGGGAATACCGCCCATGTTGTAGTGGACGGTGGGCAGGATGGGGATGGGCTCTTTCGTAACGTCGACGCCTGCGAAAATCTTGGCGCTTTCCGAGATGCCGGGGAGGCGTTCGTGCAGGACTTTGGGGTCGAGGTGTTCGAGATGGAGATGGATGTGGTCCTTGTTTTTGCCCACACCCCTGCCCTCGCGGATTTCCAGCGTCATAGAGCGTGAGACCACGTCGCGGGAGGCGAGGTCTTTCGCTGATGGCGCATAGCGTTCCATGAAACGCTCGCCTTCGGAATTGGTGATGTAGCCGCCTTCACCGCGTGCGCCTTCGGTAATCAGGCAGCCTGCGCCATATATTCCTGTGGGATGGAATTGCACGAATTCCATGTCCTGGCAGGGAAGCCCTGCACGGAGAACCATGGCATTGCCATCGCCTGTGCAGGTGTGGGCGGAAGTGGCGGAGAAATAGGCGCGGCCATAGCCACCAGTGGCCAGAATGGTTTGATGGGCGCGGAAGCGGTGGATGGTGCCGTCTTCCATATTAAGTGCCATGACGCCACGGCAGGCGCCGTTTTCCATGATGAGATCAAGCGCGAAATATTCGATGAAGAAGGCGGTGTCGTAACGAAGTGATTGGCCATAGAGTGTGTGCAGCATGGCGTGGCCGGTGCGGTCAGCGGCAGCACAGGTGCGCTGCACGGGAGGGCCGTCTCCCATGTTCATCATATGGCCGCCGAAGGGGCGCTGGTAAATTTTGCCGTCTTCTGTCCGCGAGAAGGGCATGCCGAAATGCTCAAGTTCATAAACGGCGGTGGGGGCGTTGCGCACGAGGTATTCAATGGCGTCCTGATCGCCAAGCCAGTCGGCACCTTTCACAGTGTCGTACATGTGCCAGCGCCAGTCATCAGCGCCCATGTTGGCGAGGGACGCGGCAATGCCGCCTTGGGCCGCAACGGTGTGAGAGCGTGTTGGGAAGACTTTTGAAATGCAGGCGGTTTTCAATCCGGCTTGCGATGCACCCAAGGCGGCGCGGAGACCAGAGCCGCCAGCGCCGACGACAACAACATCAAACGTGTGATCGGTGATGGGGTAGGCGCGGCCACCGACAGAGAAGGTGTTTACGGCTTTTTTCGTTTCGACGGCGGCCATATCAGAGTCCAAAACCCATTTTCAAAATTGCGAGTGCGCCCGTCAATGCAAGGGCGGCGACGAAGAAGGTATTGAGCAGCAATGCTGCAAGTTTGCGGCCTTCGGAATGCACATAGTCTTCAATGACGACTTGCAGGCCAAGGCGCATGTGCCACATGATTGATGCGAGTGCGAGCAGAAGCACCAAGGTGACAAAGGGATTTTTCACACTGGCGATAACGTCAGCGCGAGTGCCGCCCAGATGCGAGATGATGAAATAAATCAGGAACAGAACCAGCGGCACGTTGGCAAGTGCAGTCACGCGCTGTTGCCAGAAATGTTCGGTGCCGGATTTGGCGCTGCCAAGGCCACGGGCTTTTTTCAATGGCGTTTTGAAATCGCTCATGGCTTTACTCCATAGCCGATGACCCAGAGGAGTATGGTGAGCACGATGGAGCCTATGAGATTTAGTCGGGCGAGGTTTTCGACTGTGGGGAGTTCGAAGCCTTTACCAACGTCCCAGAGGAAATGCCGAAGGCCGCCCAGCATGTGGTGGATCAGCGCCCAGGTGAAGCCGAGCAGAATGAGGCGGCCAAACCAGCTGGCGAAGAAAGCTTGCGCGAATACGAAATAAACATCGGAATGGGCGGCAGCGCTGAGCCACCAAACGAAGAGGATGGAGCCGAAAAACAACGCTACGCCCGTGATGCGGTGCATGATTGACATCATCATGGTCAACATTGGACGATAGATCTGCAGGTGCGGAGACAGCGGCCTTGAAACAGATTTGGAGACCGGTCTTGAATCAGCCATTTTTCATGTGCCCCATAAGGTGATGAATTCTCTTAGCGTTTGCAGTGCAACAAAGCAAATCGGGCAAAGGTCGCACACACAGTGAAGTCTACGTTGTGGCTGGTGTTCCGGCGTCTGATGCTATTGGCCGCAGTTGCGGCACTTCTGGCCTACCCTGCGGCACGGTTTGGGGTGTTCGCGTGGCCACGGGCCTATGACCCATTGGCCCTGCCCGATATGACGGTGACGCCTGGCTTTCTGACGTCTTGGCAAATGCGGTTGGTCGACCTCCAACCCGGTGAGTGCGCGTTGGTATTGCAGCGGGCTGGAGTGGCTGCAGTGTTGAAGCCTGCGAAAAACCCTGGAAGCTCGTGTGCGGTTTCGGGAGCCATTGCAGTGTCCGGCTTTTCGACGGCACGGATTAAAACCGAGGACATGCGCTGTGGTGTGGCGGCGCGGCTCTACATATGGGAACGGCATGTATTGCAACCTGCAGCGCGGCGGATTCTTGGTGAGGACATTGTCGAGGTGCTGCACTTCGGGTCATTCAGCTGCCGCACCATTCGTGGCAGCCGCTATATGAGTGAGCACGCGACAGCCAACGCGTTCGATATTTCGGGTTTCCGCACGAAAAGCGGTAAGGTGATTTCGGTGAAGCGCGACTGGAACAAAGGCACAAGCGAGAGCCGGTTTCTTCATGCTGCGCGTGATGGACTGTGTGACTGGTTCAACGCCACACTTTCCCCCGACTACAACGCCGCCCATGCTGACCATTTCCATGTCGATATGGGCTGGTTGCAGACGTGCAGGTGATCAGATGACAATCACTTTTGTGCCGCTGCGCGTCATGTTGTAAAGATCAATGACTTCATGGTTCAGCATGCGAATGCAACCAGATGAGGCGGCAGACCCGATGGAGCCCGGGGCATTGGTGCCATGGATGCGAAAGCCGGTGTCGCCGCCGCTATTATAGAGATAAATTGCACGCGATCCCAACGGATTGGCAGGAATTCCGCCCGGCATGCCGTCGGCCCACTCCGCATATTTTGGCGTGCGTTCAATCATTTCGGGGGGTGGAGTCCATGTGGGGTTCACGGCTTTGCGGCCCACGCGGGCGGTGCCTGACCACGAGAAACCTTCCTTCCCAACAGCCACCAGATAGCGCTTGGCCTTGCCGCCGCCCAAGACGCGATACAATGCGCGTTCTGACGTGCGGATAATGATGGTGCCGGCTTTTTCACTGGAAGCGAAGTCAACAACACGGGCACCTGCATAGGCTGGCCGTCGGGTGCGGGGGACACGCTTTTTAGAAGAGGAAAGCTTGCGCGGTTTGGACTTGACGCGACGTGTTGCTGTGGATTTGCGGCGGGGTTTGCCCAGAAATGAAAAGTCCAACACGCGGGCTACAGCAATATCCGGCACTGCCAAAGCTGTTGTTACCACCACGCCGAAAAGCCCTGCCAGAAGTCCGCGCCGATTCATTTATCACCCCAGATTGTAGAGTTGGCTCACTAGCCAATTCATTCGTCATTTGTAAGGGGGGTGTGGAAGATTTTAAAGCACGATGACTTTTGTGCCAATGTCGATGGCGTCGTAGAGCATCTCGACCTCTTCATTCAGCATGCGGATGCAGCCGGACGAGGCAGCGGTGCCAATTGACCAGGGTTCATTGGTACCGTGGATGCGGAACAGGGTGTCGCGGCCACGGGCATACAGGTAAATGGCGCGGGCCCCCAAGGGGTTTTGCTCGCCTCCCGGCATGCCGTCAGCCCATTCCGCCAGTTCAGGCCTGCGCCGTATCATCGCAGCGGGAGGTGTCCAGGTGGGCCAGACCACCTTGCGACCGACTTTGGCAATGCCGGACCATTCGAAGCCTGCTTTTCCGACAGCCACGCCATAACGAATGGCAGAGTCTCCCTCCTGCACATGATAGAGGGCCCGCTCATCCGTTCGGATGATGATGGTTCCCGGCGCTTCGGGGGTCCGGAATTCGACCCCGACTGCGCCAGTGTAGGGTTGGCGTTTCCGCTTCTTGGCAGCATGGGCTACAGAGGGCGAAACTGCGGTGGCGACAAGGCCAAAAATGAGAGTTCGGCGGTTCATGGGATTATTTCTTTGTGCCGGGAGCGCGGCGGATTTGTGGCGTTGCAGATGGCGAAAAACTGTCATAGCCTTGATAATCGACAGGGAGTTTGGAATGAAGCGTTATTTGTTTTGGGTTTTTTTGGGAGTGTGGGCTTTGAGTGTGCCCGCATGGAGCCAGGCATTCAACTGCAGTTTTGCCAAGCAGCCTGACGAATTGACGATTTGCCGGGATGACAGCTTGAAAGCGCTGGACGAGCAGATGGCCGACCGGTTTTTCAAAATCCGCCAGCAATTGTCGACGGAAGGACAGGTGCAATTGAAGGCGGGGCAAAAGGATTTCCTGTCGCGGCGCAAGTTTTGCGGCACGGACGGGGATTGCATTGAGGGTATGTATAGGGAAAGGTTGGAAACGCTGTGTTCGTTGGCGTCTGATTTTGGCGTGGCGTGTGAATAGCACGGGGAAATAAGTCAGAAGGCTGATTTGAGGGTGACAGTTGCAGACACCATGTCTCCACCGTCTATTTTCTCTGCATTGCGCACATCGCGTTTGACCACAAGCACGAAAGACCCTGATTTCGAGTCTGGGAAGATTGCGGTTTTCCATGTGGTGTCTCCGATTGTCGCTGTGACTTTCAACGGCGTGAAGCCTTTGGCCGTTGCGTGGAAAAAGCGGATTTCGTCAGCTGCGTCTTTAGGCAGGGTGAGGAAATGCCATGCGCCCTTGCCTTGATACATCCAGAGTTTTGACGTGAAGGTGAAGGTCAGCATTAGCGCACTACACTTTCAAGTGAACTCACGTCGTCCGTCATTCCCGCGAACGCGGGAATCCAGACTTTCAACAGGCTAACTCGCGGAAAGTCTGGATTCCCACTTTCGTGGGAATGACGAGGTTGTAGCAGGCGATTCAAGTTGGACACTCGTCGCTCTAAAATCGCGGGTCACGACTTCTTGTTCTGGCGGTTTGCGATCAAATCATCCACCACCGCAGGATCAGCCAATGTTGAGGTATCGCCCAATGCGCTGAAATCATCTTCGGCGATTTTGCGGAGGATGCGTCGCATGATTTTGCCGGACCTTGTTTTTGGCAGGCCCGGTGAGAACTGGATTTTGTCAGGGGATGCCAGCGGGCCGATTTCCATGCGGACGTGGGTGACGAGTTCCTTGCGCAGATCGTCAGACGGTTGTTCGCTTGCCATCAAGGTAACGTAGCAATAAATGCCTTGGCCTTTGATGTCATGCGGATAACCCACAACCGCAGCTTCAGAGACTTGCGGATGGGAGACGAGGGCTGACTCAACTTCGGCTGTGCCCAAGCGGTGGCCGGAGACGTTGAGCACGTCGTCCACGCGACCCGTGATCCAGTAATAACCGTCCGCATCCCGGCGGCAACCGTCGCCTGTGAAGTACATGCCTTTGTAAGCTGAGAAGTAGGTTTGCACGAAGCGGTCATGGTCGCCGTAAACGCTGCGCATCTGACCAGGCCAAGAGTCGAGGATGACCAGATTGCCCGAAGCGGCGCCTTCGAGGATTTTGCCCTTGTCATCGACAAGTGCGGGTTGGCAGCCGAAAAAGGGTTTGGTGGCGGAGCCGGGTTTGAGTTTGGTGGCACCCGGCAAAGGCGAAATCAGAATGCCGCCAGTTTCGGTTTGCCACCATGTGTCAACAACCGGGCAACGGTGATTGCCGACAACGCGGTGATACCATTCCCAGGCTTCGGGGTTGATAGGTTCGCCGACTGAGCCGAGCAATCGCAGAGATTTGCGCGAGGTGCGAGTGACGGGTGCGTCGCCATGCTGCATAAGGGCACGAATGGCTGTTGGGGCAGTGTAGAAAATATTGACCTGGTGTTTGTCAATGACCTCCCAGAAGCGTGAGACGTTGGGGTAGTTCGGCACGCCTTCGAACATGAGAGTTGTCGCACCGTTGGCGAGGGGGCCGTAGACGATGTAGCTGTGGCCGGTGACCCAGCCCACATCTGCCGTGCACCAGTAGACGTCGCCATCGTGATAATCGAAAACGTATTGATGCGTCATTGAGGCGTAGACGAGGTAGCCCGCCGTTGTGTGCAACACGCCTTTGGGTTTTCCGGTGGAGCCTGAGGTGTAGAGAATGAACAGCGGGTCTTCGGCTTTCATTTTCTCTGGTTTGCAGTCAGGTTTCACGCTCGCCATTTCTTCGTGATACCAGAGGTCCCTGCCCTTTTCCCAAGTCACCGCACCGCCTGTGCGGCGGACGACGAGGACTTTGGCGGTGGAGCTGGTCTTTGCGAGGGCCGCGTCGGTATTGGCTTTCAGGGGAATCTTTTTGCCGCCGCGCAGGCCTTCGTCGGCAGTGATTATGAAGTGCGACCCGCAATCTTCAATGCGGCCTGCGAGGGATTCCGGTGAAAAGCCTCCGAAGACGATGGAGTGCACGGCACCAATACGGGTGCAGGCCAGCATGGCATAGGCAGCTTCCGGGATCATGGGCATGTAGAGCGTGACGCGGTCGCCCTTTTTGACGCCGTGCTTTTTCATGACGTTGGCGAGGCGGCAGACCTGTTCGTGCAATTCGCGGTAGGTGATTTTCTTGTCGTCGTAGGGGTTGTCGCCTTCCCAGATGATGGCGGTTTGATTGGCGCGTTTTTTCAGGTGGCGGTCAATGCAGTTGACGGACACATTGGTGACGCCGTCTTCGTACCATTTGATGGAGACGTTGTCGTAGTCGAAAGACGTGTTCTTGATCTTGGTGGGGGCCTTGAACCAGTCAAGGCGCTTGGCTTGCTTGGCCCAGAATTTCGTGGGGTTCTTAACCGACTCTGCATACATGGCCTTGTAGCTCGCCTCATCAACATGGGCTTTCTTTTTCCAGGCAGCGGGGACGGCGTAGATTTTTTCGGACATGGCTGATCTTCTCCCAGAGCGGTCGCGTTTGGTGGCGCTTATTGATGAAGTTGCTATAGCCTGCAACACGACTCCAGTCCAAGGCCCCTGTTGATGACATCCCCCCGCCATTTCACCTATTTCATGTTGCTCGGTTTGTTCTGGGGCATTTCGCCGTCCATGTACAAGCACCTGTCGGACATCAACATGCATTGGAGCCACACCATCTTCATCACGGGCATTGGTGTGGGGTTGATCATGTGGCTGATTTCCGCGTGGAAAAACGGCACGTTTCTGCTTGAGGCTTCGGTTTTGCGCTATGGTGCGGTGTGTGCTTTTTTGATGAATGTGCCGTTCGGGGTGAACCTTTATCTGGCGCGTTATGTGCCGCCGACTGAGTTATCGATTGTCATCACCACTTCGCCGTTTTTCAGTTATCTGCTGGCCTTGGCCACGGGTTGGGAAGCGGCCACCGGGCGACGGTTATTGGCAATTGCGGCTGGGTTTGCGTCGACGCTGGTTTTGATCCTGTCGCGTGATGGCATGTTGCAGGGACAGATATCGTGGTGGCTGGTGGCGTCGCTTTTGGTGCCGATGCTTTACACGTTGTACAATGCCTATGCCGGGCGGGCCTGGCCCAAAAAGGCGGATACGCTGAAAGCGGGAGCGGCCGAAAGTTTGTTTTCCGGATTGTTTGCACTGCCGCTGGTTTTGTTGCTGGCACCTTTTGCGGCGGAAGGTTCACCAGCGCTTTCTGCCTACTGGATCATGGTGGCGCTGGTCGCGATGTGGGTGGTGGAGCGTATTGCCTACTTCACGCTGATCCGCGACAAGGGTGCGGTTTACACGGTGCAGGCGACTTATGTGTCAACACCTGCTGCCGTGATCATCGCGGCGGTGTTTTTTGGTGGTGTGCAGGACAAGTGGTTGTGGGTGTCGCTGGCACTGTTGATGGTGGCTTTGTATTTGAACAACACGGGGCGCGTTATTGCGCCAGTGACCACACCGCAGTCCGCTTGATATCGGCGTCTTCGAGGTCGCGAGTGACGGGGACGTTGTATTCAGAGAGTTTTATGAGTTGGTCTTTCGGCAGATAGCTGCGTCCAGGATCGCCGATGAGGATTTTCGTGCCTTGGGATTTGGCTGTTGTGAGCCATGCGAAGACGCGTTCGGCAGTGAATTTTTCGTAGAAAAGGTCGCCGACGAGGATGATGTCGATCTGGGGTGGAACACTATCCAACAAATTAACCTGCGTCACCCTCCACTCGTCATGCCCGCGAAGGCGGGCACCCCGCTTCTGTGCTTTTGGCTTAGCGGGGTTCCCGCCTTCGCGGGAATGACGGGATAAAGGGAAACCGTTGGCCAGGAAGTTTAATTCGATGGCAGCTGTTGCAAATCTATCAATGTCTGCGGCTAACACACTTTCGGCACCTGCAATCATTGCTGCGATGCCCACGAGTCCTGAGCCTGAGGCGAGATCGAGAATGTGTTTGTTTTTGACGGTTTCCGGATTGTCCAGCACGTAACGCGCCAAGGCTTGTCCACCTGCCCAGGCGAAGGCCCAGAAGGGTGGGGGTAGTCCGAGTTGGCCGAGTTCTTCCTCGGTTTTTTGCCAAAGGGGGACTGCTTCGTGCGCGAGGTGAAGGTGGATTTCGGGGACGAGGGGGACGGGGAGGAGTGTGGTGTTCTGGAGGATGAAGGTGGTGGGGTTGGAGACTGGCATCAACACCCCCTCCCCCCTTCGGGGTACTCCCCCGGCGAAGGCGCCGAGGAAGGAAGGATTGTTTTCTTCCTCGGCCTCTTGGCCGGGGGAGTACGGCGAAGCCGGGAGGGGGTGTTTCAACACGCTCCGTCTTTCAACCCACACAACCTGCAAATCACCTTCCACTCTGCGTCGGTCACTGGCTGCACTGACAATCGCGAATTCTTCACCAGCACCATGTCTTTCAACTCCGGCACCAGTTTGATTTCATCGAGGGTGAGATGTTTTGGCATGGCGACAACGGCGCGAATGTCGACGCATTCCCAGGCGGGAATATCGGCAGTTGAATCGGGGTGGATGAGTTTGCAGACTTCGGCAATTCCCACCACGGCTTTGCCGATGTTGGAGTGGTAGTAGAAGCCTTTGTCGCCCAGCTGCATCTGGCGCATGTTGTTGCGGGCCTGATAGTTGCGGATGCCGGTCCACTCTTCGCCAGCCTGGCCTTTGGCTTTCAGCATGTCCCATGAAAACACGTCGGGTTCGGATTTGAACAGCCAGTGGGCCATTAAGCGGACTCCGGATTTTTGATCAGCCATTTCCATGGTTTGATTTCAACGGACTCAAAAAGGTCTACTGCTGAATAGGGGTCCATTGTTGCAATCGCTATGGCATGGGCTTTGTTCGCTGCTTCAA
>JAYUVC010000267.1:0-20895 GCA_043754325.1 Hyphomicrobiales bacterium
CTTACTCCGCAGCTTGCCTGTCCATTTCGCTGTCGTCATTGTCTGCAAGATTGTCCAGGTCTTCATCCGTCTGGATTTCTTCCTGCAACGTTGCATCCAGCAATTCTGCTGCACCATCAAGTTCAAGGTGTTCAGCCAAACGCTTCAGCGTGCCATAACGCGCCATTTCATAGTGCTCAACCGCCTGGGCAGAGGAAATCAGCGCCGCGTCGAGTGCGGAAGAACCTGCATATTCCTCCATCATTTCCTTGCCTTCTTCCAGAATGCCATCAATGGCCGGGCAAGTCTTGCCCTTTGGTTTTTGGCCAAGAATGCCAAACACTTCTTCAAGCCGCTGCACCTGACCTTCGGTTTCAGTGTGATGCTTTTCAAAAGCCGCCTTCAAATCAGGTGATTGTGCTGCCTTCATCATCTTGGGCAGCGATGCAAGAATTTTGCGCTCGGCGTAATAAATATCCTTCAGGGTATCTTCAAACAGGTTTGTCAATGTTTTCTCGGCCATGGTCGTGCTCCATCAATGTGTGTGAACGGGCGTTGTCGCCCTGTTTTTGAACGCGGAATAGTATGGAAATGTTCCGGTCAAACGTCTTCATTTCTGCTTCTCATGTCGCTCTCCCAAGTTGTCCGGTCGCGCCCCCGCAATGATGCAAATAAAAAGGAGGTGCCGTTTGCGGTGTGTTCCATGTCTGTCGCCGCATGAAACGGTCGCTGCGAATTATGAGTGTTAAACAAGGAACTTGTTCAGCGGTCGTGCGTTGTGTCGCCGATGCAACCTTGATGGAAACGCTATGAAGTCTTTGAATATTGCGGTTTGGGTCCTGCTGGTGGTGGGTGGACTGAATTGGCTAATGGTCGGTCTGTTTCAATTTGATCTGGTTGCTGCCATTTTTGGCGGAAATACCGGCAACTTCAGCAGCCTTTCGCGCATTGTGTTTGTCGTCGTGGGACTTGCAGCGCTTTACGGTTTGACCTTGTTCAAGCCATTGACAATGGAAAACCATCGCATTGATATCAAACGTTAAAACGACTTCTTGTCGAGAATGAAGACTAGAATCTCGTTTTTTCATTCTCGATCAAAATGGGAATACGCTTTATTGTTTTGCTGGTGAAAAGTGCGCATGTTTTAAACAAAGGGGCTCCGCACGTAAGGTGGGAGTGAGAAGTGACAGTCAATAAAGCAAAAACCCAACGCGAGAATAATGAACGCCTGCGCCTTGCCCTTTTGGCAAACAATCTTGGCATGTGGGAACTCGATCTGGTGCATGGAAAGCGCCATTTCAACGATGTCGCACTCGCATTGCATGGACTGAAGGGAAGTTCAGAAACAGTCCACCACGTCGAATTGACTGACCGGGTAATGCATCCTGATGACCGCGTGAACCTGAAGCTGCTTCACACAGCCTTGCGCGAAGGTCTTGATGATTATGCCTTTGAATACCGGACGTTCATGCCTGACGGTGAAATGCGCTGGATTTCGGCGCATGGAAAAGTCTTGGAGCGTCAGCAGGATGGACCCACCAGCATCATTGGTGTGTGCACCGATATTACGTTGCAAAAACAGAAACAACTCACCCAGGAACAGAACGACCATCGATTCAGGGGTTTGGCTGACTCGTTGCCACAGTTGGTGTGGATCGCTGATGGCGGGGGTCACATCACCTATTACAATGAAAGGCGCATGCTTCATTTCGAGGCGGTCAAAACCAAAGCAGTAAAACCGCAGTGGCAGCCCCTGATCCATCCAGATGACTTGCCGCAGACCATTGCAACATGGGCAAAGTCCATGCGGAGTGGTAACGAATATGACATGGAACACCGCCTGCGCATGGCAGACGGCACATATCGCTGGCATCTTTCCCGTGCCACATCAGTCAGGGGCATTGACGGGAAAGTTTCCGTCTGGTTTGGAACGGCAACTGACATTGATCGCTTGAAGCTATCAGAGGTTCGCATTCAGTCCGGGGTAGAGCGGCTGCAGATTGCCACCGAGGCTGCAGACATGTTTGCATGGGAGATCAATTTTCAAACCGGAGAGTTGGGTTGGGCAGACAATGCTGCCGCAGTGATTGGCTGTTCGCCCGAAATTTTGACATCCAATCGGTTTGACGGCAATTTTTTTGTTCATCCCGATGATCGGCAACGCCTGTTGGACGAATTTGAAGGTTTCCGGCAGAAAGGCGCCGAACGCTTTGAAATGGAATTCCGGGGTCTGCCAAAAGCTGGTCAGGCGATGTTCTGGCGCACAGCGGGAAAATTCTTGGGCAACACGCAAGGCGTTGTTGACCGTGCAGTGGGCGTTACACAAAATGTCACCAGCCACGTCGAGTCCACAACTCAAGTGAAGCTTTTAGATGAGCGATTGAGAGCAACCGAAGAAGGGGCTCGTGCACTCGTCTATGATTGGGATGTGGTTGCCAATTATGTTTGGCGGAGCCCTGGCCTCAAACGCATTCTGGGCTGGGAGCAGCATGAAATCGCGAGCGATGCGCAAGGGTGGTATAAGCTGATGCACCCCGATGACCTGGCCCATATCCAACGCCGGGAAAAATCAGACATGCTGGATGCTGACGACCACTATGCAATGGAGTACCGGGTACGTCACAAAAATGGAACCTACCATTGGATGATGGATTCGGGCAGGGTGTTTCGTGACAGTTCAGGCACGATCATCCGGCAGGCTGGCACCACAATAGACGTTTCCATGCGCAAATCGCTCGAAATGTCACAGCAGCGCATGCTCAAACTCATTGAGCTGTCGTTTGAACCTATTTTCGTCTGGCAAGCTGAACGCGGCATTCTGGAATGGAACCGCGGTGCAGAGCTGTTGTATGGTTACAGCCGTGATGAAGCCATTGGCAAGCAACCAATGAATTTGCTGAAAACGCGCTATCCGGTTGCCAGTGAAGAGTTGCTGAACGACCCGCAGGACACACGCGACTGGTCTGCAGAAATCGAGAATTTTGACCGCCACGGCAACATGATTGTGGTTGAAAGCCGCCGCCAGATCATAAAGTTTGACGACGAAGCCATGGTGCTGGAAACCAACCGTGACATTCGCGAGAGAAAACGGGCTGACACGCAAGTCGCCCGCATGGCGGCAGTTGCTGCAGCGTCACATGACGCCCTCTATGGTACAAATCTGCAAGGCATGATTGAAGCCTGGAACCCCGGTGCTGTCAAACTTTTTGGCTATGAGGAAGCTGAAGCTGTGGGCCAACATGTTTCATTGCTGGCGTTTCCCGAACAGCACGCCGAACAACTGGAATTTCTGCGCACGGCGGGGTCCGGTCAAACCGTCAAACCATTTGATACGGTTCGGAGAACAAAGGATGGCAGCATGATTGATGTGTCCGTGGCCATGTCTCCTGTAACGTCCAACAACGGCACCGTCGTCGGCATTTCTGTTGCCCTGCACGACATTGGAGAACGCAAGGAGTGGGACAAGCTGCAGCGGTTGATGAACCGGGAATTGGCGCATCGTGTC
Source organism: Hyphomicrobiales bacterium (assembly GCA_043754325.1). Taxonomy (GTDB): domain Bacteria; phylum Pseudomonadota; class Alphaproteobacteria; order Rhizobiales; family Aestuariivirgaceae; genus Aestuariivirga. The sequence goes on from JAYUVC010000267.1 coordinate 3,485, forward strand.
AAAAATTCCTTTGCCATTCTCCAGGCCATCTTGCGGTCAACCCTGAAATCTTCTCCAGATCCCGAAAAATTTGCCGCGGCATTTTCAGGTCGGCTGCACAGCATGGCAGCCGCGCATGATGTGTTGACAGCAAATGACTGGCGCGGCGCCGAACTTGGCACCCTGCTGCGCCACCAGCTATCGTATTTCGTCAACGGCCAGCGTATCCACCTGACTGGGGGAATCCTGAACATTACAGCAGAATACGCAGCCCCGCTCAGCCTCATATTCAATGAACTTGCAACCAACGCCCTGAAATATGGAGCACTTTCCGCCGACAATGGTCGTATTGATGTTGGTTGGGAAATCAGCTGCAATCCGGGTGACGTTCCGAGCATTGTGCTGACATGGACAGAAACCGGCGGACCGAAAATAGACGCGGTAGGTGCCCGTAGCTTCGGCACCACACTCATCGAGAAAAGTTTCGCAGAGGCCACCGTCAATCTGGATTTTCAGCCAGACGGTTTGATCTGCAAGATAACATGGCCAGTTTCCCCCATACGCCATCCAGCCGAATAAGGCGTGATCATTTTTAGTTGAGGCAGTAGGGGACTGCTTGCTCTTTCTTGCAAGCTGTCCCCGAGTTTAAGATCAGGGACAGTTTGCGACAGGGCAAACAGTCCCTTTTCATGCATTTGAGCCAACCTCAAATGATCATTCGCTAGCTGGAACAAGTTCCGGGTATCCGCGTTAAACATGGCTGACGTATTTGAAACACGACGGCAAACATAAAGCCCCACAGGGTCTCTGGACTCCCCCCGGATCCAGAGACCCGATTTGATGTGGAATGCCCACGACCTGGAGACCACTATGCCGGACTCAATACGTACCTTCTGGAAAGGTCATTTGCGACTGGCGCTGCTGAACATTGAGATCAGGCTGGTGTCAGCGGAGATAAAGTGAAGCAAACCTCAATTTTCACCAGGTGGACCGGAAAACCAGGCAGCGCATCAAATATACCAAGACGGTTCCCGGCAAAGGCGAAGTCAAGAAAGACGATATCGTCATGGGGGCGTCATGGGGGCGTCATGGGGGCATCATGGGGGAATGACGGTGTTTTTGGGATTACTTTTGGGCAGATTGGCGGCTTGGAATAATATTTTTGGTATTGGTCGGAACCATCCGCACCCTCGCCCGTTGGTATTCTGATCACTGTCCACAAACCATCATTACGGGTCCAGCGTTAGCCCCCCGAAGGCAGGACCTGCACTTGGGCGATTGGCTGACACTTCTCCAAGTGAAAGTCAGTCGCCCTTTTTTTCCCAATGTTCGTGTCAACTGGAGTAATGAAGGGTTGATATTCAATAACGATAGGTTAGAGTTTGGCTGAGGGGACTGCTTGCTTTTTCTTGCAAGCTGTCCCCGATCTCAAGATCAGGGACAGTTTGCGAAAGAGCAAACAGTCCCTCGTTTCAGTATATGCTCTAACCGCACTTTTAACGGCCGCACATTCTTCCTCGAAAAAGAAAATCACATTGGCAAAACGTCAATCCTCCCCGCCCAAACATGACGCGCCAAAAACTCTGGTAGTCGGCGTTGGCGCTTCCGCTGGCGGATTGGAAGCCTTCACTGACTTGTTGCAGAATTTGCCAACCGATACCGGCATGGCATTTGTTCTGGTCCAGCATCTGGACCCAGGCCGTGAAAGCGGATTGACAGGTTTATTGGCAAAAACCACGTCGCTATCCGTCAAGGAGGTAACCGACAAAACCCATGTCGAGCCGAACCACATCTATGTCATACCGCCGAACACCTATTTGACGATTGAAAAGGGCGTGTTGCGTCTACAACCGCGCCCAAACGCACATGGCATTCACCGCTCGATTGATTTTTTCTTTGAATCCTTGGCGCAAGACCAACAGGAACGTGCCATTGGCATCGTATTGTCCGGCACCGCCAGCGACGGCACATTGGGGCTTGAAGCCATCAAGGCCGAAGGTGGAATAACCTTTGCGCAAGACGGTTCAGCAAAGTTCGAGTCCATGCCACGCAGTGCGGTCGCCGCGGGAGTGGTTGACCACATCTACAGTCCCGAACTGATCGCGCGGGAATTGGACTATATTGCAAGGCACCCTTTCATCGCAGGTGCTGATGCACAGGCGTCCCCGGAAAACGACCGGGCTTCAGCCACCCAGCACGAGACGGATGATACGCCGCTGCCGTCAGGCGGGCACGGTTCCCCGCCAACGAAGTCGGCCAAAGTGCATGGTGAAGCGGCCGGTCGTCCAAGGCCTGGTGACAATGCCTTCAAGGGAATTCTGAATCTGCTGCACAAGCATTGCGGCGTCGATTTCTCGCTCTACAAATCCCCCACCATACAGCGCCGTATCACCAGGCGCATGGTGTTGAACCGGCTCACCTTGCTTGCAGATTATGAGCGGGCCTTGCGCGACAATATCAAGGAACTCGATGCGCTTTATTCTGATGTCCTCATCAGCGTCACAAATTTTTTCCGCAATCCGGAAGCCTTTGAAGTTTTGAAACGGAAAATATTTCCGGAATTGCTGAAACAGCGCGGCGATGATCCTGTGCGCGTGTGGGTGCTTGGCTGTTCGACGGGGCAGGAAGCCTATTCCCTGGCGATGGTTTTTCTCGAAGTTGTCGAGGGCATGCCACGCCCGCATAAACTTCAGATTTTTGCCACGGACCTGCATGAGGCCTTGCTCGAAAAAGCACGGCAAGGACTTTATGCCAAGACCCTGACGGAAGATATTTCACCTGAACGACTCAGGCGCTTTTTTACTGCTGAGGATGGCGGCTACAGGGTGATCAAGTCCGTGCGGGAACAGGTGGTCTTCGCCCGCCAGAATTTGATCACGGACCCGCCGTTTTCCCGCATGGACCTTGTGAGTTGCCGCAACCTGCTGATTTATCTGGAGCCAAGCCTGCAGCAAAAGGCCATGCCCATGTTTCACTACGCGCTGAAGCCTACGGGTTATCTGTTTTTGGGCTCATCTGAATCTGTCAGCGGCTTTGACAATTTGTTCGACCAGGTGGATCGCAAGCAGAAGATTTTTTCCCGAAAGGCGGCGACAACCTCTGCCTATCACCTCCTGTCCAAAAAAACAGCGGGCAAACGGTCCCTTCCTCAACCGCCACAATTGGGACCCTTGCTTCCCATCCCCCGCGATAATGGGGCACAAGGCAACCGCAACGAACTTGACTCGCAGCGCGAAGCCGACCGTGTGCTGGTCAACAAATTTTCACCTCCCGCAGTTTTGGTCAATGCGGATTTGCAAATCCTGCAATTCCGGGGTGCCACCGGGGACTATCTGGAACCACCAAAAGGCAAGGCAAGCTTTGACGTTCTGAAAATGGCGCGGGATGGCTTGTTGCTGCCGCTGCGTGCCACCATCAACAAGGCGAAAAAAGACAACAAGCCCGTACGCAAGGAAAACGTGCCGTTTCGCCGTCACGGGGAAAACCACAAGGTCAGTCTGGAAGTCATTCCCCTCACAAATTTGCGTGAGCGTTGTTTCCTGATCCTGTTTGAAAACGCCGCCGACGGTGCATCATCGGTTGCCGGGTTTCAGTCTGACAATGAAGCAAACAGGCCCCAGCCCACAAAGAGCGAAGCCGCGCGCCATCTCGCCGCGGTGGAACGGGAGCTGGCGGAAACCCGTGACTATGTGCAGTCGATCCAGGAACAGGGCGAAGCCGCAAACGAAGAGCTGCAATCTTCGAACGAGGAAGTACAGTCCTCCAATGAGGAACTGCAAAGCATCAACGAGGAGCTTGAAACTTCCAAGGAGGAACTCGAATCAACAAACGAGGAACTGATCACCGTCAATGAGGAGATGACCAACCGCAATGTCGAGCTGAGCCAGATCTACAACGACCTGAACAACCTGCAAATTTCCACACCTGTGGGTATCGTGTTGTTAAGCAGGGACCTTGTGATACGGCGTTTCAATCCGCGCTCAGAAAAGTTTTTTAGTCTGCAGGTGTCAGACATCGGGCGGCCGATCCGCTATATCCGTCACAGCCTTGATATGATCGACCTTGATGCATTTGCAATCGAGGTAATCCAGACATTGCGCGAGTCGATCCGCGAGGTCCGCGACAAGGACGGGCGCTACTATTCCCTTCGCGCCAGACCCTACGTCACGCAAGACAACAAGGTCGATGGCGTGGTGCTGGTGATCGTGGACATTGACGCTGAAAAGGTCGGGGAAAGAATCCTGTTTGACCGTGAAAGCGAATTCCGGGCATTGGCCGACCACATGAGCCAACTTGCCTGGATGACGGATAAGGACGGCGCAATTTATTGGTTCAATATGCGATGGTTTGAATATACCGGGACCACACTTGAAGACGTAAAAGGTTGGGGATGGCAAAAAATGCATCACCCTGACCACGTCGACCGTGTGGTGGTAAAATTCAAGAAGGCTTTTGAAACAGGCGAAATCTGGGAAGACACTTTTCCGCTGCGGGGAAAAGACGGCACGTACCGATGGTTCCTGTCCCGGGCCCTGCCTGTCCGCGATGCAAATGAACAGATTATACGCTGGATTGGCACCAACACCGACATCACCGAGCGTCGGGAGGCCGAAGAGCAACGCTCCGTCCTCGTCAATGAATTGAACCACCGGGTCAAAAACACCTTGGCCACCGTCCAGTCCATGGCATCGCAAACCATGCGGTCAAGCCCGAACATGGCGGAGGCAAAATCCCGCTTCGAAGACCGCCTCATGTCCCTGTCCAAGGCACATGATGTGCTGACCCGCGAAAAGTGGGAAAGTGCGCCATTGGCTGATATTGTCGAGCGTGCCATCATGCCCTACGGCGGATCGGCAGGTGAGCTGTTTGAAGTGAGCGGACCCGATACCAGGATTTCCGCCCAGATGGCGCTGGCGTTTGCCATGACCCTGCACGAATTATGCACCAACGCCGTGAAATACGGTGCCCTGTCGAAACCCAAAGGCAGAGTTGAGATTGGTTGGCGTGTGTCGAAAGTGAAAAAAGCCAATTCCATTTTGAAGTTTCACTGGCGTGAAAAAGGTGGCCCGCCAGTTGCCAAGCCTGCATCAAGAGGTTTTGGCACCAGGCTGATTGAGCGAAATCTCGCCAACGATCTTGGCGGCAACGTCAAGATTACCTTCGCCAGAAGTGGCGTAAAATGTGAGATTACAACGGCATTGGAAAATGGTATAAAGTGATGCAATGACGCAAGGGCGCGGTCTGCCATTATTCCATTGCTTTTCTGCTCTGAAGCAGTCAAGCTCTTAGCAACTTGTTAGTTTTCTGAACCGTCCGCTTTTTTTCAAGGTGCGTCGCTTATGGTCGCCAAAGCAGTCCTTGCTGGCATAAAGGTTCTGGTCATTGAAGACGAACCGTTGATTTCCATGTTCATCGAAGACCTGTTGTCCGATCTGGGCTGCGAAACCGTCGCCATCGCTGCCAACCTGACTGATGCGACCCACAAAGCGGCAGAAGTCGATTGCGACATCATCATGCTGGACGTCAATTTAAGCGGCAAACAGACATTCGGGCTTGCAGAATCCCTGTTTGAAAAACACATGCCCTTCATTTTTTCCACCGGATATGGAAACCCCGGCATCCCGTCGCATCTGCAATATGTTCCGGTCTTGCAAAAACCCTTCAAAGACAGCGAACTCAAGGAAAAACTCGAATTCGCCTTGGCTGCCGCAGGGCATTAATGAGACAGCAGGGGACTGCTTGCTCTTTCTCGCAAGCTGTCCTGTCTGGACGGCGCTCTTTTGGCACTGGTTTGTTCAGGTTCTGCCAACGCTGCGACGATGGCCACCTGCGATGAAAATGAACAAGGACATGGCCATGAAACACACGGACTTGGCCACAACATCCATGAAAGCCAACAAGGCCGACGAGTGCATGGGCCACATGGGCGAAGCAATGGGTGCAATGCATAAAAAGATGTAAAGAATTCCGGATCCAAAAACGAATGGGACGAAGCAATTCGTCCCATTTTGTTGCAGGCACTGTGGGGTGGTTCAAGTTTGCCGACAGGCCCTCATCCGTCTCGCGCTTCGCGCGATCCACCTTCTCCCGCAAGCGGTAGAAGTGAAGGTTGCTCTCTTGTTTCACTTCTCCCGCTTGCGGGAGAAGGTGGCGCGAAGCGCCGGATGAGGGCCTTTCTTTGGTCGTATTCAAATACTCAACGGCGCTTGCCACTGCTCCGCATCGACGGAAGCAGCGCTGCCAGTGCAATACCAACGCCCAGTCCGACGGCACCCATGACGAGCGGCCGTTCTTCCATCATTGTATAGACCGTGTGTCCTTGCTGACGGAGTTCACGCGAACTTGGCATTTTCGGCAAGGCGCGACCGGCTTTTGCTGCGGTTTCATAGGCACCAGAAACGGCATCCTTGCCCTGACGAAAAAGTTGGCTTGTCATGCTTTCAGTCTTCTTGCTGCGCTTCTTCGCGCCGACTGGTCGTCCGGCCTTCACGGTCCTTTTTACCGAACGGGATTTCTTCGCAATGTCTTTGACGGTATCAGGTGTGCTTTGCGCTGTCGATGTGGCCATGATGGTCTCCTCTTGCTGTTGTACGGATCAGGCGGGATCGCCTGCCGCGGTTTGAAGTTTGGGGTGCCCGGACAGGCGCTGTGGTCGTCAGCTGTCGTGCCAACAAATATAGTCCGGCAAATGCCGCCATGAGGGCAAAGGGATTGCCCTTGGCCCGGTCTTCCATGCGTTTCAGAATCGCAAAATCCGGATCAACTGAATGCACAGCGCTTTCAAACAAGGCATCAGGCTTCAGTTGCGATTTTACATCGGCCATGCCGGCAAAAAAAGCCGACTTGTTTTGATCAGCGGCAGTTCTGAGTTCGTTCAGCGATTTCATGTTTCGCGCTCCACGTTTTTGGCAACATGCGTCCAACGTTTGAGCACAGACACAATGCCAAGCCTCGCATGGGCCAACTTCCAGGCCCACCATCCGGCACCGGCTGCCAAAATTGCAAACACCAGTGCGAGAATACCGGACGCATTGGCCAAGCCGCCAACATAAGGTGCAAGCAGCGAAACCAGAAACAGGGTGATGAGCATGATCGCTGCCAAGCCCGTTCCCAAAACCAGGGCAGCCAGCGCAAAGATCATTGCAATGCGCTTGCCATCTGCTGCAAGTTCAGCCTGTGCCAGCTCCGCCTCAGCGCTGATCCATAACCGTCCCGACTGCGAAAACCTGCGAAGCGTGTCCCCCAGGTTTTCGCCGGTTTGGTCGTTACGACGCCCTTGCAGCGCCATCGGTAGCGACTCTTCCATTGGCTTTGGCCTTTGTTGTACGTGCGGCAGTGCGTTTGCGTCGTGCCGGGCGACTTGCTGTTTTCACCGGGGTTTTACGTAGAGGCTTGCTGCGTGTTTCTTCCGCACTTTCATGGGTCAGCAACTTGGTGAAGCCGTAACCCAGTGCAATTGCGAAGGCGACCGTCGACACCGGATGGCGCCTGGCAAAGGCGGAGCCGTCATCAACCATTTGCTCCAGGGTGTTTTCAGCGACATAGTCGGAAAGATATTCCATCTGGTCTGCAGCAGATTCCACATAGCCCTGAACACTTGGCATGTCAGACAGATCTTCTGACAATCTGCGGGTCGCCTCTGCAACCGAGGCAATTTTATCAGCACCTGCCGACTGCCTGCCACGGAACAGGCTGCCCGCCATTCCAAGCATGTCACTTTGCGATTTGGAAGCAGACCGCGTGAAGCGGCCCAGGATTGAAGATGTTTTGCGTGAAGCTTTGCGTGCCATTGTTATGTCCTTCTGAAAATGAATTCTCAAATGACACAACGTTGCATTTCAACTTTGGTTCCATGCCGACAGCATTGATCTGTTCATCGTCAACCCTGAAATGGATCGCGCATCAAAATCGTGTCGTCGCGTTCAGGCGATGTGCTGAGCATCGCCACCGGACATTCAATCAACTCTTCAAGGAAGCGCACATATTTGACAGCCTGCGCCGGCAGGTCATTCCAGGACCGCGCGCCTGCCGTGGTGCCGGTCCAACCATCGAAACTTTCATAGATGGGAACAACACGTTTCTGTGCTTCTTCAGCAGCAGGAAAGCGCTCGATGACTTTTCCGTCCAGCATGTAGCCAACGCTGACCTTGATCTCTTCAAGCCCGTCGAGCACATCAAGCTTGGTAAGCGCGATACCCTGAATGCCGGAGGTCTTGATGGCCTGGCGCACGAGGATTGCATCAAACCAGCCGCAACGGCGTTTGCGCCCGGTGACCGTGCCGAACTCGCGGCCACGCTGGCCAATCCATTCGCCCACATCATTGGCTTGTTCAGTCGGGAACGGGCCGGAACCGACGCGCGTGGTATAGGCCTTGCAAATGCCCAGCACATAATTCACAGCCGATGGTCCCACGCCGGTGCCTGCCGCAGCCTGGCCTGCCACAGTGTTGGACGACGTCACGTAAGGGTAGGTGCCGTGGTCGATATCAAGCAAAATGCCTTGTGCCCCTTCAAACAGGATGCGGTTGCCCTTCTTGCGGTGCTGGTCAAGCAGGTCCCAGACGGCATCTGCATAGGGCAATATTTTTGGCGCAACCTCAGCCAGTTCTTGCAACACTGATGCAGCCGTGATTTCAGTAACTCCCATGCCACGGCGCAAGGCGTTGTGGTGGGAGAGCATGCGGTCAATTTTCGGACCTATGGTCGAGAGGTCGGCGAGGTCATTGACGCGAATGGCACGGCGGCCAACCTTGTCTTCATAGGCGGGTCCAATGCCACGGCCTGTGGTGCCAATCTTGCCGTCGCCGGCGGCAGCTTCACGCAACTGGTCAAGCTCGCGGTGCAATGGCAAAATCAAGGTGGCGTTGGCGGCGAGACGCAAGTTGTCGCGCGAGATTGAAACCCCTTGCGCCCGCAGTTTTTCAATTTCAGAATCAAGCGCCCAGGGATCAACCACAACCCCATTGCCGATCACCGACATTTTGCCGGGACGTAAAATGCCTGAGGGCAGCAGCGAGAGCTTGTAAGTCGTACCGTTGATGACCAGCGTATGGCCAGCGTTATGGCCGCCCTGAAAGCGCGCCACCACATCGGCACGTTCAGACAGCCAGTCCACGATCTTGCCTTTGCCTTCGTCGCCCCACTGTGCGCCGACCACTGCCACGTTTGCCATTTCAGGCTCCTATCCAGACACGAAAAACGGCTCCGAAGGTTTCACCCCTTGGAGCCGTTAATCGTCCTTACAGCAATTTGACCATGGCGCAACCGCGCAAATCGTTACTCTACAACACTCACTTGCATGCCTTCGGGCCAAGTGATTTTATAGCCTGTTTTCAAGGCGTTCTCGGCTTGCGGCTCCAGTGTGAAATCCCAGGCCAGTACGCCGCGCTTCTTGTCCAGATCACGCAAAGTGGGCGGCGTCATGCCGGGAATCTCCGAGATTTCGATTTCTTTCGAAGCTGTGAAGGGTACCCGGTCCACCACGCGCACAGGCATGGCCTGTGTGTGAAGGTTCTTCACCGTGATGTCCCAGGCCCGCTCGTCGCCGTTGGAGGAGGTGAAAAAACCTTCCTCGCCAGCGACGCGTTTGACTTCTGCACGCTTCACTTTGATCAGGTCATCAGCACCGAAGCCGAGTTCGGCCTTTTCCGTGGGGTTGAGCAGCGGCAGGCTGCCTTGCCCTACAAAAACACCATCGCGGAAGAGGTTGACGATGCCACCCAGTTGCGGGCCAGTTCCCGCCACGGTGAAAGCGGCTGAAAGATAAGCCGTGTTGTCAACACGTGGCACGACGATGGCCGACAAAGTGGCTTCCAACTGGCCGGAGGTGATGCGGACTTTTTTACTTTGACCCGCATTGTCAACTGTGACCCGACCAGAGATCGCATAGGTGGCCTGAAAGCCTGCGGCTTCAACAACGGCTTGGCGTTGCAGGATTGCTTTCGGCTTTGCCAACTCCAGTTTGCGTGAACGCCCGGCAGTGCTGTCGTCCTTCAATTCCATATCAGCCTTTGCCATGGGTGCTGGTGCGGCAAGCGACTCTTGTGCCATGGCGGGTACAAGTTCCAGCTTGCTCACTTCCCGCGCCATCAAATCCGGTGCTGCGGTATTGCCGCTCGGACGCGCCGTTGACAATGTCAGCACCACATCCTTCCACACCTCACCCGTGTTCTGCGTGACCTCACCCCGCTGTACCAATTCCAGCGACGGCTTTGCCCGGCCATCGCCGATGGTCAAACGGGCATCATAAAAAGGCACCCACGACGCTTCCTGCACACGATAGGACACGCGCAGCGCACCCTTGGCCGCTGCTCCAGCTTCAACATTCACCACCACTTCCGTGCGATATTCTTCCGCCGGTGCAAGCTCATTCAGTTTCGCCGAAAGCTCATTCACCTTCTCGTCAATGTCACGCTGGCGATTCTGCGCTGTCATAACGTCTTTCGACAAGGCGGCAAGGCGCGTACCTACAACATCAAGCAAGGAACCCAACTGCAAGGCGTCAATGCCCTTCGTGGTTTCAGTTGTCGATTGCGGCACCAATTGCTTGTCCGCCAATCCATATAAAATATTCCGCTGCTGGTTCAGGTCCGCCACCGTCTGGTCAAGCCCCTGTCGCTCCACCTGCAAATTCTGAATGTCTTTTTCCAATGTCTTGCGTTGCACATCAGATACTTCAACACCAAGATAATGGTTGCGCGTGTCAACCGAACCCACCAGCAACTCACCCGTCCCCACACCTTCAACCCGAATCGATTGTGCATCAACATTTTGCGGCAAATCCGTCAGGACCAGGCTGTGGCTGCCCGCAGGCACATCATAGGCCACCTCGCGCACAATATCGGCGCCTTGCGGAAATACGGTCACCGCATCGACACGTGAGTTTGGTGAAAACTCGGCCGCATAAACGCTCGTGCAGCAGGTAGTGGCCAGCAATAGCCCGGCAAACATCATTTTCATGGGGTATTCTCCTGTCGTTCCCAAATCCCTCGCAGAACTTGAAGACTGCGACAACGGCGAATCTGTGGTGGCGTCATGACGGCAAAGTGTTAGCCATGAAAATTCTCCCGGTTGACGCCGGACCAAAACACGGCTCAAAACGGCTTTCGGGGCATTTATTGGAAAGTGATCATGAAAACACGAAATCTCGGGCTTGGCCTCTTTGTCCTTCTGGCAACATCTACGGCGGGTTTTGCCGCGGCAACAGAGGGTGAAGCTGCCAGCATTCTGGCTTCCATCCAGTCCTATGTCGGAGCAGAGCCCGGCGTGGTGACAGTAACGCCTGATGGTGATGGTTATGACATCGCATTTGATGCGATGCCATATCTGAAAAAAATCACCGAGAAAGGTTTCACCGCCAAGGTAGACACCTACCATTTCAAGGCCGTGCCGCAGGGCAATGGTTTGTGGGCTGTCACATCGTCAGCGCCCTTTGCTGCCTCGGCGTCAGTGCCGGATATTTTCAGTTTCGTCATGGAAAGCCCGAAAGTGGACTGGAGTGGCACTTACAATGACACGCTGTTTGCCTTCACGGACAGCAACTACAGTGTATCCAAACTCAGCATCTCGCAAACCCAGACAGACAAGAACACCAAAATTGTGAGCAAGAGTGCGACTGTAGTAGAATCAATGATCGGCAAGGGTACCGCCACCGACACGGGCAATGGCCTTGTCGACAGCGACGGAACTTTGACGTTCAGCGGTCTTGTATCCTCCACAACAATGGAATTGCCGCCGGAAATGGTGCAGGCTGGCATGCCGAACATCAACTATGTGGCCAACATGACCAAGGGTGTTTACACGACAACGGCCAAAGGCCTGTCGTCAAAGCCATTGATGGAAGTGGCAGCATTTTTCGTATCGCATCCAACCAAAGAGCTGATCGTCAAGGATCAGGCCGTCCTGAAAGAAAAACTTCTGGCGACATTGCCATTCTTTGCGGCATTGCAATCTGATGGCACATTTGAAAACCTCAGTGTTGATACCAGCTACGGCAAGTTTGCCATGGCAGGCGGCGGCAGCAAAGTTGGTTTGAGCGGTGCAGTCAAAGAGGGGCGCTTTGCAGAAGGCTTTGAAATCAACGGCCTGACATTGCCCGACGGCCTGCCACTGCCGCCCTGGAGCAAGGGCCTCATTCCAACGAAAATGAAAATTGGTTTTGAAGTCTCCGGTTTTGATCTGGAGGCACCCACGCGCAAATTCATCACCGAGATGGACGTGAGCAAGGAAGAGCCAGTGCCACCAGGATCAGAAGCGGCCTATCTCGCCGCCTTTGCCCCGACCAACGGCGTCAAGCTGACAATTCCGGCTGGCGAAATTACCGCAGACCTGTTCAGCCTGACCTATGAAGGCACATCCGACATCAGCTTTGCCGGCCTTCCAAAAGTAAACGCCAAGTTCCGCATGACCGGCATGGACAAAGTCATCGCGCAACTGCAACAAGCCGCAACCGACCAAACCGCCCAACAGGGCATGGCCATGCTGTTTGCCGCCAAGGGCATCGGCAAGGCTGATGGTGATGCGATTACCTGGGACGTGACCATGAGCCCCGAAGGCAAGCTGCTGGTCAACGGCACGGACTTCTCAGCCATGATGGGGGCGTTGTCGCCGCCACCGCCACCGCAGCAGTAAGACAGGGACCTTATCCGGCGCTTCGCGCCACCTTCTCCAGCAAGAGGGCTGGAGAAGGGACAACCGCAGTCCCTTCTCCACGCCCTCTTGCGTGGAGAAGGTGCCCGAAGGGCGGATGAGGTCCCTTCTTGAACTTAACCCTTGCGCGAAAACGCCAGTCCTGCCGCAGGCACCGCAAGACCTGCAATGATCGCTTTCACAGCATCACCAAACATGAACGGCGTAAGTCCCCAGCTGATGGCAGCTTGCGCGGCGGCACTTGCATCCATGCCTTGGGTTTTTGCAGCCCAAATGCCCAACCAGATCAGGCCCGGCACGTAAAGCACCACTGCTCCGGCAAGGGTTGCCAATACTGATTTCAGGAACGTATTGGCCCAACCTGATTCAACCAGCTTGCCAACCAGCCAGGCGGCGAGAATAAATCCAACGACATAACCCATCGATCCTGCTGGCAGGAAATAATCAAGCTTTGCATCCGCAATGCCAGACTTGCCACCCGCAAAGAACGGCAAACCGACGGCACCTTCAATCGCATAAAGAAAAAGCGTTGCCGCTCCGAGGCGAGCCCCGTAGGCAGCGCCAATACCAAGCACGGCAAGCGTCTGCAACGTCATGGGAACAGGCCACATCGGTACGGTGATTTGCGCCGCAGCAGCAACCAGCAAGCTGCCGGCAACCGCCAGCACGATGTTGCGAACGAGATTGGACGATCCAGCCTGCGGCCAGACGCGGTTTGCGAGTGTAAGGTTTGACATAGTGTTCCCTGCCCTGTTGATTATGATTTCGGTTTTAATTGACTAAGCCGGGCAGCGCAACGGCCTAACTGACGAGTAGGCTCACCACCTCTTGATGCAAGTGCGAAGCGGGATCGGCAAAGTTGTCGACAATCGTGAAATGGTTGGTGCCCGCAATCGATTCACAGCGAGACGTCAGCGTTCCCCAGGCCTTGGCCAAATGCTGTGCCTGCGCATGAAACTCTTCCGGCTCATCATCGCCAACCGCCAGAAGCATCCGGCACGTGGTGCGGGGGACGGACGCCAACAGATTCAACTCCTCCGCCGTGTCCCCGGTCAACCGTAAATCAGCGTTGATGCTGGTGCGAAGCAATGGCGACACATCAAACACGCCAGAAAGCGCAACGACAGCCTTGATCGGATCTGCTGGAAGCCCCCGCCTGTGCCAGTCTTCCGCAGCATGCAAAGCTGCAAGATGTCCACCGGCGGAATGGCCGCTGACAACAATGCTGTGGCGTTCGTCAGCATTCAGCACCCGTGTCCACAAATAGGCAAAGGCACGTAACACACTGTCTCGAATTTCGCCCAGCGTCACATCAGGACACAGTGGATAATTGATCAGCGCCACCGAAATGCCACGCGCAACAAAATGTTCGGCGATGAAAGATGTTTCGAGTTTGGAATGCATGCGCCAATAGCCGCCGTGGATGAACACCAGTGTGGCCTTGGCGTTCGGAGCCCGAAACAAATCAAGGTTTTCGCGCGGGTGCGAGCCATATTTGAAATCCGTCATCGGGGACAAATCGCTGCGCAATTGAACCGAACGCCTGCGCCAACTGTCGATAATCTCAGTCACGTTGTCCACCGAGAGTCGCGGATTATATTGCTGTTCATACCAGGCATCATCATGGGTCATTGCAATTCTGCTTTCAAAACACGTGCGAGGTTTTGGGCGTGGATGGCGCGGTAAGGTTCGAACATGTTCACCCAACCGCGTGACAACGGCCCCGCGATCAATTCTTCCAGCGGTTGCTTTCGCAAAATTTCATCGTCCCGACAGCGCTTCAGCATGCGGATATATTGCTGTTGCGCCTTGATCAGTCCCTTGTCGTAACCGCCAGCACCAATGATATCGGGGTCACCGTGATTGGGCAGAATAAACGCAGGTTCGAGTTGCGCCAGCCGGTCGAGATCAGCCAGATGTGTGTCGAAAAATTGTGGCTCGCCCACATAGGTGATCGTGTCTTCCATGGTGTCACCCGCCAGCAGAATATCGCGCTCCGGAATCCAGATCACCGTCGCATCATCGCTGTGAATATTTGCCTCGATCAATTCCACTGCGATTTTACCAACGTTCAAAGTCATGCGGCCACCAAACATGCGGTCTGGCAACACCAGCGGATTGATGGATGGCGGACCATGATGCGTGCCATTCTCGATTGCCGTCTGGTTTTCGCGCAGATGCATAAACGTCCGGCGGTTGGCAATCACCGGGCAATCCGCAAACACATGGCTTCCCGCCACATGGTCCAGATGCCAATGGCTGAGCACCACGGAAAATTCCGAAACACCCCGCGCCACGAGTGTGTCACGAATGAATTGCGCATGCGGCAGCGATACATGCGTGTCATAAACCAGCGCATGTTTGCCGCTGACAATGGCATAACTCGCAATGCCAAGAGACAGCGCCCCATCATCAACCCAATTGTGATCCACCATGAACTGATGGCCCTCAACCCGGCCATCGTAAAAGGCAAAAATGTTGGGGTGAGGCTCGAGTACGCGCAGGTGCTTTAAAAGATCATGGGTCATGCAGCGCCATTTGCACCTTGTGGCGCAACATTGGCAACACATCTGTTTCAAACCACGGATTGGCGCCAAGCCAGAAGCCATTGCGCGGCGATGGATGCGGCAGCGGAATGCAAGCACTCTGGCCATCCCAAGCCCGCACCTGCTCCGTCAGGCTGCGTTTGTCATCCGGGAAATGGAAGGCCTTTGCATATTGTCCGATCACCAGCGTCAATTGCAGGCTTGGCAACAGCTGCAACAGCCTGTGCCGCCAGCGTGGCGCACATTCACGCCGTGGGGGAAGGTCACCACCCTTGCCCTTGCCGGGGTAACAAAAGCCCATGGGCAAACAGGCGATCAAATTCTCATCATAAAACATCTCCCGCGAAAGTCCCATCCACTGGCGCAATCGGTCACCCGACACATCGTCAAACGGCAAGCCTTTTGCGTGGGTCAGACGACCGGGTGCCTGGCCTGCAATGAGAATGCGCGCCTGTTGTCCAATCTGGAAAATTGGCCGGGGCCCAAGTGGCAGATCAGGACAAAAATTGCATTGGCGAACCTCGGTGACGAGGGTGACAAAATTCTCAGCCACGCGGATCAATCGGCGTGATGGCACCCAACTCCAGCACGTCTTCCACGTGTTTTGCCACCGCCAGCAATTTGGCATCGCTGCGGTTGGCCGTGATGATCTGCAGTCCCACGGGCAACCCACTGCCGGTGAACCCGCAAGGTATGGATATGGCCGGGCAAGCGCAAAGCGTTGCAACAGCAACAATCAGCAACCAGTCGACATAGGTTTCAAATTCAACGCCATTGCAATGCGTCACATAGCGCTGCACCACCGGAAACGGCGGCACAATGGTGGCGGGGCAGAGCAATGCGTCATACTGGTGCAGAAACTCATTCATGCGGTGAAACAAAATGCCGCGCTGGCGTTCTGCCTTGGCAATGTCACCGCCATTCAACGCCAGTCCTTTTTCGATATTCCAGATGACATCGGCTTTCAGCTCGTCCCGGTGGTGCAACAGCAAATCATGCATGCCCGTTGCAAAGCCCAGTGCACGCAGTGTTTGGAAACACTCCATCGCCTCACGCAAATCCGGATGCGCCTCTTCAACAATCACACCACTGGCTTCAAGCTTCCGCGCCGCTGCTTCAACAATGGCCGCAACCTCAGGGTCAACCGGTGTGATGCCAAGGTCGCGCGAAAACGCCACGCGCTTCGGCTTCCAATGGTTCTGCATCACCGACGAGAATGAATGTTTTTCTTTCGGCAGTGACAGGGGATCACCGGATTCAAAACCGCTCATGGCATCCAGCAGCAAACAAAGATCAGTCACATTGCGCGCCATCGGGCCTTCCTGCCCCAGGGTGCCATCAATCTTGCCGACAACGGATGCTGCCACCCGCCCCGGCGATGGCCGCAATCCCACAACCCCGCAAAAGCTGGCGGGACTTCGCAGGGAGCCTCCCATATCCGACCCATGCGCCAGCCACGCCATGCCCGTGGCCAGCGCAACTGCCGCTCCACCCGATGATCCCGATGGCGTTAAACCCGTGTTCCACGGATTGCGCGTAATGCCAAACACATCGTTGAACGTCTGCGCACCAGCACCAAATTCCGGTGTGTTGGACATGGCGTAAATGATACCGCCCTCGGCCTCCAGATGTTTCACCAGAATGTCGGATAAGGGTGCCACGCGGTCGGCAAAAATTCTGGAGCCCTGAGTTGAGCGCACGCCGCCCACATCGGTCAAATCCTTGATCGGCACGGGAAGCCCCGCCAGCACACCGCGTTCGTTGATCGGGCGCTGCATCAACTCATGCGCATGCTTGCGGGCGCGATCAAAGCACAGGGTCACCAAGGCATTCACCTTGGGGTTCACCGCTTCAATGCGACGCTCCAAGGCGTCAAGACAATCAAGCGGCGACAGCGCTCCTGATTGCAAACGGTACACCACGTCCACCGCATTCATGCGCAGAATATCAGCCAAATCACCCAATCCTTGTCACTCACCAACTGGTCCCAGTGAATCGTGTTGCTGGCGACGGGTCAAGCGCATTACAATGCAGGCTGATATTCGAAATTGTATGGAGCACATCATGAACGCACCCGTCACCTCTCCCTCACTCGGTTCAAACAAGGAGTGGGTCGAACGCCGCGCCAAGGCCGTGTCGCGCGGCATCGGCATGGGCGCTGCCGTCATGGCGGAAAAGGCCGAGAATTCCGAGATCTGGGACATTGAAGGCAACCGCTATATCGATTTCGGCGGCGGC
>JAYUVC010000268.1:0-17459 GCA_043754325.1 Hyphomicrobiales bacterium
TCGTTCTTGACCACGAGCCCTTCGAGGCCGCGAAGGCGCGGCACCTCAGGGTGAGGTAAGTTGTTGTTTTCCCTCACCCTGAGGTGCGAGCCCTTGCGAGCCTCGAAGGGCTGGTGAAGCGCATTCAGAATTATGCAAAGGTCCCTCCTCCAGTTTCAATACATGCCCCTCAACAGCCTGTCGATATAGGCTCTTTCCTGATCTGAGAGTCCGCGTTCATTGGCTTTGGCGCGCAGGGTTTCCAGAATTTCACGGGCCTTTTGCATGGCCTGCTCGTTTGGCAGCATATCCTTGTCAGGGCCTTCGTCGGGATTGCGGGTGGAACGGGGACGGCCCAGTGGATCGTCATCGTTGCCGCGGCCTTCGCCGTCCCGGGCTTCACCGCTTTTCTGACCCTGACCGTTCCTGCGCATCTCCTCGGCCAGCTTCTGTGCGCCTTTGCGCAATTTGTCCAAGGCCTCGCCCTGCTTTTGCAGGGCGCCTTCCTTGTTGCCCTCTTTCAACGCGTCTCCCGCTTCACCCATGGCGCGTCCGGCGTCATCGAGGCTTGGGTTTTGACCGCCTTGCCCACGCAGGCCATCGAGTTGTTTCTGCAGTTGCTGCTGGCGATCCGCCAGACCTTTGCCCTCACCGGGCTGGTCGCCACCTTCGCCTTGCTGACCCTCCTGTTCGCCTTGACCCGGCATGCGCTGGGTTTCATCCATCAGGCGTTGCTGCTTTTTCATCATGTCGCCCAAGCCCTGCATCATGTTGTCCATGCTGCCTTCGCCGCCTGCCTGCTGGTCCTGACCGCCCGGTTGCAAATTCTGCAGCAGCTTGTCCAGCTCATCCAGCATCTGCTGGGCCATGTCGTTGTTGCCGCCCTTTGACATCTCTTCCATGTCTTTGAGCATCTTCTCCAGATCTTCGCGGGACACTGATTTGCCTTCGCCGTTCTGGGGCTTGGGACCACCTTCGGCGGCCTGCTTTTCGGCCTGCTCGCGCATGGCGTCCAAGTACTTGTTCATCGCACCTTTCAGCTTGTCCATGAGCTCGGCAATGCGTTCCTTGGGTGCGCCCTCGCGCAGCGCTTTTTCCAGTTCCTCTTTCAGGGATTTGAGTTCTGCGCGCAGATCAGACAGCGAGCCGTCTTCCAGCTTCACGGCCAGGTCCCACATCATGTCCATGGCGGCGTGAATCTCGCCATAGCCCGACGCATTGCGCAAGCGCGACGAAATGGCCCCCATCATGATGGATGGCGTATGTCCGTCAAACAGTCCTGCGGGGTAGAGGTTCACGGCGTCAATCAATTGGCTGACCTGGGTGGCGCGCTCCGGAAACAGAACCAGTTGCTTTCGCTGTTCAATCAGCGCACGGGGCAGCGGTTTTACGAACACGCGCTCAGGGATTTTGAAAGTAACGGGTTCAAGCTTGCCCTGTTGGCCTGCGGCGTCTTCAGCGGTCATATTCAGGATGACGCTGAACCCCGCCCACGGGTGTTTGGCCAGATCAAAGCGTGATGTGACTTTTTCGTCTTTTGAATTGCCGCGCCGCATCGGAAATTTCAATTCGGGCGCATCAAACAGGAAGATGCCGTTTGACTCAAACCCCACCTCACCATCCTGCTCATCGGCAAGTTCCATTTCACCGGTGATCTTGCGCACACCGTAGTCATCCTTGATCTGCCATTTGAGGCTGAGATTGCCTTTGGCGTCACCAACCGGTTTTTCAGTGAGGGCCAGTGTCGGCGGCGCATCGGGAACAAGAATCACAGGCCAACGGGCCAGTTCAGTCAAGCCATCGGTGACGACTATGGTTGCGGGGCGACTTAATGTTGCCTCGGCGGTCAAAGTTCCGTTTTTCAATTCTGATTTGGCCGTGATGTCTTTCACGATGTCATTTGTGCCTGGACTGAGAAATTTAAGCTCCGGTTTGCCAGCGCCTGAAATGCGCAAGCTGAACACAGCATTTTCTGGCACTTCGATATCAGCACCCGTTGCCAGTTTTTCGCGGATTACGTTGCTGGTCAGCAAGAGCGGCGGACGGCCCGTGTAGGCTGGTGGTTTCAACCAGGCATCCAGTGCCAGCGGAATGGCAGGAATGGCGGGCGTGAATCGTGCGGCTTCGCGGAGGTTTTGTGTCAGCGAGCCTTGGCCCAGAATGAGAGTGGCGACCAATCCCAGTGCCACGGGAACGCGCAAGGCATAGGGATCAAACTGCCGCCAACGCGATTGCGGGGGAACCAGTTTTATATCTTCAAGTTTTGCCAGTTGGCGCTGCTTGTGTTCGGTCCACAGGCTTTCGGCACGCGGGTCCATGATTTCGCTGGCAAGATCATCGCCAGCGCTGGAGACACCGCGATGGGATATTGTCGATGCGATTTCGAGTTTGCGCAGGGCCTGCAGGCGTTTGATGCGCGGCAAGTTCAAGAGGGGACGCAGTGTCCACAAAATTGTAATGGCCATCGCCGCCAAAACGGCAAGCCTTGCATAAAGTGGCAACAGCGTCAGCAGCCCGGAAGCCAACAGAATCAAACCAATGCCAAACGCCATCATGGGCTTGGCCCAAGCCGCCCACAGGTTCTCAAAAGCCATATAGACTTTTTGCCTCACAACCTTGCGGTCGAGGCGTTTCAGGTTCTCGGGGCGCTGTTCGTTCGTCATTGCCTTACAATGCTAACACAATCGGGCCGATTTGTGCCGCTCCTTAAACTGTTTGCCAAGGTGCCAGCGCGTCCAGCCCGATCAATTCTTCGTAACTGGGGCGGGCGCGGACCACCGCATATGTGTCGCCGCGCACCAGAACTTCCGGAACCAGTGGACGGGTGTTGTAGGTTCCAGCTTGCACGGCACCATAGGCACCAGCCGTCATGATGGCGAGAAGGTCGCCTTGTTCGGGGCGGGGCATGCGGCGGTCTTTGGCGAAATAGTCACCGGTTTCGCAGACGCCGCCCACCACATCGGCGATGATCATCTCGGCTTCTTTGCCGCTTTCGGCAACAGGCCAGATGTCATGATGCGCATCGTAAAGTGTGGGTCGGATCAGGTCGTTCATGGCACCGTCCTGAATAACGAAGATTTTGGTTTCGGTGTCCTTCACATAGATGACGCGGGTCACGAGAATGCCGGCGTTGCCCACAAACATGCGGCCCGGCTCCAGCACGAATTTCAGGCCCAGTGGCCCCAGCACGCGCTTCACCATGGCCCCATATTCGTCTGGATGAGGTGGCACGTCATTGTCGCCACGATAGGGAATGCCAAGGCCGCCACCCAGATCGAGATGGCGGATGTTGTGGCCATCGCTGAGCAGGGTTTTGGTCAATTCACCCATCAGGGCATAGGCTTTTTCGAAGGGTGCCAAAGTGGTGATCTGGCTGCCGATGTGCATGTCAATGCCCGCCACATCAATGCCCGGCAGTTTGGCGGCATTGGCGTAGACGTCGCGGGCGCGTGTCCATGAAATTCCAAACTTGTCACCGGCTTTTCCCGTTGAAATCTTGGCATGGGTTTTGGCGTCCACATCAGGGTTGACGCGGACCGAAACAGTGGCGCGCTGTCCCACGCGATTTGCCACGGCCGACAACAATTCGAGTTCCGGTTCTGATTCAACATTGAAACAGGCGATGCCTTCTTTCAGGGCAAGTGCCATTTCGCGGGCGGTTTTGCCCACGCCGGAGAAGACAATTTTGCGGGCGGGAACGCCTGCCATCAAAGCACGGCGGAGTTCACCTTCCGACACCACATCCATGCCCGCACCCTGTGCCGCCATGGTTTTGATGACGGCCTGGTTGGAATTGGCTTTCATGGCGTAGCAGATCAGATGATCCGTCCCTTCAAAGGCCTTGTCCATGACCTGGAAGTGCCGTTCCAGTGTGGCGGTGGAATAAACGTAGAAAGGGGTTCCCACTTCATCGGCGATGGCGGCAAGATTCACGTCTTCGGCATGCAGCGTGCCGCCCTGATAGTTGAAATGATGCATGGATTATTGGCTTTGTGTGAATTGTGGGGCTTCCGGATCACCGCGCACACCGCAGGAGGCGAGGGCGAGGGCGATCAGAAGCGTGAGGATCATTTTATTCATTTGGTTTTGCCCTTCAACTGTTTCATCCAGCGTGCCGCTTCACGCTTTACATTTGCTGGCGATGTTCCACCAAGTGCTTTGCGCAAAGCAACCGAATTCTCAACGGTGAGCACTTTGAAAATGTCTTTGGTGATCTTGGGTTCGATGGCTTGCAGATCTTCGAGTGTGAGTTGATCAAGTTTCAGTTTTTTCGATTCTGCCAGAGCTACTACGCCGCCCGTGACATGATGGGCATCGCGGAAGGGCAGGTTCAAAGACTGCACCAGCCAATCGGCCAAGTCAGTGGCAACGGCAAAGCCTGATGAGGCCGCATCGTGCATGACCTGTTTGTTGGGTGTCATATCCCTGACCATGCCTTCCATGGCGGCAATGACGAGGGCCAGAGAATCAACCGCGTCAAAAGTCGGTTCCTTGTCTTCCTGCATGTCCTTGGAATAGGTCATGGGCAGGCCCTTCATGACCATCGACAGGGCGGTGAAGGCTCCCAAGATTCGGCCAGGTTTTGCGCGTACCAATTCGGCTGCATCAGGGTTACGCTTTTGCGGCATGATGGAGGAGCCGGTTGTGAACTTGTCTGACAATGAGATGAAACGGAATTGCTGAGAGCACCAGATGACGATTTCCTCTGCAAGGCGCGAAAGGTTGACTGAGCAAATTGTCGCTGCGGCCAGCGTTTCCATGACGTAATCACGTGATGCCACGGCATCCATGGAATTGCGCATGGGCGACGCAAAGCCCAGGGCCTTTGCTGTCATGTCACGGTCAATCGGATAGGGTGTTCCCGCCAATGCAGCGGCCCCCAGAGGCGAGAGGTTGATGCGTTTTCTCGCATCGGCAAAGCGGCCACGGTCGCGGGCGATCATTTCGACATAGGCCAGCATGTGGTGACCAAAGGTTACGGGTTGTGCCACCTGCAAGTGCGTGAAGCCCGGCATGATGGTGGCGGCATGTTCCTTCGCCTGTTCGGTCATGGCGAGCTGCAAGGCGGCAAGTGCATTATCAACATTGTCCACCACGTCACGCAGATAGAGCCTGAAATCGGTGCCCGCCTGATCATTGCGCGACCTTGCCGTGTGTAAACGTCCGGCGGGAGTGCCGATCAGATCACGCAAACGTTGTTCGACATTCATGTGAATGTCTTCGAGAGCATCTGAAAACACGAATGTTCCATTTTCTATTTCGGATTGTATCAGATCGAGACCTTTCAGAATGGCCACACAATCAGACTTTGTGATAATACCCTGCTTTGCCAGCATCTGCGCATGGGCCTTGGAGCCTGCAATATCTTGCGCGTAAAGCCGCTTGTCAAAACCGATGGAAGCGTTGATGGCGGCCATGATGGCAGACGGACCTTCGGAAAAACGGCCACCCCACATTTTATTTGCCATCGAAGTCCCCATATAGCAGTGGAGAGAGCATGACCCAATCCAGACTGATCAAAACATTTATTGCCGTGCTGGCCATCGCTGCCGGCGCCTATGGCATTTACGGGTTCGAGGGTTCCCCGCGCAAGCAGGAAGTCGCGGAACCGGTAGTGCCTGCCGGTGGTTTCTCCAAAGCCTTGTTGACGGGTCCGATGGCCGGATTTGTCATTTACCCAAAACGCAGAAACATTGCCGCCTTCAGCTTCAGCAATGACAAGGGCGAAACGCTGGACCTGTCGAAATGGAAGGGCCGCGTGGTGCTGCTCAATCTCTGGGCTACCTGGTGTGCGCCGTGCCGGAAGGAAATGCCGGACTTGGCCAAGTTGCAAACCTTGCTGGGCGGGCCGGATTTTGAAGTGGTGGCGCTAAGCCTGGACCGCAAGGGCTTGGCGGCATCACAAGCATTTCTCAAAGACATTGGTGCAACCAGTCTTGCGGCCTATGTGGAGCCTGAAGGAAAAACCTTGATGGCTGTGCAGGCCTTGGGCCTTCCGGCGACGATTCTGGTTGACCGGAACGGAAAAGAAGCGGGGCGCGTTTTGGGACCGCTCGAATGGGCCTCACCGGAAGCGCTGGCGATGGTGAAGGCGTTGTTGGCGGAAAAGTAATGCTAGCACTTGCTAGCATTTGCTATATATGCTAACTGAAATACATGAGCCAAGCGCAACTCTCAATCAGGTCGGATAAAGCCAAAGCCTTGGCGCTTCAGTTTGCCGATGAGGACCGTCGCACCATTACGCAAGTGGTTGAGATTGCCTTGGAACTTTATGGCGACCATCGACACCCCGTAAAAAAGGAATCAGCTGGTGAATTTTGGGACCGTCTGGTCCGCGACAATCACGTCGAAGGTGAAGCAGACATTGATTTGGAAGCCCTAATCCGAGAAGACTACAAACCGCACGAGCCAGTTGAATTATGATTTTTCTGGATACCAATGTGGTATCAGAAATCATGCGGCCCGAACCGGAATTGACCGTGTTGGAGTGGTTAAAGCGGCATGATGACCAGTTGGCATTGAGCACAATCGCTATCGCTGAAATTTCCTTTGGCATAGAGCGCATCAGACCAGCTGAACGGTCCCACCGCTTGGAGCGAACCTTCAAATCCCTGCAAGCGCGTTTTGAAAATCGTGTTTATGAATTTGATAAAGTTTCGGCTTTGGCTTACGGCGATTTTTGCGGGTTGCGCAAGCGAACCGGTGATCCAGTGGCGATCGCCGATGGCATGATTGCGGCCGTGGCTTTGCGCCACAAAGCCCAACTCGCCACACGCAATACCAAACATTTTCTGAAATCCGGATTGACGCTGATCAATCCGTGGACGGATTAAATCACCGCGTCGGAACCGGCACCTCACCGCGATAATCATAGAACCCGCGTTTGGTTTTTCGTCCCAGCCAACCCGCTTCCACATATTTCACCAGCAGCGGACAGGGGCGGTATTTTGAATCGCTCAGGCCTTCGTGCAGAACCTGCATGATCGACAAACAGGTATCGAGGCCAATAAAGTCGGCCAGCTGTAGTGGTCCCATGGGGTGGTGTGCGCCCAGTTTCATGGCGGTATCGATGGCTTCCACACCTCCCACACCTTCGTACAGCACGTAGACCGCTTCGTTGATCATGGGCAGCAGAATGCGGTTGACGATGAAGGCGGGGAAATCTTCGGAGACGGCGATGGTTTTGCCAAGCCCTAACGCAAAGGCCTTGACGGTCTGGAAGGTTGCGTCATCAGTGGCAATGCCGCGGATCAATTCCACCAGTTCCATGACCGGCACCGGGTTCATGAAATGTACGCCCATGAATTTTTCGGGACGGTCGGTGGCTGCGGCAAGGCGGGTGATGGAGATGGATGAGGTGTTGGAACCCAGAAGCGCTTCGGGTTTCAGATGGGGCGACAGTTTTGCAAAAATCTCGTGCTTCAACGCTTCTTTTTCTGATGCCGCTTCAATCACCAGGTCATGGTCACCAAAACCTGCGAAATCAGGCACGGCACTGATGCGGGCCAAGGCCGATGTGCGCTGGTCATCGGTTATTTTGCCGGATTTCACTTGTCTGGCCATATTGCCTGCGATCAGCTCCTTGCCGGCTGCAATACGATCAGACCCAATATCGTTCAGGCCTACGTCATAGCCTGCAAGGGCGCAGACGTGGGCAATGCCGGCGCCCATTTGTCCGGCGCCGATGACGCCGACTTTTGTGATTTTCATGTTGGTTTTTCGACTGTTCAGGTTCAAATGAAACTGAAACCTATCCCCCTGACGGGCGCACTGCAAGCGCCTTTCGCATGTGCGAAGAGAGCCCTTGATGTCGCAGACCACCAAAACCAACAACAGCCTTTCGCTGTGGATGCTGATGCTTGGCAATTTCATCATCGGTACAGGCATTCTTTTGCCTGCGGGCTTGCTGAATGATTTCACCGCAGACTTCGAAATTACGGCTTCACGGGCGGGAATGTTGTTGTTTGTGGGTGGCTTAGTGGTGGGCATTGGTGCGCCAACGCTGGCGGCCCTGACCAGCCGGATGGATCGCCGGCCCTTGCTGGTGGCGGCGTTATGCCTTTACGCTGCGGGCCATGCGGCAGCGGCTCTTGCGCCCTCATTTGAGTTGCAAATCATCCTGCGCGCCATCACTGTTATCGGGGCTGCAGTGTTTACCCCGCAGGCTGCATCGACGGTCGGGTTGCTGGTACCTGCGGACAGACGTGCGGGTGCGATTGCCTTCATTTTCATTGGCTGGTCGGCAGCCTCGGTTGCCGGCATTCCGCTTGGTTCCCTGCTGTCGCATGCGTTTGGCTGGCGCGCAGTTTATGGCGGAATGGCTGGGCTTTCGCTGCTTGCGGCCTTGTGTGTCTGGCTGACGCTTCGTCCCAGACTGTTCGTGACGCCTTTGAACTTTGCGGCCTGGAAAGAAACCTTTGCATCGCCGTTGTTGTGGCTGGTGTTTATTGTCACACTGTTCTCGATGTCGGCGCAGTTCAGCATGTTCGGCTATATCGCCAAAATTTTGAAAGATGCTTTTGAGGCTTCTCCGCAGACGATTTCACTCATGTTTGCCGTGGTGGGGCTGTCGGGTGTCACCGGCAACATGCTGGCCTCGCGCGTGGTGGCGCGGTTCGGGATTGACCGGGTGATCGCAGTGGCTTTGCTTTCGCTTTGTGCGGGATTTGCAGGTTTTGCGTTGTTCTGGGGGCAGATCGGGCCTGCCATGGCGGCTGCAGTGTTCTGGGGACTTGGGTCTTTCTCATCAAACTCCCTGCAACAGAGCAGGCTGGTGGCGCTGGCGCCCCATCTGGCGGCGGCAACTGTCGCTCTCAACACCTCTGTGGTTTATCTCGGCCAAGCCATTGGTTCAGCGGCGGGCGGGCGCATGATTGATGACGGCCAGATGCAGGCCACTCCCTTTGTGGCACTGGGCTTCATGGCGAGTGCTTTGGTATTGTCGCTGCTGGCGGAACGGCTCACGCGCCGGACAGCTTTGGTGTCTTGAGCAACACGCGCAGAACCTGTGCCAAATCCTGGCCGCGCTTTAAAACCAGTCCACCATGCGCCACCACTGCATATTGCCCTTGTTTGCGGGCAAGGTCGGGGGTTTTGACGATGCGATAAAGCGGTTGTTCAGAGGCCTTCCGAAATACCATGAAGGTTGCGGCATCCTTGCCGAAATCCATGGCGTAGTCGCGCCATTCGCCAGAAGCCACATGACGCCCGTAAAGATTAAGGATTTGTGACAATTCCTGGCGATCAAAAGATATGGATTTGGGTGTATTTGGAAAACGGATAACCTCGGCAGAACTTTCACCCTGCACGCGTTGATCAATGGCAGTCCCCATGGCCGAACCTCCTGTCGCTTGCTGCCCGTCATGTGACCGTCACTTTGAAATGCTTCACATGATTTGACAAGGCCAGGTGCAAATTTCTCGATTTTGCCCCAATTGCGCCCCGCCTTGGCCCATGTGAGGGTTGATAAAACCCATGTTGCCTCGATAGCCCGGCTGGGCAGGCTCCGGTTCCAAGCCCCCCAGCCCCCCTGAGCAGATTGTTCCAGCCGGGCGTTTTTGTGTTGCGTCGCGTTCGTGTGTTGAGGCGTTGTGTTATTTACGGCCGGTTGTTACCGGCCGTTTTTTTGTGGGCTTGACGGCCCGCTGACGCCTCCCATATCTGGCTTCAGGGAATGGGGATCAAGCATGGCGAAACCAGAAAAAACCGAAATCGGCAAACCACAGGCGTTTCAGGCTGAAGTCGCCAAGCTCCTGCACTTGATGGTGCATTCGGTCTATTCAGACCGTGATGTGTTTTTGCGGGAACTGATCTCCAATGCGTCTGATGCTTTGGACAAGTTGCGCTATGAGGCCATCGCCAAGCCCGCACTTCTGGAAAAAGAACCAACGCTTTCCATCTCCATTTTGGCAGACAAGGCTGCAAAGACCTTGACCCTTGTCGATACGGGCATCGGCATGACGGCGGATGAACTCGCCGGAAATCTCGGCACCATCGCAAGGTCTGGTACGGAAGCTTTTGTGAAGAAGGCAAAGGACGCAGCCCCCGATTTGATTGGCCGCTTTGGTGTGGGTTTCTATGCGGCTTTTATGGTCGCAGATAAAGTGTTGGTCACATCACGCAAAGCAGGGTCGGCCAAGGCTTTTAGCTGGGAGTCTGACGGGCTGGGAACATTCACCGTGGAAGAGGCCGAAAAATCTCCGCGCGGCACGACGATTGTGTTGCACCTGAAGGAAGATGCGCTGGATTTTCTTGACGCGTGGAAAATCGAAAGCGTGGTCAAGGCTTATTCCGATCACATTGCACACCCCATCATGCTTATGGGGGGAGCTGAAGTGCGACAGATCAACTCCGGCAGTGCGATCTGGACGCGCTCCAGGAACGAGGTAACGGCGGAACAGCACAAGGAATTCTATTCCGCCCTTGCCCATGTCGAAGGTGATCCGGCGCTGACGATCCACTACCGCGCCGAGGGGCGGCACGAATATAATGTGCTGCTTTATGTGCCGGGTGAAAAGCCGTTTGACTTGTATGATCCTGAACGCAAGGGCCGCCAGAAGCTTTATGTGCGGCGCGTGTTCATTGCCGATGATGCGCAATTGCTGCCACCCTATCTGCGCTTTGTCCGTGGTGTCGTTGACTCTTCAGACATGCCGCTGAACCTGTCGCGTGAGATGTTGCAGAACAATCCCGATGTTGCAGCCGTGCGCAAGGCGGTGACCAACCGTGTGCTGCAGGAGTTGAAAAAGCTCGCGGAAAAAGATGCCGCAGCCTTCACGAAGATCTGGGAGCTTTATGCGCCCGTGATCAAGGAAGGCCTCTATGAGGACTATGAGCGGCGCGACCAGCTGTTTGAAATTGCACGTTTTGCCTCAACGAAAAACTCTGCGATGACGCTGAAAGACTATGTGGCGGGATTGAAGGAAAACCAGACGTCAATTTATTACATCACCGCCGAAGATGCAGCCAAGGCCGCAGCCAGTCCGCAACTTGAAGGTTACAAGGCGCGGGATATCGAAGTGCTGTTGCTGACCGATCCTGTGGACTCGTTTTGGGTGCGGACTGCCATGGGTTTTGAAGGCAAACCCTTTGTGTCGGTGACGCAAGGTGCGGGGGATTTGGAAAATATCAAACCTGCGGATCAGCCGAAAGAGGAAGTCAAAGCGGATGCCGAAACCGAAGCGCTGATAGAGAAGATGAAGGCGGCCCTGGGCGACAAGGTGAAGGATGTGCGGGTGTCAAAGCGCCTGACGGAAAGTGCCGTGTGTCTGGTCAACGATGCTGTCATGGACCGCAATCTCGAACGCCTGCTGTCGCGGCAGAAAGACTCCGGCGTGTCGATCAGTGCGCCGGTGCTGGAGATCAATCCGAAGCATGGCTTGATCAAGGCGTTGACGAAGTCTGCTGATGTCTCTGATGCTGCGTTCCTGTTGCTGGACCAGGCCTATATTCTGGAAGGCGAACAGGTGGCGGATCCGGCAGGATTTGCCAAGCGTTTGGGCGACGTCATGGCAAAGGCGTTTGCCTAGATCAAGGGGACTGTTTGCTCTTTCTTGCAAACCGTCCCCGAACTACAGCGACAGTTCAGGGACAGCTTGCGGTAGAGCAAGCAGTCCCTGGTCGGAGCCGAGGGAGAAAAACTACGTTATGTTCAAAACGGCGTAACCCGCACTCTTTTGAATTGCTGATTGAAGCCGCTTCATGGTTCTTTCAAATGCGGAAGCAGGGGCCATCTTCAACCGCGCCGCCAGATAACATCCCGCCAGAAAATCACCCGTTCCGTGTGGCACTTTGGCGTGGCGGGGCATGATGTGGGTGTATTCGTTGCCATCGACATGGAGAATCGTGGCCAGCGCATCTGCCTTTTCTGGCACCGATGTCACGATTGTTTCGGCCACGTGCAACTTCTTTACAGCGTCAACCACAGTTTCAATTCCCGTAAGCCAGGTCAATTCAAACAGATTCGGGGTCGTCATGGTGGCCAGTGGCAGCAAGTGATCGCGGATCGCTTCGGCTACGTCGATTGGCACATAAAGTGCGCCGTGGTCGCCGATCACAGGGTCGACCAGAACATGAAGTGATTCATCTGCAAGTTTCAAAGCCGTAATTTGTTTCGCTGCCGCAATGACTTGTGCTGCCGAGGTGAAGTAACCCGTCATCACAGCGTTCAGTCCGTCGAAAGCCTTGATGCGGTTCAAGGCTTCAAACATGTCCTCCAGCAGGACTGCCGGAGTGGATTGCCCTGCGGGTTTGCCGTGGCCCGGATGGTTTGAGAGAATCACCGTGGGGATTTGCAGGACCTCATGGCCTTCGGCTTGCAGCGCCGGCACGGCGGCGGAGTTGCCAACGGGGCCATAGACTGTTTGCGATGAGATGCAGAGTACCCGTGCCATCAGATGATGTTCTTTTCAAACAGGGGTTCCTTACGCAGGACTCGCGCGTAGTCCAGACGTCTCACGTCAATGCTGCGGTATTGCCCGAAGATGATCTGCTCTGCTGTCAACATTCCGGAGGCGGGGCCTTGCTGAATGCCGTGACCTGAAAAGCCATTGGCGAAAACGAAGTTCGAGATCACAGGATGGCGGCCATAGATGCCGTTCTGGTCGAGGGCGTTGTAGTCATAGTGCCCAACCCAACTGCTCACGACCTTCAGTGATTCAAACACGGGAATACGTGTGGCCAGATGCGGCCAGATGCGGTCTTCAAACCAGGTGTGATCCATCTCCCAATCAACGGGATCAGGTTCATCGATTTCTTCCGGTGAATTGCCACAGAGGAAGTTGCGCCCTTCCGGCCGCATGTAGATGCCAGAGCCATCGGTGGTGAGCGGGCCTTGGCGCAGGGCTTCTGTGGCATCAGGGCAGTCCAATACGTAGACATAGCGCTTGCGTGGACCGACTGGCAGATCGATATTTGCCATGGCCGCCAAGGCTCCCGCTCCTGTGCCGGCAGCGTTGACGATTTCACCACAGGCGATGGCTTCACCGGTGTCCAAAGTTACCGATGTGATGCGCGTTCCATCATCCGCAAGACTGACAGCCCGGGCTGAAATGAGTTCAACACCTTGTGCCAATGCTGATTTGCGGAACATCGCCATCAGCGAATGGGGGTCAAGCCAACCTTCGCCGGAAAGTCCGAAACATCCCGCTGCGATGCCTTCCGTATTGAGATAGGGGAAGCGCGATTTGAGTTCGCTGGCGTTCAGCAAAACATTGTCGGCCCCGCAGGATCTTTGCGTGGCGTGATTGTCTTCGAGCGTTTGAAGACCATCTTGCGAGGCGAGAATAAGATAGCCCTGTTCCCTGAAGCCCACATCGGCATCGGGGCCGAATTCCTGTTTCAGATTGCGCACCAGATTCAGTCCGAACATCGAGAGTGCGATATTTTCCGGTGTTGAAAACTGCTGCCGCAATCCACCCAAGGAAAGTGCCGTGCAGCTGTGTTGGAAACTGGTGTCCATCTCGATGATAGCGATGGAGCCGTTGAAGCCCAGCTTTTTCAGGTAATAAGCGGTGGCTGATCCAACGATGGCTCCCCCCACAATGACAACATCAAACCTGCGCATCACCAGACTTTGCATGAGGCCGCGTCTCAGCTCAAGGGGCCAGTGTCAGATGTATCCCGCATCCATCAGCCACAACAGCATCGACGCAGTGATGGCAGCAAAACCTGTGCCCAAGGCCACGGCACCAGAGACCGCAGGAACCGCTTCATCATTTTTCTGGGCAAACAAAAACGCATTGGCTCCGGTGGGCATGGCGGCAAACAACACGGCAACCTTGATCCAGAGTGGCGGCAAGGTGACAGCATAACGGGCAAGCACAAACACAAACAGCGGCATGGCCAGCATCTTGAGGCCAATCAGGGCAAACATGCCGCCCCAGCTCCCGCGCAAATTATAGGCCGCAAGCGATACACCAAGGGCGACGAGGGCCGTGGGCACACCGGAATCGGCCAGCATCGACAACATCCTGTCAGGCACAATGTTGAGGCCCAGTCCCGTCAAACGCCAGAGTGCACCCGCCAAAAGGCCAAGGATTATGGCATTGGTGGCCAACATCCGGCCCAGTGCTTTCGCCGTGTCGGTGATTGAGAATGTGGAGGAGTGGCGGGAGAGTTCACGGTGCAATGTCGCTGCCGTCCACAACACAGGCGCATGGATCGAGAGGATCATGCCCAAGGGTACGGCAATGACTGGCCCAAAATGTGCCAATGCCAGAGGTGTGCCGAGTAATGCGAGATTGCCAAAGCCCGTGGCCATCGACGCCGCGGCTCCGCCCGAGACATTCAGGCTGCCGATGAATTTTGACGCAATCGCCGCAGCAATCCAGGCCAGCGCCAAGCCGCCAAAAAATGCAAACCACAAGGCCCAAGGTGCCCCATCCTGCGGGGCCATGGTGGCCACGGTACGAAACAGGAATGCGGGGATGGCGACGTTGAAAACGAAAAGCGTAATGCCACGTCCGGCGACGGCATCAATGATGTTGGCCTTGGCGAGAACATAGCCGACCACGATGAGACCGAAGACAGGGAGGACGGTGGAAATTATAGCGTTCATGGCGAGGAGGCGAATAGCGAATAGTGAGTAGCGAATAGTCTATACATGCTTTGCAACTCTTGTTTCTATTCGCTATTCGCCTAAAGCCAAGAATGGCTCACTTCATTCTTCTTCTCAAAAGCCGCAATGCTGTCGGCCTTCTCCAGCGTCAGTCCAATGTCATCCAGTCCATTGAGCAGGCAATGTTTGCGGAAGGGGTCAATCTCGAACTTTATCACGCCGCCATCGGGGCCGCGGATTTCCTGTGACATGAGATCAACCGTCAGGGTGGCGTTGGAGCCGCGTTCGGCGTCGTCCATCAGCAGTTTCAATTGGTCTGGTGTGACCACGATTGGGAGAATGCCGTTCTTGAAGCTGTTGTTGTAGAAGATGTCGGCAAAACTGGTGGAGATCACACAGCGGATGCCGAAATCAGACAAGGCCCAAGGTGCATGTTCGCGCGATGAGCCGCAGCCGAAATTGTCGCCCGCCACCAGAATTTGCGCGTTGCGGTAGGCTTTCTGATTGAGCACAAACTCCGGCAATTCCTGGCCATCCTGCGTGTAGCGCATTTCATAGAACAGCGATTTTCCCAAGCCGGTGCGCAGAATGGTTTTCAGGAACTGCTTCGGGATAATCATGTCGGTGTCGATGTTGATGATGTTGAGGGGGGCTGCAACACCGGTGAGACGATCAAATTTTTCCATGGGGTCAGTCCTTACAAATTGACCGAGGCCGCTTCGTCGGCACCGAGCATCAGGTTGAGGTTTTGCACGGCGGCACCGGAGGCGCCTTTGCCGAGATTGTCGTAAATTGCCATCAGCACAACGTGGCCGCGCTTGTCATTGGCGAAGACATTGAGGCGCATGTTGTTGGTGTTGTTGAGGGCTTGTGGATTGAGGGTGTCGGCATTGTCGAGGGCAGCCACGGTGATGAAGCGGGCCTTCGCGTGACAGGCTGCGATGGTGGCATGAATGTCGGCCCCTGTCACACCGTTGCTGAAGTGCAGCGGCACGGTGGTCAACATGCCTTGCGCGAAATTACCAACGACGGGCTGGAACAATACATCCTGCGTCACGCCGGTGTAGTGCTGCATCTCCGGCAAATGCTTGTGGTTGAAACTGAGGGCATAAGGGGCAAAATGCGAAGCCGCACCACCCTTGGACTGATAATCTTCCATCATCTTCCGGCCGCCGCCGGAGTAGCCGGACACACCGCCATAGCTCACCGGCGTTTCGGCAGGCAGCAAACCAGCGGCAATCAGCGGCTTTACCAGTGCAATCAGGCCTTGCGGCCAGCAGCCGGGGTTGGCCACGCGGGCCGCATTGGCAATGCGGTCAGCCTGATGGCTGTCCAGTTCAGGGAACCCATAAGCCCAATCGGGGTTGATGCGGAAAGCCGTCGAGGCATCAATGACGCGGGTTCTGGAGCCAGCGTCAATGAGTGATACAGCCTCAATTGCGGCGTCGTCCGGCAGGCAGAGAATGGCGACATCGACACCATTCAACAGATCGCGGCGGGCAGAGGCATCTTTCCGGCGGGCCGGATCAATCGACACCAGTTCCAAATCGGTGCGGCCCTTCAAGCGGTCCCTGATCTGGAGGCCCGTGGTGCCTGCTTCGCCGTCAATGAATATGGTGGGTTTGCTGCTCATGGTGGCGGCCTTCTAGACCGTGGCACAGCCGCTTTCAACATGAACCGCAGATAAATTAGGGCCTCAGGAACGGTTCAGGGCCGCTCACCTAAAACCAAAACATCGAAAGTGCCTACCCCAACCCAACCAACCACAAAGGAATACCATCATGAAAAAGATCATTATCGCACTTGCCGCTGTTTCAGCTCTTGCCGCCGGCGCATCTGCCGCCCAGGCCAAGGTCAATGTCGATTTGTTTTTCGGCGGCTACGGTGGCTATCACGGCTACAACAACAACCATTACTATTCCGATTATCAGCCGGATTGCCACTATGTGAAGGTCAAGAAAGTGTTCTGGAAAAATGGCTACAAGATCGTGAAATACAAGACCAAGCTGGTATGTGACAGCTACGGCTACTGATTTCAGCCCTGTTTCATCCAGCTTTGCGCCGCCCGTGTTCTCCCACACGGGCGGTTTCTTTATTTTGAAATCTGACTGCTTATTCGCAGAAGAACAGGCAGGCCTTGGTACCTTGGGCGTTCATGGCTTGAACTGTGGTAAAAGCGGCCAAACCGCCTGTGACCGTGGTGACGAAAACCAGCGCCAAAAATACGCGGCGCAAAAAGGCGGCATCCGCCTTGACTGTATTGCTCACTTGACAAACCCCTCGAACGCTAAAACACCGACAGCCCCCGCTGCCTGGATCATGCCTAGCATTTGAGCGGTGTCTTTAGCGTAAAGGAAAGCTTAATCAATCGTTAAAAATTAATTTTGGGACTGTGGTTTACGGTGACCTGATATCCACAAAGCGCCCGGCAATGGCTGCGGCTGCGGCCATTTGCGGGGAGACCAGATGCGTGCGGCCCTTGTAGCCTTGGCGGCCTTCAAAATTGCGATTTGAGGTCGACGCGGCGCGTTGGCCGGGTTTCAACTGGTCGGGGTTCATGGCCAGGCACATGGAGCAGCCGGGTTCGCGCCATTCAAAGCCTGCATCAAGGAATATTTTGTCCAAGCCCTCGGCTTCCGCTTGTTCCTTGACGAGGCCAGATCCCGGAACGATCATGGCATAGTCCAGATTGGCGGAAATCTTTTTGCCCTTCACCACTTCGGCAACGGCCCGCATATCTTCAATGCGGCCATTGGTGCAGGAGCCGATCCAGATGACATCAAGCGGAATGTCGGTGATTTTCTGGCCTGCGTGGAGGCCCATATATTCAAGCGCACGGATTTTCGATTGGCGCTTGCCTTCGTCGGCAATCAAGGCCGGATCAGGCACTTCACCTGCCACAGATACAACATCTTCCGGCGAG
>JAYUVC010000269.1:0-18699 GCA_043754325.1 Hyphomicrobiales bacterium
CGAGCCTGTGTAATGTTGCAGCTCCGCCGCATAATCAAGGTTGCGGGCCCAGACATAAAACGTGCCCGCAGCATCCGTCACCTCAACCGTATAATCCACCACCTTGCCATCGACGAACTTCACACCGATAGCTTCGACGGGAACATCCGCATAGGGATTAAAACCAAGCGCCTCCGTCCGCCATTCCTGGCCGGGGGGCAGGGGCCGGGCGTCAGCTGTTGATGCAACGTCGAGGACGACCGCGCGGCCCGCAACCACCTGCACCAGATAAGCCTTGGGTTCGCGGAACTGCACAGCCTTGCCGCGATCCGATGGCGAGAAGGTTTGCTCCAGATGGAAACCGGGCTGCGCAAGAATGTCCTCAAGTGTCGCCCGTGCAATCGTGACGCCTGACACCTGAACGGGGCCACCTGAATGCAGCCGCCAGAACCCACCCGAAGCGTCTTCATGGTACACGCCATAATCCGCCAGCGTCGCCTTGCCGTCAATCGTCAGTACACGGACAGGTGTCAATTCCCGCGAAAGCTCATTCACCCCACCCCAAAGCCCCAAAGCCTCCCCCGCCTGCGCCCGGAGAAGCTTGAGCTTGGGCACCGTCATAACAGCCGAAGCCGCCGCCACAACCTCACCCAGACGCAAGTCATTCGACATGGCAACCGACAAATCAACAATGCTGCCAAAACCACGCGCATCGATGGGGACGGACTTCAACCAAGACGCGGTGCCGGATTCACCGTTAAAGTGGCTGTTCACATCGTTGAAGCGGAACAACGCATCGTACATGTTACCAATGCCGCCGGACGTGAATGTGAAGCTCGCCTTGTCCAGCAGCGTGTTGCCCTGTGGTGTTACAGAATTTACTGCAGTCTTTGTGAGATTGATCTCAGTAATGCCCAAGCCTTGCAACGTGTACAACTCGCCTTCATCGGTGATCGTGTCCTGATCCAGATCACGCCAGACCCTGAGTTCCGACCAGATGGCATCAGCAAGCGTTATCTTGCCGTCGTGATTGGAGTCATGGGTTGCAAGTTCATCAATCCCCGACTGACCAAGTCCGCCAAACATTTCGCCGACATGATCAATACGCCCGTTGCCGTTTTCATCCAGCACCAGAAAACCATCATCGCCTTTCAGCCAAGCCGTTTTCTCCGAGAACAGATCATTGTCAAAGTCAAACCATCGCTGTCCCTGATCAATCCCCAGGGTCTCAATGCCATCACCATCAAGGTCAAGGATCAAGGGATCGACGCCGACGGCCCAGCCGAGTTTTTTGACTAAAAGTGTTGTAAAACCAGCAAGCGCAAACGTGTCATCAATCTGCGAGAGCATGGCACCGCTGAGACCGGCGATCGGGGGAAGCAAGGCAAGGGCTGCCAAGACCGGATTGGCCTTCTTGAACAACATGCCAAGATCGCCAGTATAATTTATGGCAGCGGCACCTGCGATGGCAGCGCCCCAATAAGTCACTAGACCGTCGTAGCTTGCAACGCGCATGGCACCGCGAATACTGCCGCCATCTCCCATCTGGCTGAAGGACTGATTTGTAAAAAGGTTCAGCAGGCCGTCAAAAATGTTGCAGACATAGAGGTCTTTTCCGCCCGTATCCGGGTTGTCAATAAAGACGTAATTCATGAAGACAAGGAAGTTGTCGAAATAGAGCGGGCTTTCAGACAGACCAAGGCCCGTTGATGCACCAAAGAAACTGGTCATGCCCTTGACGATGAGCGGAATATCATTGGTTCCGCCGACAAGCGGAATGCCAAAGAACTTCAGGACATCGTTCTTCTGCGCATCCATGATGCTGGTGCCGGGTGTCCACCAGAAATTATCGGAGTTCGAAGATGACGTTGGCGAACTGCCATCACCCATCTGGCCGTCAATAGTATCGCCGTAAAGTTCAGCACCGGGCGTTTTTACAAAGAACCAGTCTCGGCCGGGACCGCCAGAAAATACGCCGCCCTGCCCATTCTTTGACAAAATATAGTCATTGCCAGCGCCGCCATCGACCCGGATGCCGTGAGTGTCGAGTAACAGAATTGTGTCACCGCCATCTTCACCATAAACTGCACCGCTGCCGCTATGGTGAATCTGATCATCTCCACCACCGCCATAAATAACAGCGCCGTTCTTACCGAAGAAAAGCTCTGCAACATCCGTACCCTGCATCCAAGATGGCTTCGTTGGGTCAAGATTATCGATGACGTACAAGCTGTCGAAAGGTGCGATTGGTTTTGGTATAGATGCGTTGGCACCGTAATAGTCGAGAATCAGGTCAGACAGACTGTCCGTAATGTGAATGATTTCGTTGCTCGCAAGCTCTATATATTCACTGGCATCGATCGTGATCTTCTTGATCAAACTCTCCGCCGCTTCTACACCAGCTACGATTGTAACTCCCGCAAGTGCTGCCGCTACCACCGCGCCAAGCACCTTGTTTACTTTGTACGCCCGTCCAATCAGTTTGCCTGCAAGTAAGCCAAAAACTGCAAATTCAATTGTGAACAAGGGAGCCTTGATGGCGAAATCCGTCCAATCACCAACTTCAAGGCCCTTCTTGATCGGAAGGTAAAGTGCATCGGCACCAAATAGCAGGCCAACCGGAGTTCCAATCTGGCGAAGCGTGGATTTAAGAGATGTTTCTACAACTGGCCCATATTCCTCCACTGCGTTCTTGAAGATATATTCCCCAAGATTAGCTTTTTCGAAAAGATACTTTAATGCCGCCTCGGTTTTATCCAGATCAAGTGACCCGCGCGAATCTTTCCAGAATTTTGCAATTGCCGATTCAAGTGTGATGGGATTGATTTTATTTCCTTTGACGGCTTCAAAGAGGCGATTGGCTGCATATTCAAATGCCCCGTTGCGTTCTACCGCTGCAGCATCTGCAAATTTTTCCTTCAGTAGATTTTTTAGCTCTTCGGGAAAGACACCATCTTTGATGTCGAGAAAATTCTTGCGGTGTTCAAGTCGCGCCGCTTGATCGCCCTTCTCCAAAGCATTGTTGCCGCTCGTAATCACCGTAGCAAAATCAAGTGTGCCCTTGGCAAATCCAGAGTCAAAATTTGTGATGCCCGCGATTTCTGCGAGAGGCTTGATTCCGCCAGCGCTGTTGGCCGCAGACCGCAGCGCCGCTTCAGAGTCCATCACGTTGTAGCCCGAAATTTCACCCGCACTGAGTTTTTTAAACCAGCGGACTGCGTCAAATGTCGCAACTTTTTCCTGGGCTGCTGTCAAAACTCCTGTTTCAAATGCTCTTGCAATGTCTTGGAATAACTTTATTTCAAAGTTCGATTTTCCCAACTGGTTTCCACCGCCGGGTGCGCCACCGAAATGCTGGACTGTTCCCCAGCCTTTAGCCCTGATGGCTTCTTTGATCGTGTCTGGTAGAGACTCAAAAAATGCCACCGCAACAGGATGGGAAAACAAGCCGGTGCGGTTTCCCATGCTGTTAAGCGTGTAATTATACTTGTTGAGCAATGCTTCAACGATTGGATCGGCAAAAGCCTTTTTCGTGACGTCGTGTTCACTTTGAAACTCTGAAAGATACGGCTCGGCCACGGCTAGTTATCCTCTTGCACATCAATGATGCGGCAGCGTTTGAAATTAAAGTCAGCAGCCATGCCCTCCACTTCAATGGCACGTACAAGTGCGCCACTGACAAAAAAGGCGTTTGAAATTAACGGGTCCACCCATAGTTCCGGTCCGACAAGCACATCGCTTGTTAAAACCACATCAAAATCCGCACTCGGCGCAGGGATGTAGTAATAGATATCACGGACGCCGTGGCGTTCATCTACCCTTGGAGATTTATCAGGACAGTATCCGCGTTTGACATTACCAAAGTTGAGGTCATAGCGCGTTTCGATAAAGGTTGTGTCGTCATTCTCGTAAAAAGGTACGGAGTAGAGTGAGGCATTACCCAAATCAAAACGCTTAAAAACACCCGCTGCTTTTTCTGACAAAAACACACCATAACCTTTTACCATATGTGGCAGATGTCTGATCATCATTGTGGGCACTTCATAAGTTTCAGCATCCTTCTCCGACCAACCTTTGACCCGAACAGTAAAAGCCTCGCGCGGTAACGGCTCGCCCTGCCAATTGCGTATCCAGTATGTTGGCTTAATCGTGTCGTCCGGCATCTCCATGCGCAAATGAAAGTTTGCTCCATGATTAAGCAAAACATCACAGACATAGACTTCGTCAATCATGGCGAGCCAACTCCAAATGTGATCGACTTGAGTTCCGTGCATGTGGGACTTAGAAATTTCGTTGCAAGACAGCTGCCTTTCACAGGCATAACCCTGCAAACATGCAGCGCGACAATTACGCCAATTGAAATAAACCGTGTCCCCAAACCGTCTTCCCCCTCAACTTCTGCTTAAGACCCTGCCTCAATCTCGCCT
Source organism: Hyphomicrobiales bacterium (assembly GCA_043754325.1). Taxonomy (GTDB): domain Bacteria; phylum Pseudomonadota; class Alphaproteobacteria; order Rhizobiales; family Aestuariivirgaceae; genus Aestuariivirga. Next base: position 4,407 of record JAYUVC010000269.1, read on the forward strand.
CAATTGCAACCCCAGAGAGGTTGCTTGCGCACTTAATTCCGCGCCCTCTCAACTCCAATCCTCGCCAGTATCAGCGTTTCCACCCCCGCAAAGGGCCTATATTCACGATGTCAATCAGCGGGGCAGGGTTTGGACGCCTGCCAAGATATCTTCCGCTGAATATAATGCTGTTCTGGACAAATGTAAAGAACAAAATGAGAACTATGCTACGCCGCTGTTCGCCGCCTCACGTTGTCATTGGCAGGTTTTGTCTTGGGCCCGAAGCTGCCGCCGCCGGTGTCCTCGCCCATCACGTCCTGGCCGTCGCCTCTGGCATAGACGTAGATGTCGCCGCCAAGGCCGCCGTGCAGCGCGTCGTTGCCCTTGCCGCCCCACAGCACGTCGGTGGCGCCCGAGCCTGTGTAGACGTCGTTGCTGTCACGTGGGTTCGCCACTTCAAACGCCATGCGGAAGCGGTCCCAGATCGCGCCATTGGCAAACACGATGGAGTTGACGCCGGTGTCGCCGATCTTGCCGTTGGAGAAGGTGGGGTTCAACTCGCCGAGAAACTGGTCCGTCAGCCGCACAAAGTCGGATGCGTTCTTGACCGTGAGCACAAGGTCCATGCCGTCGCGCGTGGCGGTCACGTCGGCTGCGGTCAAATGCGAGAAGCGCAACTCGTCCTTGGCGCCTGTGTCAAAGTCGTAGATGTAATCCTGGCCGAAGTTCTTGCCCACGAAATAGAAATCCGTGCCAAGGCCACCGCTCCAGGTTTGCGTCGCGGAGCCTGTTGCCCCCAGATAGAAATAATCCGTCCGGGTCGTGCCCTCGCTCAATGTGCCTGTGGGTCCCAGGACTTTGAGGAGCTCCTCGTTGAGGCCCAGTGCATCCATCACCGTGGGCAAGTCCACCGCCATCGGTGTGGTCTCAAACGCCGCCAGCATCATCTGCATGATAAACGGCTGGTCGATCGCCACTGTCGCACATATTTGTCGAGCGTAACGTCACACTTGAGACCCGCCGCGAAGACCTTGAGGCCACCTTGCATGGCCATGCGCATGGCAAAGGCCCTGCTGACCACCAGATACTCTTCCATGATGTGGCCGATGAAGTCTATCATGGCAAGTTACGAATTTGCTTTGGCGACACCCATCTTTTCCGCACCCAATTTTTTCAGCGTTTCCTCATCCACCAGTTTGGTGATCAAGGGATGAAGTCGCAGATTGCCACCTTTTACAACCTTGCCGAAATTTGAGAGCACGGCTGTGGTGGTCCTGGCATCAGGAGCGATAACGTCCAACAGCCAGTTGATCTCGCCTGAATTCCAGTCCTCGGATTTAAGGCGAACAGGGAATGTACCAGCGCGAATCTGGTCGCGAATGCGGGCATCGGCGTCTTCGGAAACAGAGGCCCAAATGGCCATGCCCGCAACATCGGCCAGACTGTTGTCCTCCTGATTTCCTGGATATGCCATCGCCACGCGGTCACGGATAAGAGGGTCGAGGACGAGGTGCTGCAAGTCAGCAAGAGTCTGGTTGCGATAGCGTGGCAACAGCATCATGGCCATGGTGATCTTGCCAAAGCTTTCGCGCACGTGGGCGCGGACCTTTGCGATGTGGGGGGCAAGCTTTTTGAGTGTTTCAGCGTCGGGCAGCTGGGCTTCCACATGGCTTGCCGGGGGTGCAGCACTGGCAGTTGGTTTGCCTCGGCCACTTGCCTCAGGTGCTGATTTCGCACTGCCATTGCCGGTTTTTTTCATGACGTTGTTCCCCAAAATACCATTTCGCCTTAAACCGAAAGCGCGAAACAGAGTCAATGGCGGGTTGGACAAATGGGTCCATAGATCAGGGTTTGGTGCAGTCACTAAACCGACAGGTCGACCGGGCAGGTGTCAGGGGCGCCTTCAATGTGGGCTCTTGCGGTGTAGCGTGGCTTGTCGGAGGGGATCAGGGCTTCTTCGGTGCTGGAGGCCAGTGCGTAATAGTCGAAACAATTGGCGCTCAGCTGTTCGACGCGAAAGCAGCCGCCGCTCATGTCCACATTGTTGTAAAAGGTGCAGAACAGGTTGTTGACCACAGACCAGGAACCGGTTGATGTGCGGATGCTGTCCCAATAGTCGATGCCGCCGCCAAGTTTGTAGGTTTCTTTCACGGGTGCACCATCGAAATAAACTCCACTGACGGCCTTGCCCTCAAAGGTTTTGATGATGGTCGGCCCGTCGAGGGCGATGGGACCTTTGGCAGATTCAGTGGCTTGCACAGGAAGACTGCACATGACCAAGAATGCTAAAACGATGCTGCGATGATTTGCCATTGGTTACAAGCTTCGCCGTGAATTCGAACATTTTTGAGGCGGGGAGTTGTGTGCCAGGATTTCGGCGTCGCATTTTATTCGTTTGGTGAATTGGCGATGCGGACATCAAGTTCAATTTCACCCGCGTTCAGGAAATCCAGAACAAGGGCAAAACTTTCGCCTTCCTTCAATTCCTTGCGCAAGCCGACCAGCCGGAAATGAACCGCCTGTGGCCGCATGGGAATGGGCTTGCCGGGGGTCAGGTCAAACTGCATTTCCGGCGGATCGTCATAGCGGGCATTGTGCCGCAACTGGATGACAAGGCATGTCTCGGACCGTGCGGCGATCAGCGAATCTTCAGTCTTGCCGCTGTTGAAAAGCGGGATGAAGCACTGGCCGTCCTGTCCGGCCAGCGCGGGCAGGGCCCAGGCATGGCCGATTTTCACGTCGCCAACTTGGGCGGAATGAGCGTTTGCCGGAAAAAAACGGGCGGTGGCAGCCATGAAAGGCAGCACGAGACATGAGCGTCGGAGCATGATTGATGATGTGGCCCCTCACATGGGGATTGTCAAAGGCAACAGGCGTGACAGTTCGCCATAATGCCGTGCGAAATCACTCGATGCCATCAGTCTTTTGCACCTGCTGAAGCGGTTCAGCGCATAGGCCTGAAAGTCATCAACGGGGTTCTTGTTGGCGTGTTGGATGAGGCCCCAGAGGGTCCATAACAGGTCGCACATGGCCTTGTAGATGACCATGCGGGCGTAGTCGATTGCTAAGGGTTCGCCGCCAAAATAGGCCGACAACAATTCCATATCCTGTTCGTCTGAAAAATCACCTTCGACCGACAAATCCCCCAAATCCCACATCGGGTCGTTCATGCCGGAATATTCCCAGTCGACGATCCACATGCGCGTGCCGTCATCAAGGAAGTTTTCGCAGAGCGGATCGCAATGGCAAGGGACGAGGGGGGCAGGGTTTTTAGAAAGTACTTCCCGGATGGTTTCAGCTTCACGCACCACTTGTGTATAGCCATCTGGCAAATCTACAGACCTGGTGGAGAGTATTTTCAGATAGTCGTCAATCATGGCGAAGAGTTCAAAACGGAACGGGAATATTCCGCCTGACGTGTGAAGTTTAAGCAGTGCAACGCCTGCGCGCGCCGGTGAACCGAAACGCTGTTTGAAACCACCGGGTGACATGGTCACAGCGTTTTGCACCAGTTCTGAAACCATCACTCCGGTTCTGGCGTTGTCGTAGAGAATGGCCGGACTGACGCCAGCTTTTGCCGCAATCTGTGCCGACTCTGCTTCATGGGTGCGATTGATATATTCTGCGGTGCCAAATCCGGGAATGCGCAACACATGTTGACCCACCCGGTAAACCTTGTTGGTAAGGCCGCCCAACCTTGCAACGGGGCCATTGAATCCATGGAGCATCGGTATGTCGTGGAGAACAGCGCGGACTTCGTTTTCTTCTTCTTGTGTCATGGCGCAGAAGCTAACATGCGAGACACAAACATGGGAAGAGCAGATGTCCAGGCATGGTGGTTTTTTGGGTGCGGTTTATGAGGCAAAAGATGCTGAGGATGTGGCAGCGCTATATGACCAGTGGGCCAAGACCTATGATGCTGAAATGTCGGATGCAGGCTATCGCCACCCGCAAGCCTGTGTTGCCCTGTTCGCCCGCCATGTGACGCGCGGCGTTACGCCCATATTGGATGCGGGTGCAGGTACCGGGCTCATCGGACAGTGGCTGACGACGCTGGGATATCCTGAAATCGAGGCCTTGGATATTTCTGACGGCATGCTGGACATCGCGCGGACCAAAAACCTTTATAGCGCCTATCATCGGCTTGCCTTGGGTGGCCCTCTGCCATTTGCTGACGGTGCCTATGCAGGTGTGATTTCGTCTGGCGTGTTCACCTCTGGCCATGTGGGTGTTGAAGGACTGGATGAACTGTTGCGCATTTGCCGTGCGGGTGGTTGTGTCGTGATGACAGTGAAGGGCACGTTGTGGGAAGACGGGTTTGCGGCGCGGGTTGATGCGTTGGTTCGTGATGACGTGATTGCCATTGCGGAGGTGACTGAGCCTTATATATCAATGCCCGGCGAAGCGGCGACAACGCCCAGTCTGGGCGTGGCGCTGCGGGTGTTGCGAGCTTTTAGAGCGTGATTATTTTAAATTGGTCCAACGCGGAACAGGGACTGTTTGCTCTATCGCACACTGTCCCTGATCTTGAAGTTCGGGGACAGCTTGCGAGAAAGAGCAAGCAGTTTCCTCATCGCCTCAACAAAACTGATCATGCTTTAGTTCATCATGAAGATTGCGGCGTTCAGTGCGCCTGCAAAGCTCACCCAGCAGAGGTAAGGCACCATCAGAAAAGCTGCCAGCCGTGATTTCATGGCAAAGGCGAATATCGTGGCCGCGATGGCGAGCCACATGGCTGTTCCAACCTCCAGGCACAACGCCAGAAACCCTGCCAAAACCAACCATTGTTTCATTCACATCCCCATGCTGTTGCTGCCGAGTGAAGCTGTAAACAACAATAGCCCAAAAACCGCAATCACCAGGCCCATTGCCATTTTGCCCCATCTTACGGCCAGTCCGGTCCAACGGTTGTCCGCACTCACCAATCTCATGGCGGTGGACTTGGCATATACGGCAAGGCTGGCGATTGTGGCGATGGTGATAAAGACCCCAAGCCCCATGGCAAGGGTAGACAGGACGCCAGCCCAGAACAGCCCCAGGGTATAGGACGCAACCAATACCAGAATGGCACCGGAGCACGGCCTGATACCGACAGCAAAAGCCATGGCGACAGCGCGTTTCCACGACCAGTCACCTCGTAATTCTGAAGCGACCGGGGCATGGGCGTGACCGCAGTTTTCATCGTGTATGTGGTCGAGGGTAGCGCCACTTTCAGGACGGGACACAAGTTCGAAGGGGCCAGCTGTGGCCAGAGCCGGCTTCCTGAAACTTTTCCAGCCGCTCCAGAACAGGTAAGCACCCATGCCGGCGATCATCACATAGCTGACACTTTCCAGATAGCCTGCGGCATTCTTGGCCATGGCAACCCCGCCTTGAACGAACAGCAAAATGAACGAAACTGCGACAATGGCAGTCAAGGCCTGGAACAGGGCTGACAGAAACGCAATGGCAATGCCACGTTTCAACTCATTCTCAGTAGCCAAAACCCACCCGGTGACGACGGCTTTGCCGTGGCCCGGGCCTGCGGCATGAAACACGCCGTATAAAAAACTGATGCCCAGCAATGTCCACGCAGCAGTGGACGCCGAGGAGGTTTTGAGTTGGCGAATGGAATTGGCCATGCGGCCGTAAAAGTTTTGCTGTTTGGTGCGCATCCACAATACCGGGTCTTCGGTGAAGGGGGTTTCGATGATAGTGCCGTCGGCGTTGCGTGGTTGCACGAGAAGTTTGCGCTTGTCGATGACAACAGTTTTCTTTTGGGGGGAAGGTACAGATTCTTGAGCATGGGCCAAGGGTAAGGTGATGCAGAGTGTGAGGATGAGAAAGATAACATATGTGGCCAAGGCCCCCATCCCCCTTCGGGACCTTCCCCAATAAATTGGGGAAGGACGATAATCATGTCCCTCCACCAACTTGTTGGGGGAGGTGCCCGAAGGGCGGAGGGGGGCCTTGATCACTTGCATGACACCACGATTGGCTGGGCAAACATGGCACCGAAATCGGTTGGGGTTTCTGGTTTCCAGTCCTGCGGTTTGTCGGCCAGCATGGTGCGGGTGTTTTCGATTTCCTCGTCGCTCATCAGTGGCTTCAATTCCATTGAACAGCCAACAGGCAATGTGCCTTCAATTTGCGGTGGCTTGTCTGCCAGATAGTCGAAGGCGATAAAGAAATCGGGATCATAGACCCGCACTTCAAACGGCCCGGCTTTGGCATCAACCGGTGTTGCAAAAGGCAATTCAAACCAGAGTGTCAGTTTTTGATTTTCCATGGCTTGGCCATAAACTGTCACCGGCAGTTGTGGTATTTCGACACCTGATTGTTTGGCGTAGGTGAAGTAATTTGATTCCAGCAGGTTCTTGATGTTTTCATCCGTGAGCGGCTGGATTTCTTCAGGCTCGTAGGTGCCGTTGCCATTGGCATCAAGACCTTCAAGGGAGAATTGCGTATAGGTTTCGTCAAAATTCCAGCGGATGCGCATGCCTTTTATCTTGTTGTCAGGCGTCATCATCAGGACTGTTTGCATGGTGGCATAAAGATGCGGGTGGGCCACGGCTGGCACGCATGTGGCCGCAAGCAAAGTCAAAGTCAAGGCAAGCAAGGGTTTCTTCAAAATCCATCCTCAAATCATGTGGCTTCAATGATCGGCCAATGTGGCGACAAAGTGAAGCCTTTACACGCGGGCGTGACAAAGCGTGGCTTGCGATTCCGGGCAAGCCCTGCCAGTGAAGCATCATGGATTTGAATGTGACTTTCGGCGCTGCCGTGTTGGCTGGCGTATTGAGCTTTCTGAGCCCCTGCGTGCTGCCGCTGGTGCCGCCTTACCTTGTCTACATGTCCGGCGTGTCCCTGGAGGATTTGACGGCGGAGAATACCGGGCACCGTCGCCGGGTGATGCTGTCAAGCCTGTTGTTTGTGTTGGGCTTTACCACGGTGTTTGTGTTGCTGGGTGCCACGGCATCAGCGTTCGGGCAGGTGCTCCGGCAAAACCTGTCGCTGCTGTCGCAAATTGCGGGTGTGCTCATCATCATCATGGGGCTGCATTTTATGGGCGTGTTTCGCTTTGGATTTTTGATGCGGGAAGCGCGCTATCAAACTGAGCAAGGCAGTGCCAGCTATGTTGGAGCCTATGCAATGGGTTTGGCCTTCGCGTTTGGCTGGACGCCTTGCATCGGGCCCGTTCTGGCGGCGATTTTGTCGGTGGCGGGGTCCACGGAAAGTGTTGGGCGCGGCATGGCATTGCTGGCGTTTTATTCGCTGGGACTTGGCATTCCATTCATGCTCGCAGCCTTCAGCATTGACTCCTTCCTTGGCTTCTCCCGTAAATTCCGCCGTCACATGATGGTGCTGGAACGCATCATGGGCGTGCTGCTTGTGCTGACGGGAATCATGTTCCTGTCGGGCTGGATGCAGATTATGTCCTATTGGCTGCTGGAACAGTTTCCGGGACTCGCCACAATCGGTTGAATTTGCTTAAGTGCTTTGATGGGGACTTCAGCACAGAAACTGGAAGGCATTCAGGCGGTCGTTTTTGACGCCTACGGCACATTGTTCGACGTACAATCGCCCGTGAACAAGTTGGCGGGCGAGATTGGGGACAAGGCAGCTTTGCTTGGCGCGTTGTGGCGGCAGAAGCAGCTTGAATATACGTGGCTGCGCAGCCTTATGGGCACCCATGCAGATTTTTGGGTGGTGACGCGCGACGCGCTGGACTTTGCGCTGGCGGAACTCGACATCAACGAAACTGGTCTGGCTGACGAGTTGATGACGCTTTACTTGAAGCTTGATGTGTTTCCCGAAGTTGTAGCGGCGCTGACGGCATTGCGGCAACGCGGAAAACGTTTGGCCATTTTGTCCAACGGCAGCCCGTCCATGCTCGATTCCGTAGTGCGCCATGCCGGGCTGGACAAGATATTTGAGCATGTGCTGTCGGTTGAGGAAGTGGGCATCTACAAACCGTCGCGCCGGGTTTACCGTTTGGCCATGCAAAAGTTCCACATCCAGGATGCGCCTTCTATTTGTTTTGTATCGGCCAATACATGGGATGCGCAGGCGGCGGCGCAGTTTGGATTTCAGGTTGTCAGAATTGCGCGGGCACCGAAGCGGGATGATAACATTCCGGGGAAAGTGGCGCGGGTGATAGCCGGGTTGGGTGAGTTGGCGGTTTGCGTTTGAGACTTACTCCGCCCTCACCGCATTCAACCGCAAGCCATTGACCGCCGTTACCTTCACCCTTGCACCAGCAGGCAAATCCGGGCCGTCTACGTCCCATATTGTATCTTCAATCTTGAGCTTGCCTGATCCATTGATGATTGCCCGGTCCAACACGAACTCACGGCCCACATAGGCTCCGTGACGCAGGTTCAGGTGGGGTTGGTCGGACTTGGGTGAGCGCTGGTTTTTCACCCAGTTCCAGGAGGCGAATACCAGGGCGGCGGAGAGGACAGCGAACACCACGACTTCGCTTTGCCAGTTCAGACCCAACGTGATGTCAACAAGACCCGTCAGAGCGGCAGCGCCACCGAGCCACATCAGAAAAACGCCGGGTGACAGCAGTTCACCAATCAACAAAAGTCCGGCCAATGTGAACCAGGTCCAGGGACTGTAAAGTGTTGCAAGTTCAGCCATGCGTTGCAGCCCCCATTACATCTTCGGGCCTTTGGCACGCTGCACTTCAGGCGTGCCGCCGCCAAAGGCTTCCTTGGCGATTTCGGCAATGCCGCCGATAGAGCCCAGTATGGATGATGTGTCCAGGGGCATCATCAGGATTTTCTGGTTGGGGGATTTGGCCAAGGCTTCCAGCGCCTTCACATAGTTGTTGGCAACAAAATAGTTGATGGCCTGCACATTGCCTTTGGAAATGGCGTCGCTGACCATTTGTGTGGCCTTGGCTTCAGCTTCGGCTGCACGTTCGCGGCCTTCGGCATCGCGAAAGGCGGCTTCGCGGCGGCCTTCGGCTTCCAATACCACGGATTGTTTTTCGCCCTCGGCCCTCAGGATTGCGGCAGAGCGCATGCCCTCAGCCTCCAGAATGGCTGCACGTTTGTCGCGTTCGGCCTTCATCTGGCGGCCCATGGATTCGACGAGATCGCGGGGCGGGTTGATGTCCTTGATTTCGATGCGGGTCATCTTGACACCCCACGGCTGGGTGGCCTGGTCGACTACGCCCAGCAAGCGGTGATTGATTTCGTCACGCTGGGACAACAGGCTGTCCAGTTCCATGGATCCCATGACGGTACGGATATTGGTCATGGTCATGTTGATCACGGCGTTCTCCACGTCCTGCACTTCGTAGGCTGACTTTGCGGCATCCATGATCTGGTAGAAGGCAACGCCGTCCACCGTGACCATGGCATTGTCCCGGGTGATCACCTCTTGCGATGGCACCTGCATGACCTGTTCCATCATGTTCTGCTTGCGGCCGACGCGGTCAATGAAGGGCACGATGAGTGCCAGACCCGGAGACAGCGTGCGGACATATTTTCCGAAACGTTCGACGGTGTAATTGTACCCCTGCGGCACCATGCGGATGGCGCGGATGAGATAGAAAATGATGACTGCCGAAAATACCAGAACGAAAATACCAAGACCTTCAAACATTGCCGTTCTCCCCGAATCAATTGCGGGAGGATAGCAGAATGTGGGGGAAGGGACCTCATCAGCCCTTCGGGCAGCTTCTCCAGGGGAGAAGCGACTGGATGGTAGACCGCCCTCAATGTTGATAGTTTGGGGAGGTATTGCAGCAAGTCGCTTCTCCTCTGGAGAAGCTGCCCGAAGGGCTGATGAGGTCCCTAAACCCAGCCCTTCAGCTCATTGCGTATCACACTCTCCAACATGTCAATCGATCCTGCCGATGCGTTCAGACAGGGTACCACGGCGAAGTTTTTGCCGCCTTGCTCCTCGAAGGTTTCCTTGAGGCCTATGGACAGCTCTTCCAGGGTTTCCACGCAGTCTGATGCAAAGCCTGGCGAAATCAGCAACAGGTTTTTGACGCCTTGGGCGGGGAGTTCCTCGACGGTTTCCTGGGCGTAGGGTTTCAGCCATTCAGCCTTGCCAAAGCGCGACTGGAACACCACCTGCAATTCATCTGACGAAAGCCCCAACCGATTTCGCACCAGACGTGCGGTCTTCTGGCACTGGCAATGATAGGGGTCGCCCTTGTCGAGGTATTCACGCGGCAGGCCGTGAAACGCCATCAGGATGCGGTCTGGCTTCCAGGTCAGTTGGTCAATGTAATCTTTCAGGCTGTGAGCGATGGCATGCACATAAGAGGGTTGAGCGAAATAGGGGGGCACCACGCGGATGGTGGGTTGCCAGCGCATGGTCTTCATGGCGCGGCCCACATTGTCGACAACTGATGCTGTGGTCGAGGCCGAGTATTGCGGGTAAAGCGGCACCACCAGAATGCGGTCGCAGCCCCGTTCTTTCATGGCCTGAAGCCGTTCGGCGATTGGCGGAAAGCCGTAATTCATGGCCCAATCGACAACGATATCTTCGCCCATTTTTTGCGCAACCGCTTCCGCCTGCGCTCGGGTTATGGTTTTCAAGGGCGACTCGTTTCGCTTCTTGTTCCAGATCTGCTCATAGGCATGGCCGCTCTTTTGCGGCCGGAAGGACAGGATGATGAAGTTGAGAATGAACCACCAGAGCACGCGGTTGACCTCGATTACCCGGGGGTCTGACAGGAATTCCTTGAGGTAACGGCGCATGGGCCAATAGCTGGTGGCTTCCGGTGTGCCGAGATTGACCAAAAGCACCCCGACGCGAGACGGTCGTATGGGCGGATGACCGGGCGGTAAAACGGGCTGTTGATGATTGAACTTGGTGCTCATGGCTGGTTCCTTATTCGCTTCAACGTTATTGTCAAACCTGCGGTTTTAAGGTGGACCTGAAATGTCTGTTGACCCTAAATCAAGCAACGATAGTGATTCGAACTGGCAACAGACAGACCATGGTTCCCAATGGCACTTCAGGGCCGCAGCCTGATCCGCAACCCTATGTGCTGACTGTCGACGGTGACGGGCCGCTTGGCGATTTTTCGCCCACATCAGATGGAGCTCCTGACGGCGCGGATTTCGAAACTTCCGACAGCATTCACCGGGTTCAGGTTGAGCAGACTGTTCGCACCATACCGCTCTTGTTGCTGTTTCACGCTGCCGCAGCCATGAGCCTGCAGAACCTCGCGAAATTTCAGGCGTCGTTTCTGCTGATCAATGTGTGGCATGGGTTGGCCGGTGTTGTCGGCATTGCTTTTGCCGCGTGTTTCTTCATGTGGCGCAGTGGCCGGTGGCAAGCGCACCCGGAAAAGATTCTACGGGGTCTGGAACTGTTGAGTTTCCTGCTGGGTCTGGTGTGGGCGATTCCGGTTGCAACGGTGGTGCAGCTTTCGCAGGCTTCGAGTATTGTTCCGGTTTCGGGCATTACCCTCGCCATGCTGGGTATTGGTGTTGTTTCACTGATCCGGGTGCCTACGGGTGCTGTGGTGTTTCTGTGTCTGGTTTCGACCGCATTGGCAGGGTCGCTGTATCAAACCCTCGACAGCAACCAGTATCTGGCGGTGTTGTTGTGTGTGATTTATTGTCTGGTGCTGGTGGGCATGACGTTGAACAGTCACATGGATTTTCGGCGGCGTGCCAGAGCCGAAATTGAAGTCAAACGCCAGAACGAAGTGATCCGCCTGCTGCTGAATGATTTTGAGCGTGATGCAAGCGACTGGTTGTGGGAAACCGACAGTGAAGGTCGTCTCACCTATGTGTCGCCCCGTCTGGCTGCTGTGCTGAAGCAGGATGCGGGACAATTGCATCTGCGGTCCTTGCGGCATGTGTTGGCAGATCATGTGACGAACGAAGAATGGCAAAAGCTCGAACATGCCATGGCTGCTGAAGTGCCGATTGCGAATATGCAGATTGAACTGTCACTGCATGGACGACAGGTGTTCTGGCAGATGACAGCCCACCCATTGCGGGACCGCTTCAACCGCTGCACCGGCTATCGCGGGGTGTGCCGTGACGTCACCGCAACGCAGGAGGCCCAACGCCGCATTGCGCTGGCCATGGAGTCCAGTGAAAAGGCCAATACGGCAAAGTCGCAATTCCTTGCTGTGATGAGCCATGAATTGCGCACGCCGATCAATGCCATTGTAGGCTTCTCCGAACTTTTGGCGCGCGACAGGGACGGCACACTGGCGGCTGTTTCACGGCGTGAATATGCCGAGACAATTCTGGAAAGTTCAAAACATCTGCAAGTGTTGATCAATGACCTTCTTGATGTGACACGCATTGAGCGTGGCGCGTTCAAACTCGATGAACAACAGATCGACGCCGCAGAACTGGTTGAGGTGTCGATCAAGCTGTGCCGTGAACAAGCCGAGAAAATCGGCGTGAGCATTGTGGCGCGCTTGACCGACGGCATTTCGCTTGACGTTGATGTGACACGGATGAAACAGGTCATTATCAACCTGCTCACCAATGCCATCAAATTTTCCGCGAGGGGTGGCATTGTCAATATCGAAATGCAGCGCGGGTCCTCAGGACGGTTTGTTCTGGCGATCAAGGATGCCGGAATTGGCATTTCAGTTCAGGATATCGAGCGCGTGTTTGATCCCTTTGTACAGGCCGATTCCGGCCTGGCGCGGCGCTATGGCGGCGTCGGTTTGGGATTGCCGATCGCACGGCGCATTGCGCGTCTGCATGACGGCGATGTGACACTTGAAAGCACGGAAGGTGCTGGTACGACAGCCAGTCTGATTCTGCCGCAACGACGTGTGATGTGGCCTCAAGCAAAGACGTCCGTCGAAAAACAAGTGGCGTGATTGCTTAGCGACACACAATCGATCAATATAGCGGATATGACGGTCCATCCTTTCACCAAAACCATTATACCTTTTATGGCAACCAAGGCCGCAGTCCGGGCGACAGGTGCAAAACTGACAGTTTTCGGTGCCCCTCACGGCACGCCCTATCGCGGCATCGACAATCGCCCGCACCAGAAGGCGCCTGACGCGTTTCGAAAAGCGATTTGGGATGATGCAGCGTGGCTTCAACACTGGGATTATGATTTCGATGGTACATTGTTGCCACCTGGTGATTTCAAGGCGGTTGATTTGGGGAACCTCAAAACCAAACCGGCGGATGGCAAAGGCAATCGTGCTCTGATCGAGGCGGCAACGCGTGGCTGCCTCGAAGCTGGTGCGGTACCTGTGATGTTTGGTGGCGATGACTCAACGCCCATTCCGTTTCTTGCCGGTTTTTCTGGGAGCCGGCCAATTACGGTATTGCAGATTGACGCGCATATTGACTGGCGTAACGAGCGCGAAAATGAACGCATGGGGTTTTCCTCCACCATGCGGCGCGCGTCTGAAATGGAACATGTGTGGCGCATTGTTCAGGCGGGTGCACGTGGCATTGGCTCGGCGCGGAGAGAAGAAGTGCTGGCAGCGCGAACCTGGGGCGCGCATATCATTCCCTCACGCCACATTCTGCAAACGGGTTTGGCTGAAGTGCTTTCGCATGTGGAGCCTGATTCAGACTGCGTGATTTGTCTTGACCTTGATGTTCTCGATACATCCGTCATGCCAGCCGTGGCGCATCCGTCTCCCGGGGGCTTGAACTTTAGCCATGTGACAGATCTGATCGCAGGCATTGCTGCCAAAGCCCGTGTGGCGGGATTTTCGATGGTAGAGTTTGCGCCCGCCAAGGATCTGCATGGAGCTTACGCCTATACGGCGGCGCGCATTGCGGCGCATGTAGTTGCGCAAGTGGCGCGGCGCGGGTGAGCGAGAGGTGATTTCTTTTCGAGAAGCGTTAAAAGTATGGGCGCGGATTGGTGTACTTTCTTTTGGCGGTCCGGCTGGGCAGATTGCTTTGTTGCATAAGGAAGTGGTTGAGGAGCGAGGTTCGCTGGGTGAGGCTGAATTCCTCCGTGCACTGAACTTCTGCATGTTGTTGCCGGGGCCTGAGGCCATGCAATTGGCGACTTATTGCGGGTGGAAACTGCATGGGCAGAAGGGCGGGCTGGCGGCAGGGTTGCTGTTTGTGCTGCCGGGGGCGATTGTCATTCTGGCGCTGTCGATCATTTATGCCATGGTTGGCAAGTTGCCAGTTGTGCAAGCGCTGTTCTGGGGTGTGAAAGTAGCTGTGGTAGCGATTGTATTTGAGGCGCTGCTTAAAATTTCAAAGAAGGCGTTGAAGCGGCGCATGGATTGGGTGCTCGCGGCTTTGGCTTTTGTGGCGCTGTTTTTCTTTGGGTTGCCGTTTCTGCTGGTGGTTGCGGCTGCGGCAGCTGTCGGGTTTTTCATGGGGAATACTGGAGGGCCAGG
>JAYUVC010000270.1:0-2766 GCA_043754325.1 Hyphomicrobiales bacterium
AGATGAGCGCTCCCCCATGCCAACGAAAACAGCGCCATTGCCAATCGGCATGATGTCGCCGCCTTCAAGGGTGGCTGGTCCGAAATCCTGCTCAGGGTCCCCCCACCAAACTTTAATGTCGTTGCCACTGAAACGCGGATGGAATTTGTAGACGGCTGCTGTCAGCAGGGTTTCGTCGCGCCGTGCGGGCCAATACATGGGGTTCAAGGTGACGCCGCCATAAATCCAGGCGCTGGTGTCGCGCGTGAACATGAGATTGGGCAACGGCGGCGTGATGAAACCCTGTGGCCCCAGATAGCGGCCAAACATGCCGGTGGTCTTGAACGGCAGATCGGCAACGGTAATCCCACCAGTCAGAAATTCCGCCGTTTCACTGGCGGGCAAACCGCTGAGCCAACTTTTCAGTTCGTCGCCCATGCCAACGCCGACGTCATTCTCGGTGAATTTGCGGTCGAGCAACCATGTCAGCGCTGTTTGATCTGTCAGAATGTCGCTCAGCAATTGATGGATTTCGAGAACCTCAACACCGCGCTCCTGCATTTTGCCGACAAAGTCGTGATGGTCATTTTTGGCCTGATGCACCCAGAACACATCATCGAAGAGAAGTTCATCACAATTAGATGGCGTCAGTCTTTGGTGGGCAAGCCCGGGGCGGCAGGTGAGCACGGTCCGAAGCTTGCCGACTTCAGAATACGCACCAAGTGGGATAGGAGATGTCATATGCTGGCTTTCATTTTGCTGTTCACAGGGCGCTGATGGCACCAGTCCACATCAAGTATCCGGCAAAGCCGGCTGCCAGCACGATCCCGGCGGCGATAGCCGCTTCGATCAGGGTAAATGCCTTTTCGCCACGTGCTTTGCGGGCCCAGCCATAGATCAGAATTCCGGGGGCATAGAGTAGCGCACACATCAGGAGGTAGTTGGGCCCGGCGGCATAGACCAGCCACGCGCCATAGAGTGTTGCAACAGCGCCGATCAACATGTCGCGGCCCCTGCCGTCGCTCGCGTCATAGCTCTCGCCCGTCATCGCAAGCTTGAAGGCATAGGCACCGGACAACACGTAAGGCACCAGGATGGCAGTTGAGGCGATGAAGAACAACGAGAGATAGGTTGAGTTTGCATAGAACGTGAGCAGCAGAAAAACCTGAACCGAAATGTTGGTGATCCACAATGCACCCGATGGCGAACCGTTGCGATTTTCGGTCGCAAACACTTTTGGCATCATGCCTTCCTTCGCCGCGCGATAGGGAATTTCGGCGGCAAACAATGTCCAGCTCAAGAACGCTCCGGCCACTGAGATCACAAGACCAATGCGCACCAGGATGGAACCCCAGGGGCCAACGGCTTTCTCCAATACATTGGCCATTGAAGCCGCACCGGGAAGGGCTGCAAGTTCGGGCTGCGTCATGACACCGAATGAGAGTAGCGAAACCAGCAGATAAACCACGAGTGCGGTAACAAAACCGGTGATGGTGGCCCGGCCGATATCAGCACGGTTTGCCGCACGCCCCGACACCACACTGGCGCCCTCAATGCCAATGAACACCCACAGGGTGACGAGCATGGTGCTTTTCACCTGTGTCATGACATCGCCAAGTGCCGGGGTGCCAGCACCCCACAGGTCGAGATTGAACGTGGGCAAGTTGAAAACGGCGAAGGCGGCGATGATGAAGATGAGGATTGGGGCTAGCTTGGCAATGGTTGTCACGACGTTGATGATGGCGGCTTGACGCACGCCCATCAGGATTAGCCCATGAACGAGCCAAAGGAAAACGGATGCGCCAACAATCGCCTGCCAGGTATTTCCCTCCGCCCCAAATGCTGGAATGAAATAACTCAGCGCCCCAAATATCAAGACGGCATACGACACATTGCCAATCCAGGCGCTGAGCCAATAGCCCCAGGCACTGTTGAAACCGACAAAGTCACCAAATCCGGCGCGGGCGTAAGCATATGGCCCGGCATCAAGCTTTGGCTTCCTCGTCGAGAGCCCTTGATAAACGAAAGCCAAGGCCAACATGCCAAGGCCCGTAATGGCCCAGCCAATGATTACCGCACCGGGCGACGCCCCTTTCGCCATGTTCTGCGGCAAACTGAACACCCCGCCGCCAATCATCGAACCAACCACCAGCGCCACCAGCGGCAAAAGCCCGAGCTTGTTGCTGGCTTCAGTGGTTGCGGTATTGTTGGCAGTCAGGGTAGCAGCCATGAGAAATCCTTGCGCGCAGGTAGCCACACCGACCACCCAGCCTTCAGTCTACCCGCAAGTGCCTCACAAACGGCAGCCTCGGAAACTACTCAGATGAACGGCGCTACTTCTTCAACAAGTCTGACTCATATTGATTTGGCGTGAATTCAGGCACTTGCGATTCTGCGGGTGATTTGTTGGACTGAGGCAAGATAGAGCCAAGCGGTTGCGCTTTCGATGGTTCGCTCGAAGTCTTTTGCGAGGCGGCGGTTGCGTCCCAGCCATGCGAAGGTCCGCTCGACGACCCATCTTCGCGGCAGCAGAACAAAGCCCTTGGCGGCGTCAGATCGCTTGATGATTTCGATTGTCCACTTGCCGGTTTTGGCGAGTGCGGTCCGGAGTTTGTCGCCAGCATAGCCGCCGTCAGCGAACACATGCCGCAGCTGGGGAAAGCGTTTGCGGATGCTGGCCAGCACATCAGGCGCACCGTCACGATCCTGAATATCGGCGGCATGGACAATGGCTCCGATGAGAAAGCCTTGTGTATCGGTGATGATATGGCGCTTCCTGCCCTTGAT
>JAYUVC010000271.1:0-3731 GCA_043754325.1 Hyphomicrobiales bacterium
TACGTCCGCCATGTCATCAAACAAGTCACGCGCAGCCACATTGCCCTTCGGCATCGTGCCTTCGTCAACAACTGAATATGCGATATTGGTAACGCGGCCCCCGGCCAGCAGTTCGGTGCCAATGTATTTGGTCATTGCTTTTACATCAGGATTTATCAACTCCTTCTGTTCTGCATACATGTTCAATACCAACAGTGCGATGGAATGAAGACCCAATGGGCCAAGACCCCAGTCAACATTCAAGCCCACCATCTCTCCCTCACTTTGAAAGTTCAGGAATTGGCCATCCATGCGATGGCCGGACACCCCACTGGAATTGGGCGCAACGGGTGTCGCTGTGCCATAGACGTCGAACATCAAATTCAAGTCGTAGACTGCATTGGCGGATATCGAAGTTGCAGCACTGCGAAACGCCATGTTGTCAAAAATAACGGCTTTTGCGCCATAGAGGCTACCCATCAGCCCGGCGAGGCCTCCACCAAGAGAATGACCTGTAAAAGTAACGGAGCCTGCCGTCGAGTAGGGAAAGTCAGTGCCTCCGTTTGAGTCACTCCAGACAACGTCCCTGTAAAACCCTACCGCCAAACCAGCCTGTGTGGCATTAAATCCAAGCCCACCGACCCAGCCGTTCAGTATGTCACTGCCACCATCAGTACCGCGATAAGAAATAATGGTTTCACTATTGTAGTTGTAAGCAACAGCGGCAAAGCCACCATCAGCCGATCGGCTTTGGATTTTTGTCGCAAGTCCTAAACTTTGACCATCAAAATATGCATCCATTGACAGAACTGCCAAAGTCAAATCACGATTCATTGGTAAATCTCCTAAAACGGTTTTTTGAATGAGCCGTATTGTAAACGATCAATGAGCGTATCATTGGATCTCCAAGATACACTTCCGTCACTAGGCTTTTTGCTGTTCAGCCAAGGTAAGACGCTTTCAATTATCTCGACAGGCTTTGACTCTGTTGGCACCACGGTCAGTCGTTGCAAAAAGTATCCTGAATACACACCTGCAAGACCGTCGGGTTGAACCACAGATACAGAATCAGGGTCACTTAAATTGCCAAAAGAAACCAAGGTAGGCATATTTTCAGTCAGCACTGGCAAGCGTTGGTTGAGCGGAACGAGGGTAAAGGCCGCACACATCGCACGTTCCCTGCCAAACCGCCATCTGAGACCAAATACTTTCAGAGGAATAGCGTAAGCGTCCAGCGCACCTTCGAGAGGTGAGTAGTTCCGGTCTAGGTTAACCTCACGGCCTGACTCACGTGACGTAAGGGTAACAAATAAATTTTTTCCCTTTCTCAAATCCACATAGACTGCCTCACCTGTCATGTTGAGATCGGGACTTTCGCCGCCGCCCCAGTCTGCATTGTGCGAATAACTCACCTCAATCACACTCGACCCGGTCGTTGAACCATCCGGCGTCATCACCTCGGCTGTCATTTTGTAGCGGAAGGTGCAGGTGGGGTAGTTGTAGACGTACCAGCCATAACCCAGCGCCACAGGCGTCAGCACCCCTAGCGCCAAACGCCACACCCACTTATTACTAAAAAATCGAACCAAGATCACCCTCCCGTGGAAACCATAGATTGTCACCCCCCCCGGTTGTCAAGCAGGAAGCTGTGGAGAACGTGATAGCAGGATTCGATTGGCGGTTTTGCTGATTGAGGACGACACAGCCGGAAGCTCAGTCGATTGAGTTGATGCTGAAGTCCGAAGGCTTCAAAATTCGTACTGCTGTCAAGATCAAAGGGAAGCGTCCCGTTTATTTAAAGGGAAGCGTCCCCTTTATTCCGGGCCCATCAGTCATGAACGTGATGGTGTCGAGCTTGGGAAGTGTGCCTGCAGTGGTTCTGCCAACCAGATTTTGGTCAACAATCGCCGCGCCCGTTGGCGGTGTATCCGTGCCATAGAGGAATTGCGAAGTAACCCGAGCTGCCGTCAGCATATTATTCATTGTTTCACTTCCTCTTTTGAAATGTCATAAGTTCTATCACCGTATTTCAGCATGTTATGTTCGCCACATGCGCCTACGATAACTGCAACAACCGCATTCATGTTGAGAGTCTTGCCTTTGCCATCGTCGTCAACAACAAGCATCTGGTATTTTATCTCAACTGCACTGCCGTAATCACCAAACAGCGTATCCAACCAACCGATTTCCCCAAGAGGCTTGTGATCTCCCGACCCCAGAATTCTGCAACAATCGGGATGCAAGCGTTTGAACTTGTCGCGGCTGACGAGAATAGGCTTATAGCCGCCATTCAGGAGGCCACGACCGAGAGCTTCCAGTTCAATATCAATTGCAGCATCGACAATTTCATCCCTAGACAAGAACCGTCTCTCTGCCACACAAAACGAATAGGTCCGCATCGTGTAGAAAAGAACAAGCGCAAGTAACGCAGTCAGAAAAACAATTTTGATATATGGGAATTTGCGGGACTCGTTGTTGGTGTCTTCCATTCGACAGTGCCTACCTCAATTCTTGACCTTAGGTTGCAGTTGTCAATAGTCAAGCTGTTGTTTCAACCAAAGACAATTGCTTATATAAAGCGAAATTATGTGCGTTTTCATAAGGAAGTCCGCTCCCACGTCGTCAATGGGACGTCGCGTACTTGAAACCTGCCCGCACCGCCAATCAATTGATCCACGCCACCATTGCCGTTCAACCTGTCGTTTCCGGAAAGACCATAGATCACATCATCAAACGCCGTTCCGGTGAGCGTATTGTTGGCAGCGGTGCCCGTGATGGTGCGACCGACAATACCCTGGATATCGAGAGCAACAGTCGCACTTGCAGTGCCATCAGCATCATCCGAAATGTCATAGGTAAAACTCGCAGCTCCCCTGTAATCTGCATCCGGCGTAAAGCCCACACTGCCATCCGCCAACATCATGACGCTTCCATGCGTGGCAGTGCCAATGCCCGTGAGTGCCAGCACCGCACTGTCCACATCCGTGTCATTGGCCAGAAGCGAGGCTGACGTGAACACCCTGGTCACATTGTAAGGCGTGGACACCGAGCCGTCATCATGGGCCACAGGTGCATCATTGACCGGCGCAATCGTCAGCGTGAATGTGTCGGACACACTCAAGCTGCCATCAGACGCGGTCACCATCACGTCGAGTGCACCCTGATCAGCGCTGTTCCAGTCCAGCGGCGGCGTGCCGGAGAAGCTCTGCGTCAAGGCGTCGAACAGCAGCCATGTCGGCAAGGCCGCACCTGAGGCCAGTGTTGCCGTGTAGGTCAGGCTGTCGCCATCAGCATCACTGAACGAACCTGTGGGCAAGGCGAAGCTGAACGCTGTGTCTTCCAGCATGACAAAATCCGGCAAGGCCGCGCTGACCACGGGTGCAACATTCACGTGGGCGTGGGCAATGATGTCGTCATGGTTCCACACCGTGCCATCAGCAAACGCGATTGTTTCAACCCCGCGCTGGCCCAGCACTGTGGCCGACGCCTGCAGGACAATCATCCCCGCATCCCCCGCCCCCAAAGCTGATTCAAGCTATTGTCAGAACGACATCATTGCCAATGATCGCAACAGCAACCGCACTGGCCTCAATGTCAGACAGCACCAACCGGTCAGTCCCGCCCGTGACAGATGCGTCGTTGATGGTATCATTGCCGCGAATGAAATCATTGCCATTGCCACCCGTAATATTGTCGTCTTCATTGCTGCCAAATACAATGCCGCCCGCATTTTCAGCATTGTCGAGCTGCCC
>JAYUVC010000272.1:0-16530 GCA_043754325.1 Hyphomicrobiales bacterium
TCATCGAAGCGGTGGGTGCCGGATTGGTTGCCGCTCTCGGTGTCGCGGTGATGGGTGCTTTCCTCGTCATCGAACGCCGCCGCGAGTTCGCCATTCTGCAGACCATCGGCGCTGATACCCGTCACATACTGACCGGCCCCGCACTTGAAGGCGCAGCAGTCATGCTTGGTTCGCTGATCATTGGCATCCCCGTCGGGTTGGGGTTGGGCGTGCTCGCCATTCAGGTGCTCGGCCTGTTTTTTGCCTTGCAGCCTCCGTTGCTCACACTTCCCGTCGGCGGACTGATTGCACTGGTCCTGTTTGTGATCGCCACTTCGTTTGGCGCACTGGGCATCGCCCTGGCCTCCGTCAACCGCATCCAGCCTGCCGCAATCTTGAGAGCCCCATGAACAGCATCAACAAGGAGTAACTGACATGAACAAACGCATCCTCTTCACAACACTTTGCACCGTGGCACTCGCCGCAACATTTGCCGGATCCGCCTATGCTGGCAAGGCCATAGATCCCAAAAACTTTGGCAGCGCGATCGACAACCCATGGCACCCGCTGATCCCCGGAACTGTCATGACCTATGAGGGCACCAAGGACGACAAGCCCGCGACACAAATCATCACGGTCACGTCCAGAACCAAGCCAATTGTTGGCGTCAAATGCGTTGTCGTGGAAGACATCATGTCACTTGCTGGCACACCGTCCGACAAAACTATGGGCTATTATGCGCAGGACAAGGACGGCAATGTCTGGACTTTTGGCGAGGACGTCGAGGAACTCGACTCGAAAGGCAAAGTCACCAAGACAGTAGGCTGGCATGCTGGCATTGATGGTGCAACGCCCAGCATCATCATGGAAGCTGATCCTGCGAAAGGTCATATTCTGATCAATCCATACACCAATGATCACGCCGAGGTCGTAAGCCTCGCAAAATCGGTAAAGGTGCCACTGGGTACTTACAGTGACGCCCTCATGATGAAGGAATGGACTCCCGATGAACCTGACGTGCTCACCAACAAGTATTATGTAAAGCACATCGGAGCCGTGCGCGACGTCGCGGTTAAGGGCGACACAGAGGAGTTTCTGCTGGTTGATGTGAAGCATTGAGGAGGGTAGACGGGGTGACCTGAGCCCTGCAAACTGATCCAAAAGTGAGTAGAGTCTGATCCCGTTTTTAAGGAAAAGACGATGAAGCAGCTTCGGCGTCGTTCTGCACGAACGCAGCGTCGGCAAGCAACTGGCGGCACTGGGTTTCCGGCGGTTATCCGTGCGCCCGCAGCACCCGAAGTCGGACACGGCGAACGCGCGCGTCGGTGTAAGTGCCATTGGCGGCGACAGGCACAATTGCCGTGGATCCATCGGGGAAAGTCACCGTCACGTTGGTGCCTGGTTCACCGGTTCCCGTCACTTTCAGAGTGCCGTCAGCATTTGCCGTGGACGTCAACGTGGGTGCCAAGGGTGGCGTGGTATCGGAATAGACACCCGTTGCGGCGGGCGAGGTGTTGCCTGCTGCGTCCTTGGCTGTCACCGATACTATACCCGATGTTTGTGGGGCCGTTGATGTGGCGGTGTAGTTGCCAGCGCTGTCCACCGGCACAACTTTCGTGGTGCCATCTGGGAAGGTTACGGTGGCCGTTGAACCGGGTTCACCTGTGCCTGCAACAGTGAGTGTGCCGTTTGGATTTGCTGTCGTGGTTTGTGTTGGCGCAAGAGGTGCTGTGGCGTCGGTATAGGCTGCCGTTGTGACTGGCGAGAGATTGCCAGCGGCATCCTTGTCAACTGCTGTCACGTTGCCAGAAGGCGGGGCTGCCAGCGATGTGGCGGTGTAGGTGCCATTGGCCGCAACCGGGGCATTCGCCGTCGTTCCATCCGGGAAGGTGACCTTGACCGTCGAGCCGGGTTCGCCGACCCCTGAGACAGTCAGTGTGCCGTTGGCGTTTGGCGTTGTCGTCAGAGTTGGAGCGGCGGGAGCCGTTGTATCCGTAAAGGCGGCATTGGCAGGTGGCGAAGAATTGCCAGCGGCGTCCTTGGCCACGGCTGTCACGGCACCCGATGTTGGAGGTGTCGCACTCGTCGCGCTGTAGCTGCCATTGGCGGCCACGGGAACTGTCGCGGTGGAGCCGTCAGGGAAGGTCACTTTTACAGTGGAGCCGGGTTCAGCCGTGCCTGCAACTGTGAGCGCGCCGTTCGGATTAACCGTTGGGGCTGGCGGTGGAGGTTTGCGTTGGCGCTGCTGGAGCTGTTCCGTCAGTGTAGGTCGCCGTGGTGACGGGCGAGAGATTGCCTGCGGCATCCTTGTCAACTGCGGAGACTGGACCTGATGGCTGCGAGGCCACTGAGGTTTTGCTGTAGCTGCCGTTGGCGGCCACCGGAACTGTTAATGTGGTGCCGTCCGGGAATGTGACTTTCACCGTTGAGCCGGGTTCGCCCATGCCAGACACGGTGAGCGTGCCATTGGCATTTGCGGTAGTCGTGATGGTTGGTGCAGGTGGGGGTGTTGTATCGGTGAAGCTTGCCGTTCCCGCAGGTGAGGCATTGCCCGCCGCATCCTTGTCAACAACCGAAACGATGCCCGCAGGCTGCGCTGCAGTCGAGGTTGCGGAATAGCTGCCGTTGGCTGCCACAGGAACCGTCTTGGTGGTGCCGTCGGGGAATGTGACAATTGCGGTTGAGCCGGGTTCACCCGTGCCTGCCACTGTCAGGGTGCCGTTTGGATTGACGGTGGTCGTTGCTGCTGGTGCAAGCGGTGCCGTCGTGTCGGTGTAAGTGCTGGTCGCCGCTGGCGAGCTGTTGCCTGCTGCGTCCTTGTCGACAACGGTGATGGGGCCACTTGGCTGTGCGGCTGCCGAAGTTGCTGAGTACACGCCATTGGCTGGTACGGGCACATTGACAATCGTGCCGTCGGGGAATGTGACCTTCACAGTTGAACCCGGTTCGGCTGTGCCGCCCACGGTGATGGTGCCATTGGGGTTGGCCGTGGTGAAGGCAGAAGGTGTGACAGGTGCCGTTGCGTCTACAAAAGTACCAGTGGCGACTGGGGAGAGATTGCCAGCTGGGTCTGTAGCCGTTGCAGAAACGACACCTGAACTTTGTGGTGTGGCCGAGGTCACGCTGTATTGGCCATTGGCTGGCACAAGAGCGGTACCCGTTGTTCCATCGGGGAACGTGACTTTTACGGTGGAGCCCGGCTCAGCCATGCCTGCCACTGTCACCGTGCCATTTGGATTGGCACTTGATGTCAAGGTCGGAACGGCTGGCGGTGTGGCGTCGGTGATGTTGCTGGAGGCCGTTGGTGACAGATTGCCTGCGGCATCTTTCGCAACAGCAGTGGCTGGTCCCGACCCTTGCGGCGTGGCGGATGTGGCGGAATAGGTTCCATTGGGTGCTACCGGAACCGTCGCGGTTGTGCCGTCCGGGAAGGTCGCTTTCACGGTTGAACCTGGCTCTGCCGTGCCAGAGATTTTCAACGTGCCATCTGGATTGGCGGTTGACGTCATGACTGGTGCAAGCGGAGCAGTCGTATCGGTAAATGTGCTCGTCGTTACAGGTGACACGTTTCCAGCGGCATCAGTCAAGGCGGCGGTCACAGCACCAGAGGTTTGCGGTGTTGTCGAGGTCACGGCATGATTGGAAGTTTGAAAACCGATGCGCGGTCTCCTGCTGAAAATTGTGTTTTACCAAGGTTAAGCGAGAGCGGGCGTTGGTCGGTCACAGTGTCCTCCAAAGACATTTTGCAATTTTAAAGAGTTGTAATTACAAATTATCTACTTTAAGAGGTGTTAACACTTGGTTAATTGGTGTATTTCTGTTAACTGCAATTTTTAAATGTATTTTAGCGAACGGAGTCGGCGGGCGTAGTGTCGGTTGCGCCCAGCTTTCAGATTGACACCATGCGACTGATGTATTCAGGTCGGCTTGAGGACCGCTTCATGACCCCCACTGAATTCACGCCTGTTGCATCGCTAATCGGCGGCTGCATGATTGGAGCTGCTGCCGTGCTGCTGATGGCCAGCCATGGCCGCATTGTGGGGATCAGCAGTATTGCGGTTGGCATGTTCCCGCCCTATCGCGACAAAGCTGCTGCGGGGCGCGTTGTGTTCATTGCCGGATTGATTGCGGCACCCTTGCTCTATGCCAAACTCACGGGTGCCTGGGCGAAAATGGCGGTGTCCGATAATGTGACATTGCTGTTGGTTGCGGGATTGTTGGTGGGCTTTGGTTCCGTGTGGGGCAATGGCTGCACGTCTGGCCACGGCATTTGCGGCCTGTCCAGATTGTCAGTGCGTTCAGGCGTCGCGGTGGCCACCTTCATGGTGACTGCGATTGTCACTGTCTACATCACCCGCCACATGATTTGAGATCACGCCATGACCCTGTTTGTGCAATTTCTCATTGGCCTGATTTTTGGTTCAGGACTCGTCTTGGCCGGCATGTCGGACCCGGCGAAAGTCCTGAACTTCCTTGACGTCGCTGCCATTGCCTCAGGAGGCTGGGACCCAAGCCTGGCTTTTGTCATGGGTGGTGGCGTCATCGTCACGTTCCTGGGCTACAGATATGTGTTGAAGCAAAAGCGACCGATTTTCGACATGTCGTTTCATGTGCCAAAAGCCACACAGCTTGATGTTGCCGTTGTCATTGGTCCCGCCATTTTTGGGGTAGGCTGGGGACTTGTCGGCTTTTGTCCAGGCCCTGCGTTTACGGCACTTGGTGCGGGGTCATTCAGTGCCGTTGTTTTCGTTGCGGCCATGCTGGCGGGCATGCTGGTTGCGCGGCTGTTGGCGTTGAAACAACCCGAAACATGACAAAATCGGGGGCATGGGAAATCATGCGAGATTTGTTTCAGCCAACAAGGATGCTGCGGTCATTGCGGCTTTGGCTGACGCGACTGCTGTTGGCAATTCGACAGTGGCAAAATAGCGGGCGGTGGTTTTCGCCTCGTCTTGCAGTTCACTGTTGTTTGCTACATCTACAGCCTTTGCCAGATAGCCCGCTGCAACCAGCGCTGCGAGTGCTCGGGTGTAAGGTGTGGCGGCGGCCAGCGCGTCGTGGCTTCCAGGTGATTTTGATATCCGGTCTGACATTGCACGCATATCCGACACAATTATTGATGCAGCATTTTCGCCGATGATTGGTGCCAGCGATTGTTGCGAGGCATTCAATGTGTCTGACAGAATGCTGCCGTCGCCCAGCTGCAATTTTCGGGTCACAAGGTCCATGGCCTGAATGCCGTTCGTGCCTTCATAGATCGGGAGAATGCGTGCGTCACGGTAATACTGGGCAACCCCGGTTGCTTCGATGAAACCCATGCCGCCATGAACCTGAATTGCAGATGACGTCACCTCGACGGCAATATCTGTTGCATAGGCTTTGGCAAGTGGTGTGAGAAATGATGCATGGGCGGTGGCGCGGGTTTTTTCGCTCGCAGATTTGGCGCGTGAAGCAGCATCAATGGCCGACGCTGTGGCCATGCACAGCATGCGGGCGGCAGCCGTTTTTGCCCGCATGTCCATCAACATGCGTTTCACATCCGGGTGATTGATGATGGGGCTTGAGTCTCCCTTCTCGCCGGGGGGGCTTCCCTGCTTGCGTTCGCGTGCGAAAGCCAATGCTGCCTGCATGGCCCTGTCGGCGAGCGCCACACCCTGCACACCCACAAGAAGCCGCGCATTGTTCATCATGGTGAACATGCAGTTGAGGCCGCGGTTTTCCTCACCCACCAGCCAGCCCGTGGCACCACCGTTGTCGCCATAAATCATGTTGCAAGTGGGGGAGCCGTGAATGCCAAGCTTGTGTTCAAGTGCGTGGCAGCGCAGGTCATTGCGCGACCCGTCGGGCAGGAATTTGGGAACGAGAAACAGCGAAATGCCCTTGGTGCCCTGTGGCGCACCGTCAAGTCTGGCGAGAACAAGATGGACAATGTTGGAAGTGAAATCCTGTTCGCCATAGGTGATGTAGATCTTGGTGCCCGTGATCCCGTAGGTTCCATCACTCCGGCGTTGTGCCTTGCAGATTAGTTGGGACAGGTCAGAGCCTGCCTGCGGCTCCGTCAGGTTCATGGTGCCGGACCATTCGCCGGAAATCATTTTTGGCAAATAGGATTGTTTGAGTTCTTCAGAGCCATGGGCTGCGATGGCTTCAACGGCACTCGTCGTCAACAGGGCACAGAGTGCAAAGGACAGGGATGCCGCGTTCCACAATTCTGTGCAGGCGGCTGACAGCAAGAATGGCAGTTCCTGCCCGCCATAGAGCAGAGGCCCCGTCAGGCTGTTCCAACCCCCTGCGCACCATTCGGCATAGGTTTCCTTCCAGCCCGGGGGTGTAAACACTTTGCCGTTTTCAAGGCGTGCCGGATTCTGGTCGCCAATCTGATTCAAAGGTGCCATGCGCTCTGCTGCAAATTTCCCGGCCTCGTTCAGAATGGCTTCTGCATCCGCTGCTGAAAAGTCGGGATAACGCGAAGTCCCAAGCTGTCCGGCAGTTTTCATGGCCAGAAGGATTTGGGCAATGGGCGGATGATAGGTCATGGCGAAGGCTCGTTGGCATCGGGTTCGAGGCGTCTGGTTTTTTTGGAAAAGAAGGCTTCGAGCCGCTCTTTTATATCAGGGTTGGTTTGCACTGCCATGGCCAGCAACGCTTCAGTGAACAATCCATCGCTGGCAGACATGTCGTTGATGCGGGCGATGCCTGTGACAATTGCAAAGTTGGTGATTGGCGGATGCGTTGCCACCTGGGCCGCCAACGCCTTGGCTTTTGCAAGGGCCTGACCTGCGCCCACAACCTCATGGCACAAACCAAAATCCAGGCCGCGCCGGGCGTTGTAAGTGCGGGCTGACAACATCATGTCGACCATGCGGGCTGGTGTTATGATGCGGGCCAGGCGGACTGTGGCACCACCCCCGGTGAAGATGCCGCGCTGGCCTTCGGGAAGGGCAAAGAATGTCGACTCCTCGGCAATGCGCACATGGGTGGCTGCCGCCAGTTCCAGGCCACCGCCGACGACGGCCCCCTGCAAGGCCGCAATCACGGGAATGCCGCTGAATTGTATCAGGTCAAACACGCGGTGCCATGCCTGGCTCAGCGCCATGAATTCAAGCGGTGTGCGGTTTTTTTCGTAGTGTTCGCGCAAATCAAGGCCCGCACAGAAATGCGCCCCCTTGGCTGCAAGCACGAAACTAAGGGTGCCCGCGGGTGGCTTTCGAAACACGTCTTCGATTTCCTGCAACATCGCTTCATTGATGGCGTTGCGTATATTTTCGCGGGCCAGAGTGACGATGGTCACTGCACCTTCGGTTTCAATGGTCAGGTGTTTTGGTTTCATGTTCAAATTGCTTTCATTCATGGCAACTGTCATTTGGATAGGCCTGCTGCTTTAACATATGACCACCAAAGGCCCCCCTCCCCCCTTCGGGGTACTCCCCCAACAAGTTGGGGAAGGACGCGCTGAAAGCCCTTCCCCAACTTGTTGGGGAAGTGCCCGAAGGGCGATGGGGGCCTTTCCGGTTTGTTGTCGTCACGATTCATTTCACAATAAAATGCACTGTTTCGGCGGACTTGATGTTTCCGGTCTGGCTGCGTTCTTGTGCCAGCAGTGTATAAGAGCCGCGCTGCACCGGCCACATGAAGCGGCTGGTCGTTGTGGTGATGAGGGGTTTGCCATTGAGCAGCCATTCAATCGTGTTTCCCGGTGACAGGCCATTGGCGACAAATTCAAAGGCCTGCACATCGCTTGGAACACGGGGGTCGTAGGCCAGTTGCAGACCTTCGGTGGGGCGGATCACGTCGAGCGCTGCGGGAGTGGCTTGTTGTTTTAACTTCGGGGCAATCGTGTCCGGCATGAAATACTCCGTGTGCGGATAACAATTGCCGGCCTGTTCGGGACCGCTGCACACATCGCGCAATTGCAGACGCGGGCTGAGCCAAAGTGGCTGTGGCTGTTGGCGGCCTTCGAGTTCGGCAAAAATGCCGCGCAGCACCAGCGCTGGCCCGGTTGAGCCTGTGACGCCATCCATCGGCATCTGGTCGAGGTTGCCGAGCCACACACCCACAGTGTAGCGCGTGTTGTAACCCAAGACC
This sequence comes from Hyphomicrobiales bacterium, assembly GCA_043754325.1. Classification (GTDB taxonomy): domain Bacteria; phylum Pseudomonadota; class Alphaproteobacteria; order Rhizobiales; family Aestuariivirgaceae; genus Aestuariivirga. Next base: position 8,065 of record JAYUVC010000272.1, read on the forward strand.
CAGGCATCGCGGTAATCGGTTGATGTTCCGGTTTTCACAGCGGTTTGTGTTGGCAGGTTCAGCACACTGCCCGCCCCAAATTCGCGCCTGCGGGCAAAGGGATCAGACAGAATGTTGCCGATCAGCGACGCGGCTTCCGGCGAGAAGACCTGTTTGCTCTCACGATCATAAGAGGCTTGCGCGAGTGGTGTGAGCGGGCGGAACTGCCCATGATTGGCGAGAACGCTAAAGCCCCGCACCATTTCCAGCAACGAGACTTCGCCGTTGCCCAAGGCCAGACCGTCCTTGTAGAATTGGGCGGGTTGCGTCAGGCTGGCAAATCCCAGGTCGTGCAGTTTGTCGAGATAGCGTTCCGGCGTGACAAATGCGATGGTTTGCAGCGCTGGAATATTGAGTGAATTGCCCAAGGCTTCGCGCAATGAAAGTTTGCCGTAAAACATGCGGCTGTAGTTGCGAAAGTCGTGCAGGCCTGAGCCTATGGCTTCGGCCATCGGCACATCATCAAGCCCGGTTGCAGGCGACCAGCCGGACTCGAGGGCCAGCGCATAGAGAAACGGCTTCATGGATGAACCGGGCTGGCGCGGTGTGCGCACCGCATCTATGGCGCTGCCGGGGGTTTGGTCCTTGGCCGCTGCACCCGCCACCACCCAAGCGAGGATTTCACCAGAGCGGTGATCAACCACGAGGGCCGCACCGTTGTGGACGTTCTTGCGTTTTAAAGTTTTCACCCGCTCATCCAGCAGGGTTTGCACTTGTTGTTGCAACGCGCCATCCAGCGAAGTTTGCAGCGTGCCTTTTTCACTGAGGCGATAGGGAATTGTCTCGCGGATATAGGTGATGAAATGCCCCGCGTTCAAAAGTGGCGAGGCGGCTTCCACACCGAGCAGCTGTGCTTGCAGGTGCAAAGCTTCACCCTGCGGGAGTTCGCCACGCTGCTCCATGGCTTTCGCCAGATATTGGACTCTGGCGTTGATCGCCTCAGGCTTTTTGCGCGGATCAAGGGCTGAAGGTGCACGCGGAAAAATCGCCAGCGCCAGCATTTCCTTTTTGGTCAGGGTTTGCAGATCGCGGTTGAAATAATACCGCGCCGCCTGCGCCACGCCGCGGCGGTTGGCGGCATAGGGCACTTGATTGAGATAGAACTCAAGAATTTCGCCCTTGCTGGCCTGCTGTTCCAGCAACCGCGCCTCAAACCCTTCGACCCAGCGTGACCACAGGCTGCGCGGGCGCGGATGCAAGATGCGCACGACTTGTTCGGTGATGGTGCTGGCACCGCGCACAAATCGGAAGGCCCGCAGATTTTGCAACAGGGCACCGCCGCGCGCTTGCCAGTCCACACCATGATGTGCAAAAAATCTGCGATCTTCCGCTGTGACAATGGCATGGCGCAAAATTTCAGGCACCTCATGCAGGGGCCTTGTGTCCGACAGATTGAAGCGGTTTTGATAGGAGATGCCAAGCGGTTGACCCTGCCGGTCCAGCACGGCAAAGCGCCCGCCTCCGCTAATGTTGAGGCGCGGAGTCTCAACCGCCCGCACTGTTGCGACTGTGAGAGCCGCAGCCGCAACAACCGCAGCCAACGTGAGCCGCTTCAGAGTGACACGAAAGCGTCGCATCGCAACTGTCCTTATGGCTGTAGCGCAGGCAGCGGCGCGGCTGCCCCCACATTCAAGGTCAGGCCCGGGGTTTTTCCATAGACATCTGGATCATACATTTCCTGCGCCATGGTGGGCATGGCGCTGAATGAACCGCTGGCAATGGCCTGTGCGGCATAAGACAAATGGTAATTTCCGGGCGGCAGATAGTCGGAATAAAACCGCGCTGAATCATGCCTGAGTTCCTGATGGTAGAAGCTCCAGCGGCTGGTGTCGAAATCAATCCAGTCATTGTACTTGAACCAGATCGACCCGCCAGACGCCACAAAGTCAGCCTTTCTAGCGTCGACTTCCGATGTCGTTGCAAGATCGCGGTTCACAGGTTCAAGTCCGCCGGGAACCGGATCATCGACCACCACGAAATTGCGGGCGGCGGGCACCGACAGGAAGAGGTCAACACGCACCAGTTCACCGCGCTTGATGGCGGCGGGACTTCCCAGCAATTGCCACTTGCCGTCCCGCTCCACGCTGTATTCGCGGTTGACTTCAATGCCGGCATTGGCGGGTTGGCTCAATTCCAGCGGCAGCGCATAGGTCACTCTCGTGGCATAATAGAAGCGGCCCGTGCCTTGACGCGAGATTTTCACGTTGGTCTTGCGGCCTGCATCGGTGTCCTTGTTGGGCCGCGAGAGTGTGACCGCCGGATTGCGCAATCCTGAAAACCTGGCCGTGCCTATGGCTTTGCCATCCATCACCGCCGTGACGGACATGTTTACCTTGTCGGCTTCATAGACGCGGGCGAAATCAATCAGCGCATTGCCGCAGAACAGGTTCTCCTGTGTGTTGCTCCATGCGTCACGGTTTTTCCGGCTTTGCGTAATGCTGCGCACCAATTTGAATGGCACATCACCTACGAGAGCTTTACCCGTGTCGCGCTGGCCGTAAGCCACGAAGGCATCAAGCACGGCGCAATTTTCGCGCAAGGGCGACGCGAGGATGCGGTTGTAGCTGTCATCCCACACCTCCTGGAACACAAATTTTCCACCGGTCTGGTTCGACGTGGCGAGAATCATCTTCGCCACATCGGGCGCAAATTTTTCACCGCCTTCAACCTTCAATGCAGCCAGCAGGAAATGCGCCTTGCCGAACAGCGACATGTTCTTGGCATGCGGGGCATAGCGTTCCAAATCTTCAAGCCCGACCTTGTCTTGCTCCGCCAAGGCCGCCAGCGCCACAGCACGCACGGTAGATGTCATGGTCTGCGTATAGAAGCTTGGCACGGCATCGTTCTTGAGAAGCGTCATGAGATAATCCTGCAGCTTCGCCTCTACGTCTTCCGGCACCTTGTAACCGCTCTTCCGCAGCCAGTTGAAGGACAGCGCTGTATAGGCACTGAGGTAAGGATCGGCGTAATCGTCCTGTGCCCGGAAAGAAGACATGCCGCCATTGGGGGCCTGAAAGCTTGATGCTGCATCAAGTGTGGCTTGCGGCAGGGCTTCGCTGCCTTGCCATTTTTGTTTTGCAGGCAAATAGGGTTTCAATTCTTTGAAGTGTGCCGCCATCACAGCCTTGCTCAACCGCTGTTCCCAACCCAGATAGGGATAGAACTCCATGTATTTGAAGGCGCCGGACACATTGCCAATGACTGTTGGCGCTGCCACCACGGAGACGCTGCCCGTATCCGGCAACATGTCCTTGGGGAAAGCGATGGCAACGTCAACCGACGCATCCGTTGAAGTGCCATAGGTCGCCGCCACATCAAGGCCTTGGCGCTTGTTGACGGGAAGCGAAAATTCCAGACCATCACGATCGCTGGCATCGCCCGCCGTTACTTCGAACTGCACTTGCCCGCCGCCCAGTTTGTTCTTGGCCGCAGGTGCTGCAGCAATGGGCATATAAACAGTGGTGCGCTTGTAGGCATCAAGCTGCACCGTCGTTGTGATTTCAGCCGGGTTTTTTGCAATGTCGATATTTCCGACGGCCTTGATGTTCACCTCAAGTGTGCGTGGTGTTTCCGTGCGGTTCATCACGCTGAACCCGGCGTCGAAGCTATCGCCTTCGGTTACCTGATTGGGCATGACCGGGCGGATTTCCGTCGGGCGGTTGACCTTGAACGAGGTGCCGCCAAGACCAAAGCGATCCGTCGGGGTTGAGGCGATGGCCAATATGCGCCAGCCCGTGAGATTGTCCGGTGCCTCAAACGAGAAGGTGGCGTTGCCGTTCTTGTCGGTTTTGAGATTGGGATTCCAGTAACCCACAAATTTGAAAATCGTGCGCATGCTCACATCAACGCCGCCGTCGCCGCCGGGGTTGGCCCCCTTCTTTTCAAAGCGCTGCCGCCCGACAAGCCTGGTCAACAGGCTGTAGTTTCGGAGGTCCAGACTGTCGAGTTTGTAGAAGCCTTTGTAGGGATCAAAATAATCGGTGCCGCCCGTCACGAGAGCCAGTACTGACTCGTCAAGTGCCACAACTGTCAACTCAATCGGTTCATTCCTGTCCTTGAAACGCGGCTCGGCATGCAGCGTGACGGTAACCTTGTCGCGTGGCTTGTAAACGTCTTTGTCTGACTTGCCCGTGACGATGATTTCCTTCACAGGATCGCTGACGGGAACTGTGACATAGCCCATGCGGAAAGTAGGTTTGCCAAGGTCAAGCTGGCCTTCGCCCAGTGGCTGTTCCACACGCGGCGAGACTATGACCACCGAGAGATAAAAGCCTGGCACATAATCTGCCTTGACCTTGAACTCGACGATGGGCGTTGACGTGTCGAGCGTTTGCACGAAGTGGTCCAGCACGCCAAAGCGTTCGATGGTGATCAGGGCCTTGGCACCGGGGTACGGATTCTTGACCAGATAGCGCGCAATGTCCCCCACCTTGTAACTGGTACTCTGCGGAATGATGTCGAGGCTGCTGTCGCTGCCATTGTCCCACATCACATAGTCGGCACCCACGGCATAGGTGTTGAGCGTGGTTGCGTGGTCAACGCCTTTGGTGTCCTTGATTGAGGCGACGGCACGATAGCTGCCGGATTTTTGCGGTGTGAACGTGCAAACGAGAGGTGCCGCTTCAGACACACCCGTGCAGGCGCCTGCCGCTTCCCATTCATTGTGGTATTCGGTGAGATAGGCATTGCCCGCACCCTTGACGCGGGCCGACTTTGTCACCTCATGTTCGAGCTTGATTGCAACGGCAATTCCCGCAGCAGGCTTGCCGCGTTCATCCACCACGACATATTGAACCTCGGCAGGCTTGCCGACGGTCAACAGCCATTCCTTGCTGTAAAGCCCGACCAGACGGTCAACGCCGAGAAAATCGGCGCGGGCCTGTGACGTCACGTATTTGCCGCGATCATCGGCCACGGCACTTTCCACCAGCAGTTTGCCATAGACAATTTTGGGCGTACCCGTGGCGAAGTTCAGCGCCAACTCACCCTTGTTATTGACGGCGTCGATTTTCTGGAAAATCTGCTGCGTTGTGGTTTCATCCGCATAGCTGTCGAAGCTGAAATTCTGGGCGACAGGATCGGTGGATGAAAACGTCGTGGCATCGAGAATGGCGGTGATGCGGGCCGCAGCGTCAGTGTAGGCGCCGCCTGAAAACAGTTCGGCACGGGTCGTCACTTCCACCTGGTCGCCACTGCGGAACAAGTCGCCGTTCAGCTGGTTCGACACCTTGAAGGGTGACGGTGTGAAATCGCTGACCAACACCCGCATGGCAATCCAGGATTTTTTGCCAATGCTGTCATCAACGGGTGCAGGTTCTGTGCTGCTCTCATCGGTGGCTTCGTTTGGCACTTCTTCTTCATCCGCGGGATCATAGGGTGTGGGTTTTGCAAATTTTGCAATCAGCTTGAACTTGTACCAGCCTACAGCCCCTTCCCTGGGCACCTTGAATTCACCACTGGTGCCACCGAAGGCCGACAGTTCCACATTGTCAACGTCGTGAACCACCTTGCCCATCGGGTCGATGACCTTCAGGCGGTAGCCTTTGGTGGGCGGCGGTATGAACGCATCGGTGTTCTGGTCGCGGACATAGATCTTGTACTGGATCATGTCGCCCGCGCGATAAATGCCCTGCGCCGTGGTGCCCCAGGTTTTCATGTGGCCATAGCGCTCGCGGTTTGTGGGATAGACGGATTCACTTCCCGACGAGCGATAGTTGTCGATGGTGAAGGCTTGCGACACCGGCAACAGCGCCATGTCGCCGTCCTTGTCAACGCGCACAAAGTAGCGGGTCTTGTCATCGCCATAGGCTGTGGTGAGGGCGAGATCGGGATCGAGCGCATCGGTGCCCGGCAATGTTGCAAGACCATTGGCATCCGTCACGGTCTTTGCAGTTATGTCAGCGCTTGCGTGCAGGGTCGCCATGGCGTCCTTGAACAGGCTGACCTTGGCACCTGCGACGGGAGCGCCTGTGGCCATGTCGGTGACCCAGGCCAATGTGTTGAAATGCCCGAGTTTCAGGTGGACCTGGAACGGTGTAACTTGTGCAAACAATTTCGGCGGATAGTCCGCATTTACGCCCGGCGTGGTTTTCAGCGCTCCGTAAACCGCACCCGTGCCGCCATCCAACATGGCGCGCACACCCAGCGGCATGGCGAATTGAATATCCTGTGCGGCGGGAACAGTGGTGCTGACGCTGCGGCCTTGGTCACTGCCCTTGGGCGTCAGCCTGCGATAATCGAATGTGAAATTCTGCAGGTTGTTCACATACAGCGGAATCTCGCTGTCCACATTTTTTTCGAGAACGGCATCGGTATAGTCGAGCACGAAATTTGGCTTGCGGTTATCAAGTGTAAAGGCCTGGGCAATGGGCTTGGCCAAGCTGCGGCCAAAAATATCTTTTGCAGGCACACTGCCGGAACTCACCCCATAGGTCGTTGCTGCCTTCAAAGGGCTGGGCAGCCAAATGTCATAAGTGCGACCCTGTTCGTGCGCCTGCCGGTATTCAAAACCAATGCGGGCCGGTGCAGCCGGGGTGCTTTCGGTTTCTGACTCTTCATCGCTTTCGGTTGTTGGTTGTTTCCACCCGCCAATTGGTGGATAGAAACTCAAGCCTTGAGCCACAGCCTCACGCTCAACAGGTGCACTGAAAGACAAATAGACGGACTGCATCGGATTGCACAGTGCCGCAGGCGTTGCACCCGCTGCGATTTTCACCTCGTCGCCTGAATTGTTCACGCATTTTACGCCAAGAAATTCAAACACGGGAAACGTATTGAATTGCAAAACATCCGCAGTGGTCACGCTGGCTTCAGGACCGACAGTGGACACAAGGCCGGGTTCTGATTTCAATATGATGTTGGCATCGGCGGCCAGTTCATTGACAGGCTCAACCAGCCAGATGCGGCGGGCTTCCAAGCCGTCTTTGATTTGAAGATTGTCGTCACTTTTTTGGGCAGGCTGTGCACCAACAACAACGGCATCACCGCTGCCACCGGGGATTGGCATGATGTCTGGCAACACGCGATCCTCAGGATCAGCGCTCACCTTTGCGATGATACGTTGTGCGTTGTTTTCTCCCGCACCAAAATAAATATGGTCCGCCACAGATTTTTGCGTCACCGACTGGTTGAACACAAGCCGCACCACGGGAAGCGAGGGCGAGCGCCACAGGTTGAAATTGTAATCAACAATGGCCGGGCGTTCTGTCAGGAATTTATGCTGATAGGGTGCAGCCAGCGTGGCGCCATCTTCAGTCTTGATGCCGGGTGCAATATCCAATGTGTAGCGGGTTGCCTGTTGCAACGGGGCCGCATCGGGCAGGTTGCAGGCCAGCGCCGATGTGTTGATCCAACGCCAGTCACATTTCAGCGCTGGCGAGATTGTGACAGGAATTTCGGCAGCCGTGCGCTCCATCCGCCCCAGCGGCACAACATCCCGGTCAAAGGTAATGACGATCTGCTTTTCCGCCGGAACATCATCACCCTCCGGGGTGATGCGAAGGATCTGGAGATTGGCCGGGGCAACTTTGGTTTCCTGGGCCACGGCATTGGCTGCCGTGAAAACAAATGCCGAGACTAAAAGCGCTAAAAGTTTCGGTGTTGGATGGCGCAATGTCATGGGATGGGCACTCCGGAAACTCAGGGAGCTCCAACGTAGACCAAATTCAATCCACATGCCATTGCCTTGATCTGCACATTCCCGCCAGTTTGCGCACAGATCTGGCGCGGGATGTGATGCGAGGTGCTGTCAAAGGTTTACGTCAGAAATTCCACACTTTTGTTTTATGTAAATATATCCAATGTTTTATGTAAATATATCCAATTGGATATGTTCTTAATATATGGCAAAAACCTCCAACATGGGGTGGATTTTTCAGTCTGATACCCAATTCACCTGTCATGGTTTTATTCCTTTTCTTCGTTCCCACCCTTGTGGGCCGGGCTATCGCCTATGACTACCAAAGGGACCTCATCCGGCCTTCGGCCACCTTCTCCACGCGATAGGGCGTGGAGTAGGGAGTTGGTTGTCGCTTCTCCATTCTTCATGGAGAAGCTGTCGCAACGCGACTGATGTGGTCCCTTTGGTGGCCATATAAGGGGTAGTCCGGACGGGGGCGGTATTTATGGCGTATTACCCGCCGCCGGCCCTTTCAATCCCGTAATGGGAACTTCAATTTTCAGGACACCAGCCTTTTCAAACGTCACTTCCAGCTTCAGGCTTTCACCTTCCAACAGCGGCGCTTTCAATCCTGTCAACATCACATGCAATCCACCCTGCGACATGAAGATCGTGCCGCCCGTAGGCACTTCGATTCCGTCAAGCATTGTCATTGTTGCAATATCGTCGACAATTTTGCTTTCGTGTATCATCGCTTGCTTTGCGGCAGGTGTTGAAATCGCAATGATCCTGTCGGCAACTCCGGTGTT
>JAYUVC010000273.1:0-12583 GCA_043754325.1 Hyphomicrobiales bacterium
CAATGGATTGTTTACCGCGAAATTCAAGGCGGGTGAATCCTTCAGCAATCAGATCATTGCCTTCTCGGCCGGAAATATGGACCGCTATCTGAAACTGTCGGCAAAACCCATGTTTGACGCCGAGGGAACTATTCAGGGCTGGCATGGCGTGGCTTCTGACGTGACAGATGAACGGCTGGCGGACTTGAAAGTGCGAAAGCTCGCGTTGTTCGATACATTGACAGATTTGCCGAACCGGGCGTTCTTTTACGACAGGCTTGACGATACTTTGGCAACAAAAAGCAAAGTTCAGGCTTGGGTCATGTATCTTGATCTTGATGGCTTCAAGGCTGTCAACGACACGTTTGGGCACGCGTCTGGCGACCAGCTCTTGCGCGCTGTCGCCGTGAGATTGTCGGGATGTCTGCCGTCCAAAGGCATGTTGGCACGTTTGGGCGGTGATGAATTCTCTGTCATTTGCGCTGGCACAAAAAATCGTATTGACGAATATGCCAGCAGCATAACTGCCGCAATGGCCGCAACATTTGTAGTCGCCAACAACGACATTCACATTGGTGCCAGCATCGGCATTGCCCAGGTTTTGGAAGGTGTTACGTGCCGCGACGAAATCATGCGCCGTGCCGACGTGGCACTTTACGCCGCCAAAAACAAAGGCCGGGGTGAAGTGCGCTATTATGATGAAGCTCTTGACCGGGATCAGCTTCGCCGTCGCGATGTTGAAGCAGCCTTGCGTCACGCACTTCTGCATCAGCAATTCAAGATTCATTATCAACCCATCGTCGATATTCAATCTGGTCGCACTCATGCTTATGAAGCGCTTCTCCGTATGGAAACGCCGGAACTGGGGCAGGTCGGTCCCGACGAATTTATTCCGGTTGCGGAAGAAAGCGGACTGATTGGTGACATTGGTGATTGGGTTATTCGCCAAGCCTGCGCAGACGCTGCCCGATGGCCAAAAGATGTTTGTGTCGCCGTCAATGTCTCTCCGCTGCAACTGCAATCCAATCGCATTCTTGGCGTCGTGACCCGGGCTCTGGCCGATACCGGCTTGATTCCCTCGCGCCTGGAGCTTGAACTGACAGAAAGCGCACTTATTGAAAACGTGGAGCAGACCACGAAGATTTTGGCTGATCTCAAGACCTTGGGTGTGCGCCTGGCGCTTGATGATTTTGGCACTGGCTACTCCTCGCTTTCGCATTTGCACCAATTCAATTTCGACAAGATCAAGATAGACCGGAGCTTCGTGCAGAGTTTCGGTGAACGCCGCGAAAGTGCTGCCGTGGTCAATGCTGTCGCCCATCTGGCGCGCGATCTTGGAATCACGATGACAGCGGAAGGCGTCGAGACGCTTGAGCATATGGAAGCCATGCGCGATGTTGGTTGCGACCATGTGCAAGGCTATTTGCTGGGCCGGCCACAAGCTGAACCGGGCCGCATTAACGCCAGGTCTGAGGACGATAAGAAATCTGCATAAATATTGCGCTGCAATATGAGAGTTGTGAAATTCGCATGGTATTTGTACTGGTTCTCGCCCGAGTAGCAAAAAACGACATGATAAATGCCCGAACCGTTGCCGCAAGCCGCTCCTGCAGACCTTTAGAAAAGCGACATAATTCGAGACTATTAAGCGTTTCGGCGCAGTTAGTAAAAATGTTAACAGGGCCTGAACGTCGATATGCGAAATACGCATATCGACGCGTCTAACCATCGCTTGTTTAAATGGCATTTGCCTCATAAATGAGCGTCAACATTGTGCACCGCACTGGAAATGTGGCGACATGCTGAAGAGCCTTGGCGCCTGATACATTTGGAGAAGAGAAAATGACGACGATCAACATGGGCCGCGAAACCGTTCGCAACCACGCCTTCAACGCAACACCAGGCCTGATGGGCCAGATCAAGACCTATCTTGCCCGCAGCCATGCTGAAAAGCAGTTGCGCCAGCTTGATGATCGCTTGCTGTCCGACATCGGCTTGAAGCGCGCCGATATTGGCAAGTCGATCTGGGGTCGCTAAGCGAAACTCAAATATCACGCTTCCTTTCGGGGGCCTTGATATTATTTTGTGAACGCCTGGAGCCATGTTTCAGGCGTTTCGCATTTGTTCTTGTCCGTTTCAAGGCCAAAGCCACCCAATTGTCAATTTTCACTATGTGTGTGACAATAAACCCACGGGTTTTATAGGCCGCTGATACCCATCGGAGTTGATCGCGGGTAAGCCCGGAGAGGATGATTGTTCCACCCGGTTCGACAAGTTTGCACAGGCCTTGCGCCAGTGACACCAATGGCCGCGCCAGAATATTTGCGAAGATCAAATCAAATGGACCAGCCGCGCGAATGGCGTGGTGATGCAGCCCTGCCGCTGTCAATGCATTGATCTGTGGGCCCAAGTTGTTGAGTGCCGCGTTGAGCTTGCTAACACGCACTGCTTCGGGATCAATATCCGTTGCCAGTACGCGCACATGACAGGCCTTCGCCGCTGCAATGGCGAGTACGCCGGTGCCGCAGCCGAGATCGAAAATGCGTTTTGGCTGGTGGTGTTTGAGGATTGCATCAAGGATGATCATGCAGCCCGCCGTGGTGCCATGATGGCCGGTACCGAAAGCTGTGCCCGCGTCAATTTCAAATGAATGGCCACCGCTGCGCCGCCTATCGCGGTCATGCGAACCGTGTAGATAGAATCGGCCCGCAGCAACAGGTGCCAAGCCTTCGAGAGAACGTCGCACCCAATCCACATCTGGCACGGGCGCTAATACTGCCCCATCAATGTTTAGTGTTGCACAGGCGTGACGCGCGGATGTTTCATCTTCGAAATAGCCGACGGTATTCCAGAGTGCATTTGCTTCGTCGGTTTCATTGACGGTGACAGCCATGGCGTCGATGTACAAGTGCTCGTCGATTGTGTCGGCGAGCGCTTGGGCGAGGTCGAGCGATTGCGAGGGCAGGGTGAGGGTAAAGCGGGCCTGTGACATGGACGCCGCTTTGCGGGACCACGACGCCTTATGTCAACGGTTGAATCGTAATCTCGACACGACGGTTTTGCTGCTTGCCACGTGCTGATGCGTTCGATGCAATCGGCTCACGCTCACCACGACCTTCGACCGAGAAGCGTTGTGGATCGCGCTGTTGCGATGTCAGATAACGCGAGACCGATGCGGCGCGACGGCGCGAGAGGTCGATGTTGTAATCATCTGATCCATCCGAGTCGGTGTGGCCTGCAACGTCGATCAATGACCGGTCGTATTCCTTGAACACCAGGGCCACGGAGTTCAGCGTGTCATAGAATTGCGGCTTGATGTCTGACTCATCGGAATCGAATGTAATGTTGGATGGCATGTTCAACACAATCGAGTCGCCCACACGCGTGACCGATATGCCTGTGTTTTGCAAACGTTGCCGCAACTTGGCTTCCTGGTTATCCATGTAAACACCAACGCCGCCACCGGCGAGGGCACCGATGCCCGCACCGATCAATGCGGCTTTCCGGGTTTTCACAGGTGTGGCCACACCAATCAGCGCCCCGGCAGCGCCGCCAAGGGCAGCGCCCGTTCCGGCACCCAAGATGCCCTTCGAAACCTGTTGTTCACCGGTATACGGATTGGTGGTGCAGGCTGTCAGAAGAAAAGCTGAAGATGTAGCGGCGAGAATGATTTTATGCATGAATGTCCCCTTAAGAATTGGGCCGTGGTTTGATGATCCCATGTGGCAACATTTAGGTTAACAGGTGGTTGAAACGGGGCGGGAAACAGTTTGGTTAATGTTTCTTTTTTCGAACCTGCGCTTTTGCTTCTCGATCCATGCCGTTTGAAACTCCAGCAAGGCTTCGCGCATGCATTCGTCCTCACGCTCTTGCAAGGCACGCTTCATGCCGGGCCCAGGTCCGGGGAATGTGCCTGGAAGCGGAGTGAGCTTCGGGATATTGTTTTCCGCCATGAACCTGTCGATTTTTGCAAGCAGTCGCTGCCGGAATTCCTCCGCCTCCATATGCGTCTTCTGGCAATATTTTCCATAAAGTGGCGTCGTGCATTTGCGCATGCGGCGGCACATCAGCGACGGGCATTTCTCCAACGCCTCGTCGCGGCGATATTCATTGGGGCGGGGAAACCATGGCGGATAGCCTTCGACCAATGGCGGATCAGGGGGAATGTGGGTTTTGCCGTTGGGATCGGTCCATGTGATCAGGATGGGATAACGGGCGGAGTTGCGAGTGGGCATGGGTCTTCCTTTCGATGAAGTACTGGATATGGGATCGCATTCCCTGCCCGGTTGCGGGTGAGATGACATTGCGTCAGCGATGACGGAGAGGGAAAAACTCAGGGAGGTCGAGCCTGAAAAGGTGGAGGGGAATGCCCGATCGCGGCTCTCCGCCGGAATATAGGGTAGAATGACGGAAAACCGTTTTCCTGCGCAGGGATTTGGGCTGGGTAATGGCGCGCACTCTGGACGGAATGACCCATCCGCGGCTGTCTTGATCCATGGAATATGTTTCGCGCAGGGCCAAAGCCCATGCACGAAATCTCCATGGAGACGCCCACGTCATGATGCGTGGGGGGCTTCATACCTGCTCCCGGGAGACAAGATGCGTCACATCTCGGCCCGCGAGCCCTGCATACTGTTGCCCGATACCGGGACGCTGTCGACATCGTCCCCTCCTTTGGAAACAGTTGAAGGACTATGTAGCGAGAGTGGGAATGAATGTCAAGAACAAAAATAGAACAATTGTGATTTTGTTCGCAAGCTGTGCATGAGCAGGATTGTCAGCTGTTCTTGCAATATCCAGTCAAGGAACGGTTATGGGAATTCATTATGCAATATTTCATATTTAAATATTCGTTTCATCATTTAGAGCATCGGACGATCAATTGAACTCAATTTACCCGTCATTCCCGCGAACGCGGGAATCCAGACTTTCCACAACTTCGCTGGTTGAAAGTCTGGTTTCCCGCGTTCGCGGGAATGACGGGAAATTCGACGTCGAGCCCAGATGAAAATGACAAAACCCCTTATTGCACTCGCAGCAGGCGGCACTGGCGGACATTTATTCCCCGCCCAAGCCCTCGCTGAGGTTTTACAAAATCGTGGTCACGATGTGCATTTGGTAACGGATGAGCGCGTTGAAGAATACGGCAAGTCCTTTCCCGCATCGCAAACCCATGTCGTCCCGTCAGCAAGCCTGTCACTGTCAAAGCCGCTTCAGGTTCCAGCCAACCTGTTGCGACTCTATTCCGGCATCACGAAAGCCAAACACCTGTTTCAACAACACAAGCCGGCTGTTGTTGTGGGCTTTGGCGGTTACCCGTCCTTGCCACCCCTGTGGGCTGCATCCAGCCTGCGTATTCCCACTATCATCCACGAACAAAATGCCGTGTTGGGCCGCGCCAACAAATTCATGGCATCACGGGTAAACGCGATTGCCACGTCCTTCGAACAGGTTCTCAAACTGACGCCCGAAGCAAAGGCAAAAACTGTTCTCACCGGAAACCCCGTGCGGCAACTTGTTCTGAATTTTGCAAAAGCACCCTATCCCGCAATCACCGCCACATCACCACTGCGCATCGTCGTATTCGGTGGCAGCCAGGGAGCACGGTTTTTCTCTGATGTAACACCTGAAGCCGTGAAGCTGTTGCCGGATGCCTTGCGCACACGCCTGTCGATTGTGCAGCAATGCCGCCGGGAAGACATTGAGCGTGTCGAAAAGACTTACGCGGCAATTGGCGTGAAGGCACGTCTCTCGCATTTCTTCACCAACATGCCGGAAGAAATTGCGGGCAGCCATCTTGTCATCTGCCGTTCTGGTGCTTCATCCATTGCTGAATTGGGAGTCATCGGCAGGCCCGCCATTCTGGTGCCGCTGCCCCACGCCATTGACAACGACCAACAGAAAAATGCCGAAAGTTTTTCCACAGCAGGAGCCGGGCATATTCGTGCCCAGAATGACCTCACACCGAAAAGCCTCGCAACACTGCTGCAACAGTTGCTCAGCGACCCGCAAGCCCTTAAAGACGCCGCCGAAGCAGCGGCACGGCATGGAAAACCCGATGCCCACAAAAAACTGGCTGACCTTGTTGAGCGCCATATGACGCGCCAAAGCCCACAGGAGATATGACCCATATGAAAATGCCAATCGACGTTGGCCCCATTCACTTCATCGGCATCGGCGGCATTGGCATGAGCGGCATTGCCGAAGTCATGGCCACGCTGAATTACAAGGTGCAAGGTTCTGACATCAGCGACAACTACAACGTCGCCCGCCTCCGCAAACACGGCATTGATGTGAAAATCGGGCACAGCGCGGCCAATATTGGCAATGCGCAAGTCGTGGTCATTTCCTCCGCCGTAAAGTCTGACAACCCGGAATTGGTGGAAGCGCGCGCCCGCTATCTCCCCATCGTGCGCCGCGCCGAAATGCTGGCGGAGCTGATGCGCTTCAAATCCTGCATCGCCGTCGGCGGCACCCACGGCAAGACCACGACCACGTCCATTGTCGCATCACTTCTGGACTCTGGCGGACTTGATCCCACGGTCATCAATGGCGGCATCATCAATGCCTATGGCACCAATGCCCGTTTGGGCAAGGGTGACTGGATGGTGGTGGAGTCGGATGAGTCCGATGGCACTTTCGTGAAACTTCCCGCCGATGTGGTGATCGTCACCAACATTGATCCGGAACATCTTGATCACTATGGCACCTTCGACAAAGCCAAGGAAGCGTTTCTTGCCTTCGTTGAAAATATTCCCTTCTATGGGTTCGCCGTCATGTGCATTGACCATCCGGTGGTGCAGGAACTGATCGGCAAAATCAAAGACCGCCGCGTCATCACTTACGGACAAAGCCCGCAGGCTGACTACCGCGTCAGGGACATTCGCTACGAGAACGACGCCACACGCTTCAACATCATCGTGACTGATCGCGTGTCGGGCAAGACGCACGAAATTTCTGACCTTGCCCTCAAAATGCCGGGCGACCACAACGCCATGAACTCGACATCAGCAATAGCCGTGGCGCGGGAACTGGGCATGGCCGACAGTGACATTCGCACAGGTCTTGCGGCCTTCGAAGGCGTCAAACGCCGCTTCACCAAAACCGGTGAACATAACGGCGTAAAAATATTTGACGACTATGGCCATCACCCCGTGGAAATCGCGGCCGTGCTGTCGGCCGCCCGCAAGGTGACCAAGGGCAAAGTCATCGCCGTCATGCAGCCGCATCGCTATTCGCGCCTGTCCAGCCTGTTCAGCGAATTCTGCGGCTGCTTTAACGACGCGGACTCGGTTGTACTCACACCCGTTTATGCGGCAGGCGAAGCCCCCATTGATGGTGCATCGCACGAGAGTTTGGCCCAAGGCCTGCACGACCGTGGCCATCGCTCAGTCCACAAGATCGACGACAACAAACAATTGGCACCCATCGTCCACAAACTGATGAAGCCCGGAGACATTGTGGTGTGCCTTGGTGCTGGAACGATTTCGCAG
Organism: Hyphomicrobiales bacterium; assembly: GCA_043754325.1. Taxonomy (GTDB): domain Bacteria; phylum Pseudomonadota; class Alphaproteobacteria; order Rhizobiales; family Aestuariivirgaceae; genus Aestuariivirga. The sequence goes on from JAYUVC010000273.1 coordinate 7,473, forward strand.
TGGGCTTATGCGCTGCCAAACGAATTGGTTGCACTGGGTTAAAAAATGCTGGACGGAGAAAAACTCAAAACGCGGCTGCCCGACGTGCGCGGACGCCTTGAACCAAATTACCCCCTCGCGGACCTCATATGGTTCCGCGTTGGCGGACCGGCCGAAGTGCTATTCACGCCTGCCGACGAAGCTGATCTTGCATCCTTCATGGCAGGCCTGCCCGAAGATGTACCGTACTATGTCATCGGTGTCGGCTCAAATCTTCTCGTGCGCGATGGCGGCATTCCAGGCGTCGTCATTCGCTTGGGCCGCGGCTTTGCCGAGGTGAAATTGGACGGTTCCATTCGCGTGAAAGCAGGGGCAGCAGCGCTTGATGTGCGCGTCGCCCGCTTTGCTGCCGAGAATGGTATCGATGCGTTAACCTTTCTGAGAGGTATACCGGGCAGCATTGGCGGTGCGCTTCGCATGAACGGCGGAGCCTATGGCGGTGAAACCAAAGACGCATTGGTGGAAGCGCGTGCGGTGGATCGCAAAGGAAATATCAAGGTGTTGGGCAACGCAGACATGAACTACAGCTATCGCCACTGCGGCGCTCCGGAAGATCTGGTTTTCACCGAGGCGACCTTCGAAGGCAAGCCCGGCATTGTTGTGGAAATCATGGCCGCCATGGACAAGATCACCCAGAGCCGCGAAGCCACGCAGCCAATTAAAAGCCGCACGGGTGGATCGACTTTCAAAAATCCACCTGGCCTCAAATCCTGGCAACTCATCGACGCTGCAGGCATGCGCGGCTTTGCCATTGGACCTGCGAAGGTTTCAGACATGCATTGCAATTTCCTCATCAATGAAGGCGGTGCCACTGCGGCACAAATTGAAGAGCTGGGTGAAACTGTCAGGGCGAAAGTCAAAGCCCATTCTGGCGTCGAGCTTGAGTGGGAAATCAAGCGCGTTGGACTGGCAGGTGCCATATGAGGATGCCTCAGGACACCACGGTTGCTGTTCTCATGGGTGGCTGGTCGGCTGAACGCAAGGTGTCGCTGTCCTCAGGTGAAGCCTGTGCCGGTGCCTTGAAACGCGCAGGCTTCAACACCATCATGGTTGACGTGAAACGCGAAACCATTCACGCGGTGCTGACGGATATGAAACCCGACGTGGCCTTCAATGCCTTGCACGGAAAATGGGGCGAAGACGGCAATGCGTCAGCCTTGCTCGAGATGCTTGAAATACCCTACACCCATTCCGGCGTGCTTGCCTCAGCCTTGGCCATGCACAAGGAAAAGTCCAAAACCATGTTTCGCGAAGCAGGAATTCCTGTGGCCGAAAGCATGCTGGTGGATATCGACATTGCCGCCAACACCCATCCCATGACGCCACCCTATGTGGTGAAACCCGTGGCTGAAGGCTCAAGCGTCGGCGTTTACATCATCGAGTCCGCACGCAACAGCCCGCCGTCGGATATACTCAAACAACGCGACATCTTCGGAGACCAGGTCATGGTCGAACGCTTCATTCCCGGACGCGAATTGACTTGCGCTGTCATGGGTGATGTGGCCCTTGGCGTAATCGACATTGTGCCAAGCCTTGGCTTTTATGACTACAAGGCGAAATATGTGCCGGGCGGATCAAAGCACATTCTGCCTGCTGAAATCCCCAACGACATTTACCGCAAGATACAGCGCTATTCACTTGCCGCCCATCGCGCCCTGGGTTGCCGCGGCGTATCACGTTCGGATTTTCGCCTTGACGATTCAACCGGCAGGGAACCGGAACTCATATTGCTCGAAATCAACACCCAGCCCGGCATGACCGGAACATCACTCGTCCCCGAATTGGCAACCCACGCCGGACACAGCTTTGAGGAATTGGTCACATGGATGGTGAACGACGCGTCGCTGAACCGCTGAGAAGCAACCGCTTTTTCAGGCCTGACTGCCCGGCTGTCTACCGCTTTGCGGCGCGCAGCCTTGCCGTGCTTTTTCTCGGCGCGGCCATTGTGCGTGGCGTGGTCATGGGCGGCCATCTCGAATATGCGGGAAGCCCGTGGCAAAAACTGCCGGGTGAACTGGCAGGCATGTTTGGCCTTGCCGCAATCGACATTGAATTGGCAGGACTGGCGCATCACAACCCGCAAGAGGTGTTGGGACATATTGGCGTAAAACCCGGCGCTCCGCTGATCGGCTTTGACGCCAACAAGGCCCGCACCAGACTGCAGGAACTGGACTGGGTGGAAACCGCAACTGTCGTCAGAAGTTTTCCGAACAAGTTGCAGATTACCATCACCGAGCGTGAACCCTTTGTGCTTTGGCAGCACAACGCTGAACTTCATGTGGTTGATCAGAGCGGCAAGCCCATGAGCGGCATTTCGCCGGCATCGGGCAATCTTCTGCTGCACGTGGTGGGGCCCGGTGCAAACACCCAAGCAGCAAACCTGGTTAACCAAATGGAAGCCACTCCCGCGCTATTTCTAAAGCTGAAAGCAGCAGTTCGCGTCGGCAATCGTCGCTGGGATTTATACATGAACAATGGGTTGATCATTTCCTTGCCGGAAAACCACGCAGACGTTGCCTTGAAACTGGCTGAGGCGGCCTACCTGTCCGGCACGTTAAACGCATTGCCACTGGCGAAGCTGGATTACCGCGTTCCCGGCGAGGTCGCGTTTCAGGCAAAACCAGCCATGGACAGTCCTGCAGTTGATCCGACAACGACCTCAAGCATCCAGTAAAACACAGGCGTAACCTCTTATGAAATCCATTCCTTCACTGGTGCGCGGGCAGGGCCGATTGATGGCATCGCTGGTGCCGCAAGTCATCGCAGCGGTGGATATCGGTTCGGTGAAAACGGCATGCCTGATCGCCGAATGGAACCCCGGCAAAAAATCCGTGGCTGCTGATGTGCGTAATGGTTTGAAAATTCTGGGCTTTGGCCAAACAGTATCACGCGGTGTGAAATCCGGCTCCATCGCTGATGTGGGCGAAACCGAACGCTCCATCCGCGTCGCCGTCGACACAGCCGAACGCATGGCCCGCACCACGGTGCGATCAGTGCACGTCAATGTCTCCGGCGGCCGCCCGGCAACCGCCGTTTCATCCGCTGCCCTGAAAACCCAAAACGGCGTGGTGGCACAATCTGACATCGACGCCGTCATCTCGGAAGCCGTTTCCACCGCCGCCATTGGCAAGCGCCACGTGTTGCACCTGCTGCCCGCCTGCTTCGGCCTTGATGGTGTTGAGTCGCCGCAAGCCCCCGTTGGCATGCACGGAGAAATCATCTCCGCCGGCATTGCCGTCGTCACCATGGATGCAGCACCCCTCAACAACTTGCGCATGGCCGTGGAACGCAGCCACCTCGCCCTCGACGGCATGACGCTCACACCCTATGCGGCGGCAAAATCGGTGTTGGCACCGGATGAAATGGAGTTGGGCACCATCGTGCTCGACATGGGCGGCTACACCACCAGCGTGGCCGTGTTCCGCCATGGCAAGCTCGTGGGCTCGGCCAGCGTCGGCATCGGCGGCCAGCACATCACCAACGACATCGCCCACGGCCTGTCGACAACAGTGGTCCACGCCGAACGTCTGAAAACCCTGTTCGGCACCTTGCTAGGGAACGGCCATGACGACCGCGAAATGCTGGCAGTCCCCCTGCTGGGTGAGCGCGGCGTGGACACCGTGCAGAAGGTGCCAAAGCACGTGCTCACGTCGATCATCACGCCACGCCTCGACGAACTCCTCGACCACGTCCGCCACCTCCTCACCGAAGGCCCGCTGGCCGGGCATCTTGCCAATCGTATCGTTCTGACAGGCGGTGCCAGCCAACTCCACGGCATCCGCGAATTCGCCACAGCACGACTGGGCCTGCCAGTGCGCCTGGGCACCCCCATGGGCTTCCATGGCCTTCCCGACCTCGCCAGAAGCGGCGGCTTCGCCACAGTCGCAGGACTATTGGTAGCCGCCTGCGAACCCGTGGCCACTTGCGACATGCCGCTGGACGCAAGAATGGCAATCGACCGCTCGCAAATGACCTATGCCAAGCGCGTGGGGAAGTGGCTGGCTGAGGCGTTTTGAGGGGAGTCGGTGACTGAGTCAGCACTCGCCAATCCATTCGTTTCAGTAAAGCTGTTTGTAGGGGACTGTTTGCTCTGCCTTGCAAACTGTCCCCGATCTCGAGACGAGGGGCGGCTTAATTAAGATAAAAAAAGAAGCATTCCAATATTCTTGTCGGGCATATAGAAAAAGCGTTTCCCTATCCCTCAAAAAAGGGAAGCGTCCCCTTATCCCCCGCTGTCATCGCAGTCTATTGAATGCACTGTCACCGTAACTCAAAGACCTGCCGCTCTCCTCCAACAGCCCGACAGCCTCGGCCTTGAACTCGCCTGTAAACCTTCTCTTCGTTTTCATAAAACACCTCATCGGTCACAATAACCGAATTATGGGTGTCCACCAATGCTGGGGAAGGTCAGTATGGTCGATCGCTTTCAGTTAGATGAAGAAGGCGACATCGATTACGGCGACGAATATTAAAATTGAAGTTGGCTCCATAAATTTCGCAGTGCAGTTTGATCTATCACGGTGAAGAGCGAGCGCGCCGTTTCTGGCTGATCTTTTGCGGTTGGGAAGGTGCCTTTGCAAAACATTCCCATGATATGTCCGTCTTTACTGAAGAGCGGGCCGCCGCTCATTCCTGTCTTGCCTAAATTTGTCGTTTGAAACAGTTTTTGCTTTGACGATACTTGAGTTAATCGTCCGACAGATACCACTAACTTACCGCCTGGCGCATCGCCTTTGCCATCGCTGAAGAAGCTGGTTTTTCCGGGGAAGCCAACGGCATAGAAATCTGTATTCATAGGGAAGTTCACAAAATCTTTATCGTAAGTCACGTCTTGGGCTACCACCAATTCCGCTGGCGACTCTATTTGCGCGATGTCTGAAAGTACAAAGTTCTTAAATGCTTGTGTTAGATTTTCAGTCTGTCCGAAGTCCTCAATGTTAATTCTTGGATCATTGTTGATGAACGTAAACTTTAGCATTTGTTCAACGGGCACGGTTGCCGAGTTGTAAATTATCTTCCAATCTTTTGTGTAGATAATCATGGGGGGAGAAAGAGTTTCCACCGGAATTCCC
>JAYUVC010000274.1:0-5818 GCA_043754325.1 Hyphomicrobiales bacterium
GATGGACGAGAAGCACAGGTAGGGGTTTGCCGTCGGATCGGGAAAGCGCACTTCCACGCGCTTGGCCTTGGGGTTCGACGTGAACGGAATACGGCACGACGCCGAGCGGTTCCGCGAAGAATAGGCCAGCAACACCGGGGCTTCATAACCGGGCACCAGACGCTTGTAAGAGTTCGTCGACGGGTTGGTAAAAGCGTTCAAGGCCTTGGCATGCTTGATGACGCCGCCGATGAAGTAGAGGCACATTTCCGAAAGGTCAGCATATTGATTGCCGGCCATCTGCGGAATGCCGTCTTTCCAGATCGAGAAGTGGCAATGCATGCCCGACCCATTGTCACCGAATATCGGCTTCGGCATGAAGGTTGCGGTCTTGCCGTAGGAATGCGCGACGTTGTGGATCACATATTTGTAGATCTGCATGTGATCGGCAGCAATCGTCAGCGGCTGATACTTGGTGCCAAGTTCATGCTGCGACGAGGCCACTTCATGGTGGTGCTTTTCAACGGAGAGCCCCATCTCGCCCATGACGCTGAGCATTTCGCCGCGCATGTCCTGGGCCGAGTCCATGGGGTTCATGGGGAAATAGCCACCCTTGGTGCGCATGCGGTGGCCCATGTTGCCGTCAGTTCACTTCACACCTTTTTTGACAAATCTCAGCCTCGCACCCTCTACCAGAGCGAATATCGCCGGGATCACGATGAGTGTCAGCAGCGTTGATGACACCATGCCGCCGATCATGGGGACGGCGATGCGTTGCATGACTTCGGAGCCTGTTCCGGTACTCCACAGGATTGGCAACAGCCCCGCCATGATGGCGGCGACAGTCATCATCTTTGGGCGCACACGGTCCACGGCGCCTTCCATGATGGCGCCGTAGAGATCGGTCTTGTCAAAAGTTCGACCTTCAACTGCCGCGCGGTGCCGCCATTCCTTGAGTGAGTTTTCGAGATAGATCAGCATTACCACTCCGGTTTCAGCCGCCACACCAGCGAGGGCGATAAACCCAACAGCCACGGCCACTGAGAAATTAAAGTGCATCCACCACATCAGCCACAATCCGCCGACGAGCGAGAAGGGCAGAGACAGCATGACGATAAAGGTTTCCGTCAGTTTCCGAAAGTTCAGAAACAGCAAGAAGAAGATGATCAACAGGGTCACGGGTACAACAATGACGAGCCGTGCCTTGGCGCGTTCAAGGTATTCAAACTGGCCGCTCCACGTCAAATAATATCCCGGTGGAAACTCCACTTTCTCGGCTACCACGCGTTGGGCCTCGGCTACGTATCCGCCAATGTCGCTGTCGCGGGTATCGACAAATATATAGGCTGCGAGTTGTGCGTTTTCAGTGCGGATGGTTGAGGGGCCAGTTGTCAGTTTGATGCTGGCGATATCACCCAAAGGAACCGACACACCTTCGGCATTGGTGACGCGGACATTGCGTTTGATGGCTTCGGGGTCGCTGCGGAAATCCCGCGGCAAGCGCAGGTTCACGGCATAGCGCTCGCGCCCTTCCACCGCCGTGGTGATGGGTTCAGCCCCCAGCGCCATGGCAATCGTATCCTGCACATCGGCAATCATCAGGCCATAGCGGGCGAGTTGTTCGCGGTCTGGCGCGATTTCCAGATAGTAACCACCGATGACACGTTCGGCGAATGCGCTTGATGTCGTGGGTATGGTGCGGAGGGCTTGTTCGATCTGGCGACCAAGCCCTTCAATCACCTTGAGATCAGGCCCGAAAACCTTGACGCCAACGGGTGTGCGAATGCCGGTGGACAACATGTCGATGCGGGCCTTGATGGGCATGGTCCAGGCGTTCGATACACCCGGGAACTGCAAGGACTTGTCCATGTCGGCAATCAACGTATCAACCGTAACGCCGGGACGCCATTGCTCCTTGGGTTTGAGGTTGACGACGGTTTCAATCATTTCTGTGGGAGCGGGATCAGTGGCACTTGAAGCCCGGCCAGCTTTTCCGAAAACCGTTTCCACTTCGGGAAATGATTTGATGATTTTATTTTGCGATTGCAAAAGTTCGGCTGCCTTGGTGACGGAGAGCCCCGGCAATGTTGTGGGCATGTAGAACAACACACCCTCGTTCAATGTCGGCATGAATTCCGACCCCAGTTGCTTTGCAGGCCAATAGGTCATTCCCAGCACGGCAATAGCGATGACAACGGTGAAAATTTTTGCGCGCAACACGCCCGCAATAACTGGGCGGTAGATCCATATCAGCAGGCGGTTCAGGGGATTGCGCCGTTCGGCAATGATGCGACCACGTACAAAAATAAACATGAGAGCAGGCACGAGCGTGATCGACAATAACGCCGCCGCTGCCATGGAGAAGGTTTTGGTGTAAGCTAGGGGTTTGAACAAGCGTCCCTCTTGCGACTCCAATGTGAAGATCGGGAGGAAGGACACGGTGATGACCAGAAGCCCAAAGAACAGGGCAGGGCCCACTTCCTTCGATGACTCAATCAAGACCTCCAAGCGCGATTTACCAGGCTCTGCCCGTTCCAAATGCTTGTGGGCATTCTCGATCATGACGATGGCTGCATCGACCATGGCACCGATCGCAATGGCAATGCCGCCGAGGCTCATGATGTTGGAGGACAAGCCCAGCAAGCGCATCATTGCGAAGGCCATTAATATACCAACCGGTAACATGAGGATGGCCACGAGGGCGCTGCGAATATGCAGCAGGAACACAAAACACACGATGGCAACGATGATGCTTTCTTCCAGCAGTGTGCCCTTCAATGTTTCGATGGCGCGATGGATTAAAGTCGAGCGGTCATAAACGGTGACCACTTCGGTTCCGGCGGGCAGGCTGGACTTCACATCCTCAATGCTTTTCTTGACATTGTCGATGACTGACAATGCGTTTTCACCGTAACGCTGAATGGCAATTCCACCTACGACTTCACCTTCGCCATTCAGTTCGGTAATGCCGCGCCGCTCGTCCGGCACAAATTCCACGCGCGACACATCTTTCAGTAAAACCGGGGTGCCAGCGCTGGCCTTGAGGACGATGTTCTCTATGTCGCCAACATTGCGGAACAGCCCGCGCCCGCGCACGGCATATTCGGTTTCGGCAATTTCAATGGACCGCCCGCCGACGTCCATGTTGCTGTCACGAATGGCATTGCGAACCGTTGTCAATGAAATGCCAAAACTTTGCAAGCGGCGTGGATCAACCACGATGCTGTATTGTTTGACGAAGCCGCCCACGCCAGCCACTTCCGCAACGCCATCGGCCTTGGCGAGGGAATATCGCATCTGCCAATCTTGCGTGGTGCGCAAATCAGCAAGGTCAAGGCCTTTGCCCGTGAGTGCATATTGGTAAACCCAGCCCACACCCGTGGCATCTGGTCCAAGCGTAGGGGTCACGCCTTGAGGCAATCGCCGTCCCGCTGCATTCAGATATTCGAGCACGCGGGAGCGGGCCCAATAGGGGTCGGTGCCGTCGTCAAAAATGATATAGATAAACGACACACCGAAGAAAGAAAAACCGCGCACCACTTTGGATTTGGGAACGCTGAGCAGCGATGTGGTCAGCGGATAGGTGACCTGGTCTTCAACCACCTGCGGTGCCTGGCCCGAAAACTCAGTGTAAACGATAACTTGCGTATCAGACAAATCAGGAATCGCATCCAGCGGTGTTGTCCACACGGCGTAGAGTCCGGCCAAGGTCAGAAACGCGGTTCCGATCAGAACAAAAACGACGTTTCGAGCCGACCATTCAATTATTTTGCCAATCATGGTGCAGTCGTTTCGTTGGCAACGAGTGCTGTAAATGCGGCTTGCAAATTGCTTTCAGCGTCTATGAGGAAGTTGGCACGGGTGACGATTTTATCCCCGACGGTGAGACCTTCGAGGACTTCAACATGCCCACCACCGCGACGGCCGAGTTTGACGGTCTGGGGTTTGTATCGTCCTTCACCGACTTCAAGAATCGCTACCTGTCTGTTGCCGCTGTCGATGATTGCGGACTCTGGCACGGCCATGACGGCGGCGGTGCTGCCCGTATCAATATCCACATCGGCATACATGCTGAGTAAAAGTCGGTGATTGGGATTGGGCAGTTCAATGCGCACTTGTGCTGTGCGGGTTTCCTTTTTCAGTTCAGGCAAGACAAAAGCCACTTTTCCGAGGAAGGTTTCACCGGGATAGGCCCGGACAGAAATGCTGACGGGATTGCCTATTGCGACACGCCCCACATCCTGCTCCGGCACGTCGGCGATGACCCAGACATTGGTCACGTCGGCCAAGCGATAGAGTTCGTCGCCCGGCATGACTCGAGCACCCACAACGATATTCTTGCTCATCAGAACGCCGTCGACAGGTGATGGCCAGTCGAGCGACAAGGGGATATCGCCCCTCAAGGGAATGGATTTGATGAAAGACTCCGGCACTCCGAAATTTCGCAGTTTCTTGGCACCGACAGCTTTCTGGCCAGCCGCAGCCGCAAGTCGATATTCCACTGCTGCCTGGACAATTTGTGGGCTGTAGATGCGAAATAGCGGGTCGCCCGCTTTCACCTGTTGCCCCGTTGCCCCGGCATAAACCCTTTCGATAAATCCCTCGGTGCGGATGGTGATGGAACGTTCAAGTCGTTCATCGAGGGCCACTGTTCCGGGAACCTGTAGTGGTTCAGACAGAATGCGTTTTTCTACCGCTTCCGTGCGCACTCCGGCGCGCTGAACTTTTTCGACGCTAATCCTGACGATTGATGGATCGGAAGGGCCACTGTCTGCATCTTCATAGACAGGGATATAGTCCATACCCATCGAGTCTTTTTTGGGTTCTTTGGATGTGTCGGACAGGCCCATGGGGTTGCGGTAGTAGAGGATTTTTTTCTCCCCTTCCGCAAGCATGGTTGTTGCGGGCTTTACATTCGCTTCCATCATGACTTGCGACGCCATGGCCTCAAGCTGTGAACGATATTTTGTAGCTGCAAAAAATCCACCAACACTGCCAACGGCAATGAGCAGTAAACTCAAAACGAGTTTGAAAAAAATACGCATGGAAAAAACCTTTGAATAAGTGAAAGGTGCGGGCAACGCAAAACGTTGCCCGCTCGGTCAATTTCAATGGATCAAATGCGTGGAGGTCTTCGGAGGGGGATGCGGGTTGTTTCCGCGACTGTTGTCTCGCTCACAAAGAACACATGCTTCGACAGGATATTTGCCGCCGACGTCAAAATCCTTGTTGGCAACACAAACGGTACAAGTGCAGTCATGCAAGCGTCTGACGGAATGCAGTTTGATTTCATGTCCTTGCAGCAGCTCGGTGTCTTGCAATCATCATACATCGCCGCGACCTTGGTCATCTGAGCCATGGTCGCAGAAGCCGTCCCCATTGGTAAAAAAATCAAGCCGATGGCGATGCAGAAATGCATAACTGATCGGATAGCCCATGTGCGAAACATTATTGCAAACTAAAAGCATGTGCCAATGGGGTCAAATGAAATTAAAGTTACAAAAAACCCCGGCGTTCCCGCCGGGGTTTCTGTTTATAAACTGCGCTGCCAATTCAGCAGCTGTAATACATGTCAAACTCCACCGGATGCGGCGTCATGCGATACCGGTCCTGTTCTTCCTGTTTCAGTTCAAGGTAGCTTTCGATCTGGTCTTTCGAGAACACCCCGCCCTTGGTGAGGAAGTCGTGGTCGGCTGCCAGCGAGTCGATGGCTTCCTGCAATGAGCCGCACACCGTTGGAACCTTGGCCAATTCTGCGGGTGGCAGGTCGTAGAGGTTTTTGTCCATGGCAGGGCCGGGGTGGATTTTGTTGGCGACCCCGTCAAGACCCGCCATGATG
>JAYUVC010000275.1:0-9522 GCA_043754325.1 Hyphomicrobiales bacterium
GTGGAGAAGGTGCCCGAAGGGCGGATGAGGTCCCTTTCGCGCCCCACCCATTTATCGCACTTGCAACAAAACCCCATTCGGGTGACAATCACAACCAAACAAAATGAGGCCAAGGCGGATATGAGTGCAGGCGTTGAGCTTGATGGGGTGACAGTGCGGTTTGGCAATTTCACCGCCGTAAACAATGCCAATCTCGATATCAAGGGCGGAGAGTTCTTTTCTTTTCTCGGACCATCGGGATGCGGCAAGACCACCATTCTCCGCACTGTCTCAGGCTTTCTTGATCCTTCGGCAGGCAAGGTGCGCATTGGCGGACAGGACATGGCGGGCATTGGCCCCAACAAGCGCCCGACGGCCCTGATCTTCCAGAACCTTGCGCTGTTCCCCTTGATGACAGTTGCTGACAACATTGCCTATGGCCTTCGCGTGCGTGGTGTAGACAAGTCGACCCGTCTTAGAAAAGCAGCCGAACTACTGGACCTCATCGCTTTGAACGGGCAAGGAGAGAAACTCGTCAGCGAACTTTCAGGCGGACAAAAGCAGCGCGTCGCCATTGCCCGCGCCCTTGCCGTGGAACCAAAGGTGTTGCTGCTTGACGAACCCTTGTCAGCGCTCGACTTGAAACTGCGGCAGCACATGCGCAATGAACTGCGCGCCATTCAACAACGTGTCGGCATTACCTTTATCTACATCACGCACGACCAAGGTGAGGCATTGACGATGTCCGACCGTATCGCGGTAATGAGCGATGGCGTGATTGAACAGGTTGCCGACGGGAAGGCGGTCTATGATCAACCTTCTACAGCTTTCGTGGCTTCCTTTGTGGGCGAGAATAATCCATTCAGCGGCATTGTGATGAAGGCCGACAAAAACGAGGCTGTTGTGGAAACCGGTTTTGGCAAGTTGCGCGGACGTAACCCTGCGCAATTGAAATCTGGTGACAGGGCCATTCTGTTTGTGCGTCCTGAATCTTTCAAACTGGGAAAGGGTGGTGCTGACGCAAGTTTGCAGGCGCCTGTGGTCAACGTTGCCTTCGAAGGCAATATGACCCACGTGTTCCTGAAAGGTGCAGCGAAGAAAAACCTCACTGTAACAGTTGGTCGTCATGGCGGTGCCAAGGTGCCGTCTCAGGGCGAGAACGCTACCATCTCCTATGATCCGGCACTGGGCCTGGTTTTGCCGGAAGGGAAGATGGCGCGTGAGTAGTCGTACCTTCGTTTTCCTGATTCCCCTGGTTGTCATCATCGGCTTCTGGCTGATGGCGCGGCGTGAATCAAAAGTGTCTCACGATCCAACGCATAAAAGCTATTGGGAACGTAACGGCACTGTGCTGGGTGCCACCTTCATTGGCCTCGTGGCTTTCTGGGCATTGTTTCTGGTGACGCTGCCTTATCTCTACATGGTGGTGGAAAGCTTCCACCCGAAATTGCCACCAGCCCAGCGCGGCGGCCCCAACGACTTTTTGACCATTGCCAATTACAAATCATTTTTCGTCAGTCCGTCGGATGGACAATATAACGATACTCACATGAAGGCGTTTGGTTACTCCATTCTGGTTTCGGCTGGCGTCACCATTCTCAATCTCTGCATCTGCTATCCGCTGGCCTATTACATGGCGCAGGCGGGCACAGCACAGAAAGTGCGACTGCTATTGCTGGGGCTGATCGTGCCCTATTGGGTCAATGAAATCCTGCGCTCCTTTGCCGTAAAGCTGATCCTCGCTTCAAACGGTTTGCTGAACACCAGCATGATCAAGCTGGGAATCATCGGTCCTGAAGGCAAAATTGATTTCCTGCTGCACAACACCGGCATGTGGGTGGGCCTGTCCTACGCCAATCTGCTGATCATGATTTTTCCGCTCTACAATGCCATCGAAAGCCTCGACAAAAACCAGATCGAAGCGGCACGTGATCTGGGTGCGCCGTGGTGGAAAATCCACCGTGATGTTGTCATTCCCCATGCCAAGCCTGGCATTGCCTCGGGCTGCACCCTGGTGTTCATGCTGGCTGCTGGTTCGCTTGCCGCACCCCTGTTGCTGGGCGGACCGCGAACCCTGTGGTTCACGCAAATCGTCTATGATTTCTTCTTCCAGAGTTTCAACTGGCCGCGCGGATCGGCTTATGCGTTTATTCTTCTCGCGGCCTGTATTGCCGTTGTCCTCGGCATGCTGAAACTCTTCAAAGTGAAACTTGGAGAGGCCATTCGATGACCTCAAAATTTGTCATGAAGGCTATGTTCGGCTTTTACCTCGTGCTGTTTTTCGGCTACCTGTTTGGCCCCCTGCTGGCGATGTCGGTGACGGCGTTCAACACGTCAAACTATCCGCAGGTCATTCCGTTTGAAGGTTTCACACTGAACTGGTTTGTGAAACTTTACCATCACCAGCAAATGATGGAAGGGCTTTTGAATTCCATCATCATCGGCATTGGTGTTGTGTGCATTTCAGTGCCGGTGGGCCTGTCAGCGGCCATCATCATGAACCAGATCTATCACCGCGCCCGCAGCCTGTTCTATCTGATTACCGTGTCGCCGCTGCTGACGCCGGGTGTGATCATCGGCATTTCGACGGTGATTTTCTGGAAGGACATGTTCGGTTTGACTGATGTGACGAAAGCGCTGTTCTACAAGGGCATCATACTCTCGATCCTTGGACAATCGTCTTTCGTTGCGGCCTATTGCCTGCTCATCATCATGGCAAGACTGACGCGGTTTGACCGGGCGCAGGAAGAGGCGGCTCTGGATCTGGGCGCGTCCTATCCGCAAGTGTTCTGGCACATCCTGCTGCCCTATCTGCGGCCAGCTTTGATCTCCGCTGGTGTGCTTGGCTTCCTGTCATCATTTGAAAACTATAACACCACGACCTTTGCCATTCTTGCGGACAAGACGCTGGTGACGGTGCTTGCAGGTGAAACGCGACAAGGCACCACGCCTGCCCTCTCGGCGTTGGCCGTGATCATCATTGGCCTGTCGTTGTTCGGAGCCGTGATCTACGAAGTTCTGAAACGCCGCGAAGAAGCAATGAGTCTGGCGCTGAAAGAGCGGGCGCGTTTGGCCGAACGCGGAGAGGAAGAGTGAAATTGTGATACTTTTGTTTTTGACAAAGTCAAAATGTGCTATTATTGCAGTTTCTCAAAATAACCGGATTTGTTGCAAAGCTTTTTGGCTTCGGGCAGACTGAAAAGAAACAGGGTTGGGAAAATGGCTTCTATTTCTCTGAAAAAAGTCACCAAGGGCTGGGGCAGCATCTTGGGTGTCGACGCGATTGACCTTGAAATCAAAGACAAGGAATTCATGGTGTTCCTGGGGCCTTCAGGCTGTGGCAAAACCACAACCATGCGCATGATCGCAGGACTTGAAGACCTGACGGGCGGCGAAATCCAGATTGACGGACAGACAATGAATGATGTGGATGCGCGCGACCGCGACGTGGCCATGGTGTTCCAGTCCTACGCGCTTTACCCCAACATGTCGATTTACGAGAACATCCGCTTTCCCCTGCGCATGCGCAATGTGCCTGCGGACAAACATGATTCCATGGTGCGCGAAGCCGCACGCATGGTGGAACTGGGCGATTTGCTGGAGCGGAAACCAAAAGCATTGTCGGGTGGCCAACGCCAACGGGCGGCTTTGGCACGGGCAATTGTGCGGCACCCGCAGGTATTCCTCATGGATGAGCCGTTGTCCAATCTGGACGCGAAGTTGCGTCTGGCCATGCGGGCACAGCTCAAACACATTCAAAAGCGTTTGCAGACCACAACGGTTTACGTGACGCATGACCAAATTGAAGCGATGACACTGGCGGACCGCATTGCCATCATGAACAAGGGCAAGATCCAGCAGCTGGGCACGCCGGATGAGGTTTACAACAATCCGTCGAATGTGTTTGTGGCGGGCTTCATTGGATCGCCACCGATGAATTTGATCCATGGCATGATGGAAAAGGGTGTGTTCACGGGGCCCGAAACAGTTGTGCCGAAAGCCGGCAAAGCATCGGGAAAAGTCACCTTTGGCATCCGTCCGGAAGATGTGTCGGTTGCCGCCAAGGGCAAGGGCCATGTCAATACGCTGCTCTATTCACTCGAACCCACCGGCGACCAGACCCTGGTCACCGTGCGGCTGGGTGAGAACCTGCTGGTGGCCCGCGCCGACCGGGATTTTCGGCAGGCCATTGACACCCCCATTGCGCTGAATTTTGACGTGGCGCGCGGCTATCTGTTTGATGGCGTGAGCGGCGACCGAATTCGCGGGTAAGTGTGTGTGCTTCGAGGCTCGCGAAGGCACTCGCACCTCAGCATGAGGGACATCAACTCGCTCCCTCACCCTGAGGCGCCCGCCTTCTTGCGGGCCTTGATGGGCATCTCAAAGTTTCACCCACCTGGCATTGCCCTTCGACGACTTCACGCAGGCTTCGATGAAGGCCATGCCTTCGACGCCATCCCTGATGCCGGGGAAGCTCACGTCTTTTGCGGGCTTCCTGCCGATGCGGGCCGCCAGGATGGCTTTGGCGACTTCGGCGTAGATATTGGCGAAACCTTCGAGATAGCCTTCGGGGTGGCCGGGGGGGACGCGGGTGACGCGGGCCGAGGCGGGGCCTGATCCTGCACCACCACGGGTGATCAGGCGTTTGGGTTCGCCGAAGGGTGTGTGCCAAAGGTAGTTGGGATCAGCTTGCGTCCATTCGAGGCCGCCCTTGGTGCCGTAGACGCGAAGCTTGAGGCCGTTCTCATTGCCGGGGGCGACTTGGGATGCCCAGAGCATGCCCTTGGCACCACCTTTGAAGCGCAGCATGGCGTTGACGTTGTCATCGAGAACCCGGCCCTTGACGAAGGAGGTGAGATCGCAGGAAATTTCGGCGAGGGAGAGGCCGGAGACATCGCACATCAGTTGATAGGTGTGGGTGCCGATGTCACCGACACAACCACCAGCGCCGGAGCGTTTGGGATCCGTGCGCCATTCTGCTTGCTTCTGTCCGGTTTTTTCGAGTGCAGTGGTGAGCCAATCTTGCGGGTATTCGCCTTGCACCAGTCGGATGTCGCCCAAGTCACCATTGGCCACCATTTCCTTGGCCTGACGGATCATGGGGTAGCCCGCGTAATTGTGGGTAAGTGCGAAGACCCGGTTTTTCTGTTTCACGAGGAGCGCTTCAAGGGATTTGGCTTCTTTCAGATTGAGCGCCAGTGGCTTGTCGCAGATGACGTGGATGCCGACATTGATAAAGGCTTTGGCGGCGGGGACGTGCAGGTGGTTCGGTGTGACGATGGCCACGGCTTCGATGCCGTCGGGGCGTTTCGATTCCGCTTTCGCCATGTCTTCGAAGGAGGCGTAGGAGCGTTGGGGGTCGAGGCCCAAGTCCGCTGCCGAGGCTGCGGCTTTTTTCGGGTCAGCCGAGAGTGCGCCTGCCACGAGTTCGTATTGATCGTCAATGCGGGCGGCGATGCGGTGGACTGCGCCGATGAAAGCGCCCTGCCCGCCTCCGACCATGCCGAGGCGTATGCGGCCTGTGTGTTTTTCTGTGCGTCCTGTGACCATGATTTGCTCCTGTAGAGTCATTGTGTGACTGACACCCCCTCCCCCCTTCGGGGTACTCCCCCGCCTTCGGCGAGGGGGAAAGCGTTTTCTCCCTCGGCGTCTTCGCCGGGGGAGTACGGCGAAGCCGGGAGGGGGGTGGTGCGGCTAGGTGAGGCCCAACATCCTTCTGGCTTTTCCGACATCGGTGCTGCCTGCGGCGAAATCATCAAACGCCTTTGCGGTTGTCTTGATAATGTGCTGCTCGATGAACGGTGCACCTTCTGCGGCACCCTGTTCTGAATCTTTCAAACAACATTCCCATTCCAGCACGGCCCAGCCTTCGTAATTGTGCTGTGCCATGGCGGAGAAGATGGCGGAGAAATCAACCTGTCCATCACCCAATGAACGGAAGCGTCCGGCGCGGTTGGTCCAATTCTGGAAGCCGGAATAAACACCTTGGCGGCCCGACGGGTTAAACTCGGCGTCCTTGACATGGAACGCAAAAATGCGTTCGTGATAGATGTTGATGAATTCGACATAGTCCATTTGCTGCAACAGGAAATGCGAGGGGTCATAGTTGATGCCACAGGCTTTGTGGTTGCCTGTCTGCTCCAGGAACATTTCAAAAGTCGTGCCATCAAAAGTGTCTTCGCCGGGGTGCAATTCAAAACCGATCTTGACGCCATTGCCATCCAGCACATCCAGGAGCGGTTTCCAGCGCGCGCCCAATTCCTTGAAAGCTTCCTCAATTACGCCCGGCGCACGGGGTGGCCACGGATACAAAAAGGGCCAGGCCAATGCGCCCGTAAAAGAAACCTGGCGCGTGATGCCAAGATTGCTGGAGGCTTTCGCCGCAAGTTTGATTTGCTCGCAAGCCCATTCCTGCCTCGCCTTCGGGTTGCCCTGCACGGCGGCAGGCGCGAAACCATCAACCGCTTCATCATAGGCCGGGTGAATGGCAACGAGGTGACCTTGCAAATGGGTGGAAAGTTCGGTGATTTCGACGCCGTTGTTTTTGGCAATACCTTTCAGCTCATCGCAATAGGTTTTGGATTCGGCGGCTTTTTTCAAGTCAAAAAGCCGGCCATCCCATGAGGGGACTTGCACGCCCTTGTAGCCGTGCTTGCCAGCCCATTTGGTAATCGAGTCGAATGAGTTGAAGGGGGCCGCATCTCCGGCGAATTGTGCCAGGAAAATGCCGGGGCCTTTGATGTCTGTTGCCATTTTGGTTTTCTCCCAGTGTTCTCAGCAATATGAGTTGATCAGATTTTCCAGTCGTTCCTGACGCCCGGATTTCGGTTGCGGGTTGATGTTGTTTTTTTCCACCCTTGCCGCAATCGCATCCAGACTTTCCTTGCCTGCCAGCATGGCTTTGTTTTTTGGTGTTGACCAGCCCACGTAACGCTCATCTATCATGCGGCTGAGTTTACCCTCTTCCAGAATGGCCGCAGCATTGAGCAGGGCCTTGGCGCAGGCGTCCATGGAGCCGACGTGTGCATGCAAGATGTCATCGGCGTCGAGAGACTGACGGCGGATTTTGGCGTCGAAATTCATGCCGCCGGTGGTGAAGCCCCCAGCTTTCAGGATTTCCAGCATGGCGTAGGTGATTTCCGGCACGTTGACGATGAATTGGTCGGTGTCCCAGCCGGATTGATAGTCGCCACGGTTGATATCGATGGAACCGAATATGCCGAGGGCCGACGCCAGTGCGATTTCATGTTCGAAGGTGTGGCCTGCGAGAATGGCGTGGTTCTGTTCGATGTTGACCTTTACATCCTTCTGCAAGCCCAAAGATGCGATCAGCGAATAGACGGTGGCGACGTCGTAATCATATTGGTGCTTCGTCGGCTCCTGCGGTTTTGGTTCGATGAGAATCGGGCCTTTGAAATTGATCTTGTGTTTGTATTCCACCACGAGGGCCAGCATGCGTTTTGCAGCTTCGAGTTCATGGCCGATTTTGGTGTTGAGCAGGGTTTCATAACCTTCGCGACCACCCCACATCACATAATTCGCACCGTCCAAGCCCTTGGTCACATCCATGGCGTGTTTGATTTGTGCACCTGCATAGGCGAAGACATCAGGGTCTGGGTTGGTTGCGGCGCCGGCCATAAAGCGGCGATTGGAAAAGACGTTGGCTGTGCCCCAGAGCAGATGCTTTTTGGATTTCGCCATTTTCTTTTCGATGTAATTGGCAATTGTGGTGACGTTGGCGTTCGACTCTTTCAAGCTCGCACCTTCAGGCGCAATGTCGCGATCGTGAAAAGCGAAGTAGTCGATTTGCGTCAACTCCATCGCGTCGAACATCACGTCGGCCTTCTGCCGGGCGGCACCCATTTCATCTGACGTATGGTGCCAGGGGCGCATCAATGAATCACCGCCGAAGGGATCAGATCCCGGCCAGCAGGTGGTGTGCCACCAGCACATGGCAAAGCGCAATTGTTCGGCCATAGTTTTTCCCAAGACTTTTTTCTTGGCGTCGTAATGGCGGAAGGCGAATTCGTTTTTACTTTTTGGGCCTTCGAATTTCGCGGGCTTCTTGGTGGTGAAGAATGACATTTTTTATATCTCTCTGATCGCTGGATAGATTTTTTTATAGCGTTGAAACTGGTCTTCGTAGGCGGCGAGCGCTGCTTTTTCCGGCGTGATGGTTTTGGCGATTTTGGGTTTGGTGAATACCTTGCGGAAATCTTCACCGGTGGCCGCAACCAGCCCCATGCGGCCGGCACCAAAGGCGCCACCAATGTCGCCGGCGGCTGGCAAATCAATCGGCACGTTGAGGGCTGTTGCAATGATCTTGAGCCAAAGTTCAGACTTGGTGCCGCCGCCCACTGCCATCAGGCGGTTGATCTTTGCTCCACCTTCGCGGAGCGCATCGAGATTGTCGCGGAATGCAAAGGCGAGGCCGTCGAGCACAGCGTGGGTCAGTGTGTTGCGATCCGTCTCATGGGCAATGCCCATCATCGCACCCCGTATCTGCGCATCACCAACAGGCGAACGCTCGCCTGAAAGATAGGGCATCAACAATGCGGACGAAGGGCCTTTGAGTTTTGTGCCAAGCGCTTTCGTAAGTTTTGGCGCTGGCGTTTGCAAAATACCGGACAACCATTCGAGGCTGGCTGTGGCGGAAAGAATGACGCTCATCTGGTGCCAGGTGTTCGGCGTCGCGTGACAGAAGGCGTGAACCATTTTGCTGGCATTGGGGCTGAATTTATCGTTCGACACAAAGATCACGCCTGACGTGCCGATGGAGAGGAAGCCCGCACCATCGGTGACCGCGCCAATGCCGCACGCAGACGCCGCGTTATCTCCGCCCCCGCCTGCCACGACAGGGCGCTTGGGCATGCCCCAGGCCTTGGCGACTGAGGGTGAGAGACATCCCGTTGCATCGGTGCCTTCAAACAAATCCGGCATCTGGTCGCGGCGCATGCCCCCGGCTTTCAACAAAAGCTCCGACCACTGACGATTTTTGATGTCGAGCCAATAGGTGCCGGACGAGTCTGACATGTCGGATGCATAGTCACCCGTCATGCGCAGGCGGATATAATCTTTCGGCAGAAGGACTTTTGCGACCTTGTCGAAGATTTTCGGTTCGTGTTTTTTCACCCACACCAGTTTGGGTGCGGTGTAGCCCGCGAGCACGATATTGCCGGAATGCTCCACCACTTCAGGCGTGCCCTGCATGATGTCGTCGCATTCCCTGAACGACCGCGCATCGTTCCACAAAATGCAAGGGCGAAGCGGTTTGCCGTCCTTGTCGACGAGGGTTGCACCATGTTGCTGGCCGGACAGTCCGATGCCTTCAATGGCGGCAACGGCTTTGGGTTTTGTGGCTTTCAATTCCGCCACGACCTTGTTTGCGGCCTTCCACCAATCATCTGGATTCTGTTCGCTCCAGCCGGGATGCGGGCGAGACATTTTCAACGGCGATGAGGCACTGGCGATGATTTTCTGTTTGGCATCAATCAAAACGCCCTTGACGGATGAAGTGCCGAAATCCAGTCCGAGATACATGGG
>JAYUVC010000276.1:0-6722 GCA_043754325.1 Hyphomicrobiales bacterium
ACATCGTTGGCATGGGTCATGCCCATCATGCCGCCCTTCATCATTTTCCCCATCATGCCGCCGCCTTTGCTCGCGCCGGCGCCAAGTTCGGCCAATATCTCCTGCGGCGTCCTGAAAGCGAAATCGTGCAACATGACAATAACATCCCGTGTGTCGCCAGCATCTTTTTCAATGGCCACCATCGGTGCCGCCAAAAGCTGCTGCTCACTCAGGCTATGGGAATGCATCCAATGGGTGCCGGGGGTCAGTGCGAAGTCATGGGCGTCGGCCTCACCGATAGCAAGCGTTCCGCCATCGGGACGGGCGCGATCCTGAACGGCGGGGGTTTTGACCTGTCCATGCCAATGCATTTGCAACGGCTCACCCGAGGAATTGAGAAGATCGCCCGAAAAGCGTTCACCCTCACGTGCTACGATGCCAGTCTTGCCATTTGATCCGAGCACGCTGAACACCGTGGCCGCCTTCTTGTTCACCTCAAGTGTACGGGAACTCACCGAAAGAATGGGCGTTGCCGCCAAGGCGGGCATCCAGGGAGTTCCGGCAAAAAGCGCACCGACCGCTCCCGCAGTTGAAGCAAGGAAGGATCGGCGATTTGGTTTCGTGAACTGTTGGTTCTGACGCATGACGAACTCCGTGGGGCTGATGTTTTTCTTGCTGTGATTTGATCACAATCCTGAAATGACTCTTTCGAGCTTCGCCCGAACCTGCATGGCGGCTTGTTTCAGCGCGGGATTGTCAATCGCCTGCATTGAAGCAACAGGATCGATTGCTGCCACTTCGATCTGACCGTTGCCCGCGTCGCGGACAACCACATTGCAGGGCAGCATCGTGCCTACCTTGTTTTCCAGCTTCAGGGCTTCGTGGGCCAGTGCCGGATTGCAGGCGCCGAGGATCCGATAGGCCGGGTAATCGACGCCGATTTTCTTCTTCAACGTTGCGCTGACATCAATCTCTGTGAGTATGCCAAAACCCTCAGCTTTCAATGCCTCGGTGGCACGTGTTACCGCTTCGTCGAAAGACCCTGAAAGTATTTTTGTGAGGTAATAGGACATGTTTTTTTGTTCCTGTTGCTATGGCCGTTTGTCAAAGAAAAGGTATTTTGCCAGCGCGGCCACACCCAAGAGCAAAAGCAACAGGAGAAGCGCACCGCCCCATCCCATGCCCCACATCATTGAATTTCCATCCATCCAGTTGGTCATTTTTTGCTTTCCGTGCGGCTGGCGCACTATCCATTGAGGGGCAGATTTCTCTGCCCCTGTTTTGGTGAGAGGTTTGTCCAACCGCTACATTTTCTTGTTCAAGGCACCCATCGCGTTGCCCATATGCATCATGCATTCATCGGGTTTGCTGTCTTTCATGGACGTCTTTGCCATACCCATGTGTTTCATGGCCATGTCCTTGTTGGGCTTCATGGCCGGGTCGGCCATGGCATCCATTTCTGTTTGCATCTTCATCATCGACGCATCGTCACACTTCATCGTCATGCTCATGTGGGCCATCCCCATATGCATGGAGCAATCGTCCATCTTGTTGTCCTTCATCGCGGTTTTGGCCATACCCATTTGCTTCATGGCCATCTCCATATTTGCCTTCATGGCAGGATCTTTCATTGCATCCATGTCGGTTTGCATTTTCGTCATGGAAGCGTCATCGCATTTCATGTGCATTGCGGCATTGGCCGGAGCAAATAGAAAAAGTGTGGCCAGTGCTGCGCCAAGGAGAAGTTTTATCATCATGGAATCCTCGAAGTGGGATAAAATCATCCCTTGAAGCAAAACGCTTGATCCGTCTTTTAGTTCCACAGAAAATCTAAAGGCTAAACTCCTTCAGTCCGTCCAGATTTTCCATTGAACCGCTTTTTTAAAATTTTAATCAGTGCCAGCGTCACCGAAATTATCGCGGGACCAAGGACGAGACCTGCTGCGCCAAAGGCCAAGATACCGCCAATTGCACCGATGAAGGTTGGAACGGCATGTAGTTTCAAGCGATCACCGACCAGTATGGGATACAGAAGGTTGTCGATGGTGGCCACAACGCCAACGCCCCAGGCGGTCAGGACAAGGGCTTTGCCCCAGTCGCCTTCAAGAGTGAGATAGATGGCTGCTGGCACCCACACGACAGAGGCTCCCAGCACGGGCACGATGGACAATATGCCCATCACCGCGCCCCACAGTATGGGCAGAGGCAAACCCAGCCACCAGAACATCAGGCCACTCAGTGTGCCCTGTAAAGCCGCCACCACCAGTTTGCCGAACACGGTGGCATGGATGGTGTCGACAAAACGGCTCAAGACATAACGTGTCTCTGCGCTGGTGAGTGAAGAAAGAGATTGCAGTTTGCGAACGATCTCACGCCTGTCGCGCAAAAAAAAGAACAGCATGTAAAACGTCAAAACTAGGTTCAGGAACTGGCTGATCGAATTGAGCAGGACAGACGTTCCCAGTGTTGTCAGGTATGAAGAAATGCTGCCGGCCGTTCCAGCGAGATCGAGTTGCTGTTCAACCCATTGCACGGCGCGGGCTAAGATCGGCTGGCCAACGAGTGCCTCCCTCCATGCTCCATTTCGAATGTGGGCTTCGATGTACACTGCGCCTTTTGCGGTTTCCTGAGCGAGTTGTTGAACCACAAGAACGACAGGAAAAACCACCAGTATCAATATTGCAGCAACTGAAATTCCAGCGGCGAGATTGGGATGATTTATGCGCATCTCAATGTTCTGATGCGCGTGGGAAAAGGTAACACTCAGTACGAGGGCCCACGTGAGAGATGCCAGAAAGGGCACTGTGAGAAGGTAACAAAGGTACAAACCCAACCCGGTGACGGACAACACAATAAGAAAGCGAACCTGATCGGCATTTGGCCAACTGCTTTCACGCCCTTCCGGTGGGTGATTTTGCCGCGTTGGGCTTTTATGAACTGTCATGATTTTACAACTGTGCCTGCGCGCTGTTCCAGAATTTCGAGCGCATCTTGCAGACGACCAATCCCTGTCATCCCGCGTCCGCCTGTTGCAAAATCAATTGCGGCCGATACTTTTGGTCCCATGCTTCCGGAAGCAAAGCTATGGGCACTCAATGCACTTGGCGCAACAACATCCAATTTAAGTTGCTTCGGCGTGCCCCAATCAAGATAGACCCCATCAACATCCGTCAACAGCAACAGTGCGTTTGCATTGATTTCCCGTGCAAGCAATCCGCTGGCATGGTCTTTGTCAATAACGGCTTCAATGCCGGTATAGACACCGTCCTTTTGTCGGATGACGGGTATGCCGCCACCGCCTGCGCAAATGACTATTACGCCATGTTTGATGAGCAACCGGATCACCGCAATTTCAAGAATACGCTTGGGGCGAGGTGAAGCCACGGCGCGCCTGAATTGCGACCCATCAGGCACCATGGCCCAACCGTGCTTGGCAGTCAGATCAGCAGCCTCTACGTCGCTGTAAACAGGACCGATTGGCTTTGTTGGTTGCTGAAAGGCCGGGTCAGCGGGGTCTACTTCAATCTGCGTCAGAAGGGCCGCAATCTCCTTCTGCTTTGGCAATGCATTGCCAAGCTCCTGGGCGATCAGATAGCCAAGCATACCGCTGGTCTCAGCCCCCAAAACATCCGTGGGGCTGGCAAGAGCCGGGTCATGCGCCATGTCTTGCAGCGCCATCAAACCAATTTGAGGCCCGTTGCCATGGGTCACGACAACCACATGGCCAGCCGCGATCACCTGTGCAATTGATTTTGCAGCGCGCCTCACACTTGTCCGCTGGTTGTCAGCGGTCATGGGCTCGCCGCGTTTGAGAATGGCATTGCCGCCGAGTGCAATAACAACGCGCATGGTTTAACTCCCGATGGTTGCGACAAGGATGGCTTTTATGGTGTGCATCCGGTTTTCCGCCTGATCGAAAACGATGGAAGCAGAAGATTCAAATACCTCCTCGGTGACCTCCATGGCATCAAGACCGAATTTGTCTTTGATGGCCTTGCCGACTTTTGTTTCTGCATTGTGAAAGGCAGGCAAGCAATGCATGAATTTGGTACGGAGGTTGCCCGTCATCTTCATGATATCGGCATTGATTTGATAGCCTTTCAAAAGCGCGATGCGTTCGGCCCATTTGGCTTCTGGCTCACCCATGGAGACCCACACATCGGTGTAGAGAAAGTCGCAACCCAGAACACCTTCCTTCACGTCTTCCGTCAAGGTGACTTTTGCGCCAGATTCTTTGGCCGTGGCGATGGCATAGTCAATGATAGCTTGATCCGGCCAACAGGCCTTTGGCGCACATAACCTGACATCCATGCCCATTTTGGCACCCCCTATCAACAGGGAGTCGCCCATGTTGTTTCCGGCATCGCCCAAGAAACAAAAGCTGATTTTCCGCAGAGGTTTTTGGCAGTGTTCTTTCATGGTCAGAAGATCAGCCAACACCTGGGTGGGATGGAACTCATCGGTCAGGCCATTGTAGACCGGCACACCCGCATATTGCGCCAGCACTTCGACGACAGCTTGGCCAAAGCCACGATACTCGATTGCGTCATAAAGACGACCGAGGACACGGGCCGTGTCTTTCATGGATTCCTTTTCGCCAATTTGTGTGCCGCTGGGGCCCAGATAAGTGACGTGAGCGCCCTGATCATAGGCTGCCACTTCAAACCCCACCCTTGTGCGCGTCGACGGTTTTTCAAATATCAATGCAATGGTTTTGCCTTTGAGTTTTTTCTTTTCACTACCTGTTTTTTTGGCTGATTTGAGATCAGCCGATAATTTCAAAAGGTATTTGATTTCACTGCGGCTAAAATCACGAAGCGTGAGAAAACTGCGGTTCTGAAGTTTACCTGGCATATCGGATTCCTTTCGCGCTACGCATCGCGGGCGATGGGGCAGGTCATGCAATGGCTGCCGCCGCGGCCACGGCCGAGTTCGGCTCCACGAATAGTGATGACTTCCACGCCGGCCTTGCGCAGCAAGGTGTTGGTGTAAGTGTTGCGGTTGTAGGCGATGACCACGCCGGGCGCAAGCGCCAGCAAGTTGTTGCCATCGTCCCATTGTTCGCGTTCGGATTCGTAGGCATCGCCACCGGTGGCAATGCTGCGCAGCTTCGGCAGCCCCAGTGCTGCGGCCACCACGTCGAGGAAAGGCTTGGACTCGGTCCGTACATCGAGCGTGCCCGCCGTCTTGCCAGGGCGCAGCGTATGCACGCGAATGGCCTCCACAACGTCCGGGTACACCGTGACCAGGTCTACGTCGCAGAAGGTGAAGACCGTGTCCAGATGCATGGCGCCGCGTGACTTGGGCAGTTGCACCGCCAGCACCTGAGTGGCCGCGCCCTGAGCGAACAGCCGGAGTGCCAGCTGGCTCACGCCTTGTGGCGAAGTACGTTCACCCATGCCGACCAGCACCACGCCCTTGCCCACAGGCATCACGTCGCCGCCCTCCAGCGAGGCCAGTCCGTGGTCCTCATCGGGGTTGCCCCACCACTCGGTCACGGTGCCGGCAAAGGCGGGGTGGAAGCGGTATACCGCAGTCATTAGCAGCGTCTCTTGCCGGCGGGCCGGCCAATACATCGGGCACAACACCACACCGGCGCCGATCCAGCAACTGTTGTCCCGGCTGAACAAAGTGTTGGGAAGCGGCGGCAGCAAGAGGTCCGCGGCGCTGGTGCAGCGGGCTTGCAGCCCGCTCATCTCAAACGGCACCTCGGCCCGGGCGACGCCGCCGATCAGATGCTGGGCCAGCAGAGCCGGCGCCATGGCCTCCAGCCAGGGTCGCAACTGCGCGGCGGTTTCAACATCCACGAAGTCGGGGCTGAGTTTGCGGTCCAGCAGCCAGCGCAGGGCGTCCGGCAAGGCCACGGTGTCAGCGAGCAGATCGTGCAGCTCCAGCACTTCGACACCGCGCTCTGACATGGCGAAGGTGAAAGCGTCGTGGTCGTTGCGGGCCTGCGCTACCCACAGCACATCGTCGAACAGCAGCTCGTGACAGTTCGCCGGTGTCAGGCGTTTTTGCGCCATCCCGGGACGGCAAACCAACACTTTGCGCAAGCGACCGATTTCTGAATACACGCCTATTGATGGGGTTGTCATGTCAAAGTACTCTGGGGTTACAAACTGAGTCGACCGACGCCAAGCAAGTAGGCAGCGCCCAGCGCCAGGGCAACCAACAGCGCCAGTACCAGCCACTCCCAAGGTGTGAAAACGCGCTCCGAGCGCTGGCGTTTAGCGACGATGTACGGCACCGCCCCTGGCGCGTAAAGCAGTGCGCTGAGCAGCAAATACTTTAAGCCCGCGGCGTAGAGCAGCCAAAAGCAATACAGCACGGCCAGGCTGGTCACGGCAATGTCGCTGCGGTGCTGCGCCGAACGCGGACCTTCGCCTCGGCAGGACAGCACCAGACCATAGATGGCGCTGAACAGATACGGCACCAGAATCATCGCCGTGGACAGCGATATGAGCGCCAGGTAAGAAGCCTTCCAGGACAGCGTCATCAGCAAAAACAGCTGCACCATTCCGTTGGTCAGCCACAGCGCGTTGGCGGGCACGCCTTTAGGGTTCTGTTTTGCCAACCAAGATGGCATGACGCCGCCGCCTGCCGGGGTGAACAGCGACTCGGCGGCCAGCAGCGTCCAAGCCAGGAAACCGCCGCCGACCGACACAATCAGGCCCAGGGTGATGGCCACTGCGCCCCATCTGCCGACGGCTTTTTCCAACACGCCTGCCATCGACGGATTTTTG
>JAYUVC010000277.1:0-4888 GCA_043754325.1 Hyphomicrobiales bacterium
AGGAAATAGGGCAAAATGAAAAGTGCCGCCGATATGGTATTGAGCAACCCGCCCTGTTCTGCGCCAAAGGTTGTCAGCAACATGATTGACAAGGCAAAGCGATAGGCGTTGTCGTTGAATGCGCTCATGAACTGCGTCACGAATATCGGCAGGAACCGTTTGGTTTTCAGCAGGGCAAACTGGCTTTGTCCGGGAGCATTCATAGGGGCAGTGCCTCGTCTTTGTTGGGCCGCCACTGGGGGTGGTCAAGCCATCAAGCCTTGTAGCAGTGTGAAGGTTTCTGAATGGTTTGCACTGATGTGTCGCGCACCGTGGGATTGTAACACTGCGCGGCGGTCAGCATGCGTGGAAAACCCGATGAAGTGCACTCCGTTATCGAGGCCTGCCTCGACATCGTTGATATTATCGCCGATGAAGATGACCTGCGATCTGGGCATTTTCATGCGTGAAAGGAGGCGGGCGAGGATTTTGGATTTATGGCCGCCACCATCTGCTCCTTCAGCGTGGTTCGAGACCAGGGGCCAAAGTCCTGTCTGTTGCAATCGCAGCGACGCAGCCGCTTTCAGATTCGCCGTGGCAATGCCGAGTGTTGCCCTATTGGACAAATGGTCCAAAAGCGGTTTTGCACCCTTGATTTCAACGCTTTGCAAGGTGTTCTGCAAGGCAGCTTCAAGCGACTTCACATAATGATTCATGATGTTGGCTTTGTAGGTGAGGGGCAGATCGTTGCGCTCCAATATCTCGGCGATGATGTCATCGTCATTGCGGATGCGGTAGCTGTTCCAGTCACGGGAGAGGTTTTCCGTTGGCACATACTTCGAGAGGGCGGTGAAGAATATTTCCTCTTCGTCGCGGGTCAATTCCAGCAATACGCCGTCAACATCAAAGATGATGGCCCAGTCAGCCACGCACCATTGCTTCCGACATTTCGATGATCGTGGGACCATCGGCTTTGAGGCTCGCGGCTATGGCTTTGGAGAGTGCGGTCAAGCTCTCCGGTTTTTCCGCACGCGCACCATAGGCTCTTCCAAGCGCCTGAAAATCCGGGTTGCGCAGGGTTACGGCATTGGGCTGAATGCCCTTGTTCACCATGTCATCGCGGATTTGGCCCAAGGCTGTGTTGTTCCAGAGCAAAATCGGAAGTGGTAATTTATGCTCAACTGCCGTTCCCAGTTCATTGACCGTATATTGAAAACCATAGTCGCCAGCGAGAGCCACGACGGGGGTTTGCCCCATTCCGAATTTTGCTCCAATGGCGGCAGGCAATGCAAAGCCAAGCGTGCCAAAGCCCACGGGATGCAGCCAAGTGCGGGGTTTGTGAACCGGAAATATAACATTCGCTGCATAGGCGATCTGCGTCATGTCGGAGGCGATTACGGTGTCTTCGCTGAGGCTGTCGCGAATCACGCCAAGCACTTTGGCCAACATGTTGCCCAAAGGGTCAAGTTGTTGCGCCACAGGTTTTGCAGGCAACAGTTTTCCTGTCGCGTTTATATTTCGCGCCAGTCTGGTCAGGGCCTCTACTGCGTCGGCAAGAATGGCCAGCTTCGCGCCATGCGGCCTTGCCAATGACGATGGATCGATGTCGATGCGTATGAGATTGCCATCCAGACGAAAATCCGTGGTCCAGAAATCAGTTTCCGAAAG
The DNA here is from genome assembly GCA_043754325.1 of Hyphomicrobiales bacterium. Taxonomy (GTDB): domain Bacteria; phylum Pseudomonadota; class Alphaproteobacteria; order Rhizobiales; family Aestuariivirgaceae; genus Aestuariivirga. Next base: position 1,648 of record JAYUVC010000277.1, read on the forward strand.
CTCGGTGCCAACAGCCAGAACGCAATCAGATTCTGATAGTTGCTTTTGAATATCGGGTGACGCCAGACAATATCCCCAACAGCCGGGATGATGGGCGGGAACAGCGCCCTTGCCTGCTGTGGTGGTGAGAATGGGAGCGCCAAGCTTTTCTGCAATTTCAAGAGCCTCATATCCAGCACCCAATGCGCCGCCGCCAAGCACAATCATCGGGCTTTTGGCATTCTGCAAATGCATCACCGCCGTGCTGATGTCAGTGCCGTGCGGCGCTGGTCGCCTTGCTGGAGCTTCTGTCCTCCAGCCCGAACCTGCTGGTTTCGTGAAAAGATCGAGCGGAATCTCAATATAAGCGGGTCGTGGTCTCGCGCTGGCAAAATGCGAAAAAGCGCGTGCCAGTCCGTCCTGCACGTCACGGGCGGTATATGCGCGCATGGCGAGAGAAGTTACAGATTTTGCTGCACCGTGTTGATCTATCATTTCATGCAGACGGCCACGGCCTTGGGCCGAGTCCACCACATCAAGTGCTGACGAAATGACCAGCAGGTTCGACGAGTCTGACCACGCCTGCGCCATCGGGGTGAGAATGTTGGTGAGACCCGGACCGCTGATGGTGAAGCACACGCCGGTCTTTCCTGTGGCTCTTGCATAGCCATCGGCCATGAAGCCTGCGCCTTGTTCGTGACGTGTCAGGATGTGTTTGATTTTGGAGCGCGGCAGGGCGCGATACATTTCGACATTGTGCACGCCTGGAATGCCGAAGATGGTGTCAACGCCATAGGCTTCGAGCAAGCCGACCAAGGCTTCGCCGACGGTGGTTTCGCCGACGGTGGTTTCGTTCATGGCTTAATTCTTTCCGGCGCAATGTCAGCGGGGTTCAATTCCATGTCGATAACGCTTTTGGGAATTGGCAATCGCCTTGCCATATCAGCCGCTGTTGCTGATAAGCCCGGTGCAGACTGGATGCCATAGCCACCTTGGCCGACGAGCCAGAAAAAACCTTCCGTGTGCGGATCAAATCCAATGACCGGGCTCCCATCGGGGGCAAAAGTGCGGAGCCCGCCCCAGCTGTGTTCGAGGCGTTCGACTTCAATGGTGGTTGCGGTCATCACGCGGTCTATGCCTTCAGCAATGGCCATGTCATCGGCATAGGCGTCATGGGGTTCGACGGGTGTTGCGTCGGCTGACGAGACAATCATTTTTCCACTCTGCGGTTTTGCATACCAGGTTTCGCCGACATCGGTGACCATGGGCCAATGGGCGAAGTCTATGCCGTCGGGCATGGCGATAACGCCAATGGAACGACGTTTGGGGATCAGCCCCACAGGTGTGGCCCCACAAAGCTTGGCCACTACATCACCCCAGGCGCCAGCAGCATTGACGATCACCGTGGCGGAGATGTCAGTACTGCCACAACGCACCGCCCATTGACCCCCGCTATATTTCGTGGATACCAAAGGTGACGACAGTAACAGTTTGCCGCCGCGTTCTTTCAACATTCGCAGATAACCCCGGTGCAACAGGTCCACATCAATGTCACCCGTCATGCCATCGAGAAAACTGCGCTTGGCATAATCTGGTTTCAACACCGGAAACAGTTCACGGGTTTGGGCTATGCCGAGTTCAGTGAGGCCCTTGGATTTCGACAAAAGATATTCGGTTCTGTCAGCTTGTCCTTCGGCCTCGAGAAACAACGATCCCCGCGGTGTGAACAGTGGCGCATCGGCAAAGCCCCGTGGCGGCGTCATGAAAAAATCGTGACTTGCCCGGGTGAGCGCCAACATCGGCAGGGGGCCGTAGTTCGGTTCATAACTCGCAGCCGAGCGGCTCGTGGTATGGTAACCTGCACGCTCTTCCATATCGACGAGCAGGACGGAATGGGTTTCGGCCAAATGTGCGGCAACCGATGCACCGGCAATGCCTGCACCCACAACCAGAAAATCATATGTCATCATTTGGTCAGCTTAGCCCGTGGGCTTAGAGATTGTCACGGGCTGGCTTTGGGTATTGATTGCATGTGGCGATGAGAATTTGTTACGCTTGCCGCAACAGGAGTGTTTCATGTCCAACCAACCGCCTTTCAATCAGCCCGTTTCAGGTCTTGTCACGCCGCGCTTTGGCGGAGTTGCCACGTTCTTCAGGCTGCCTTACGTCGCTCTGGAAGATGCTGATGCATTGGACATTGGCATCGTCGGTGTTCCCTGGGATGGCGGCACGACAAACCGTCCCGGCCCCCGCCATGGTCCACGGCAGATGCGCGATCAATCCGCCATGGTGCGGCGCATGCACCAGACGTCGCATATTGTGCCCTATGATCTGGCCAATGTGGCAGACATTGGCGATGCGCCCGTCAATCCTGCCAACGTGGAAGATGCACTTGCGCGGGTGGAACAGTATTATGATGTTCTTGTGGCGAAAGGTATCCGCCCGTTGTCAGCGGGAGGGGACCATCTGTGTTCGCTCCCTATTTTGAGGGCGCTCGGAAAAAAGCAGCCCGTGGGCATGATCCACTTTGATGCCCATACGGATTTGTACGACAGCTATTTCGGGGGCTTCAAATATACCCACGGCACACCTTTCCGCCGCGCCATTGAAGAGGGTGTACTCGACCCCAGGCGTACCATTCAGATTGGCCTGCGCGGCTCCATGTATGATCTTGACGACTTTGAATATGGCGAGAAAATGGGTGTGCGCATGGTGCGCATCGAAGAAGCCATGGAAAAAGGCCCGAAAGCCATCATGGCAGAAGCGCGGAAGATTGTGGGCGACGAGGAGACTTATGTAAGCTTCGACATTGACATGCTTGACCCGGTTTATGCGCCAGGTACGGGCACACCCGAAGTGGGTGGCTTTACCACGTTCCAGGCGCAGCAGATGCTGCGGGAGTTGCGTGGCCTCAACATCATTGGCGCTGACGTCGTAGAGGTGTCGCCACCTTTCGATCCCTCGGGCATGACGGCCTATGCAGGCACCGTGATGATGTTCGAAATATTGTGCTCGATGGCAGAAGCGGTGGCGAAACGGCGATAAGTTATCAGGCGCGGGCTGCGGCCCGCGCCATCAGTTCCCCGACTTTCTTGCGGGGAACGCCTGAGAGATCAGCAACGGAATAGACCAGCTGTTCTTCATAGCCGTGCAACTCATTGTCACACAGCGCCAGCTCCCAGAGCAGGGCAATGAGATTGCAGCGATCTCCAATGCCAAACAAATCCTGCAGGGCTTTGGCGATGACTTTGATGGGGTCAAC
>JAYUVC010000278.1:0-2598 GCA_043754325.1 Hyphomicrobiales bacterium
GGTTCCGGAATCGAGAAGGGCTCACCATACATTTCCTCGTTTTCAATTTCGATCATTTCAGGCAGGCCCGCTGCAATCGGGTGATTGGGATTGATGATCCATACCCGTTCCTTTTCGCCAGCTTCCCGCCACTTCAGGGAACAGGGTGTTCCCATCAGCTTCTTGAAAATCTTGGAATAGTGGCCAGAGTGCAGAACAATCAGCCCCATGCCTTCCCAGACGCGCTTTGCAACACGCTCGACGATTTCATCCTTCACGTCACCATGGGCGGTATGGCCCCACCACAGCAACACGTCGGTTTCGTCGAGACGTTTTTGCGACAAGCCGTGCTCGTCATCATCGTCAAGCAAGGCATGATCGACGATAAAATCCTTGTCACCCTTGTAGGCGTTTTTCAACGCGCCGTGCATGCCTTCGGGATAAAGCGAGGCCACAAGCTTGTTGGTTTTCTCGTGGCGATGTTCGTGCCAGATCAGTGTGCGTATTGTCATTGCCTTCAATTCTCTTTCTGTTGTCACAGGCCGTGGTCGTTTTGGCGGATCAGCTGCCGGGTTTTATCTTGCCTTCAGGATAAGCGGGAAGCGGCAAGTATGCAAAGGAGCCCCGACCTGTCGCTGCGGTGAGGCGTGCAAGCCTTGCGGTCACCTCTTCCGGGAACCAGGCCCAGTCAAATCGCCATGTCCAGCAACCCATCGTTCCGGGCGTGTTCATGCGGTGATAGCCGTCAAGGCCAAGCACGTCCTGCAACTGATAGATCGACGTATTGGCAACCGACCGTGCACAGGCGCTCACCATGGCCCATGGCGCATCTTCTGCTGCGTGAATGCCGAGGAGTTGTGCAGCATATTCACGTTCGCGGTCGGTGGTGCTGTGCCACCAGCCTTGGACCGTATCATTGTCGTGGGTGCCGCTGTAGACCACGGTCTCGCGATCATAGTTGTGCGGCAGGAACACATGGCTTGCATCGCCACCGAATGCAAATTGCAGAATGCGCATGCCGGGAAGACCAGCCTGTTGCCGCATGGCCACCACATCGTCGGTGATAAAACCCAAGTCTTCTGCAATGATCGGCAGACTGCCAAGTGCCCTGGCAATGGCATCGAACAATGCGGAACCCGGACCCGGCCGCCACGAGCCTTTGATAGCTGTTGGTTCAGTTGCCGGAATTTCCCAATAGGCGCTGAAGCCCCGGAAGTGATCAATGCGAATGATATCGGCCAACACCAGTTGGCGGCGGACGCGGGCAATCCACCAGGCATATTTGTCCTTCTTCATGGCAGCCCAATCATAGAGCGGATTGCCCCAGCGCTGGCCGGTTTCCGAGAAGAAGTCTGGCGGCACTCCGGCAATCACCCGTGGTTGCCCGTCAACCGTCAGGTCATAGAGTTCCGGCTTTGACCAGCAATCGGCACTGTGGTGGGCCACGAAGATTGGCAAGTCACCCACCAGCTCGACATCGCGCTGATTGGCATAGGTTTTCAAGGCTGACCATTGCGTGTCGAACTGCCACTGCACAAAGCACCAGTATTCAATTTCTTCGCGATGGGCTTTGCGGGCGGCAGCCATGGCAGATTTTTCGCGCCGTGCTAATCCCTCCGGCCATTCGGGCCAAAGATTGGGTGAATGTGCCACATCAAGGGCCATGAACAGCGCATAGTTTTCAAGCCAACTGTTTTCACGCTTGCGCCATATTGCAAAAGCCTCCACGTCGGCTGCATGTGCTGCGGCTTTCATGCCGTCACGGGCCTCACGCAAGCGCGCCATACGCCAAGGCACCACATGCCCGAAATCAATGCGATGGCTGTCAAAACCATTGGCGAGTGATGCCCACGATAGCCAGCCTTTTTCAGCCATAGGCTCAAAGGCTACCAAAAGCGGATTGCCGGCAAAGGCGGAACTGCCCATGTAAGGCGAATTGCCGGGGCCTATGGGGCCGAGGGGCAAAGTTTGCCACAGGCTTTGGCCAGCCGATTGCAGCCAATCCACAAAATGATAGGCACTAGGTCCAAGGTCACCTGCGCCGTTTGGGCCCGGCAGCGAAGTGGGGTGAAGCAGGATGCCGGATGTGCGGCGGCTAAGGCCAGTGTCAGTCATGCAGGGTCCAGTGATGATGCGGTATTTACCAGCCGCTCCCTCGGTTACGTTGACTTGGAACTAGATGCGTTTGCCGTCTTCGTCGAAGTGGTGAACCCGGCCCTCCATGGCTTTCAAGTGGACCTTGTCCCCATTCTTGACCGCCGTGCGTCCGTTTTCACGCGCCGTTACCATGCCGTGATCGGTGGCGACATATATGAAACTGTCGCTGCCCAGCACTTCCGTATATTCAACGGTCCCGGCGATTGTGCCTGCCGAAGCTTTTGCTACCACATCCAGATGTTCCGGACGAATGCCCATGGTGGTGCATTTTTCGCGTGTCGCTGGACCACCCTTAATGAGGTTCATCTTGGGTGAACCGATGAAGCCAGCAACGAAGGTGTTGCCGGGCATTTCGTAAAGTTCCATTGGTGTGCCGACTTGTTCAATGCGACCTGCTTGCAGCACCACGATACGGTCTGCCAAGGTCATGGCTTCGACCTGGTCGTGGGTGACGTAGACCAT
>JAYUVC010000279.1:0-39071 GCA_043754325.1 Hyphomicrobiales bacterium
TGCCAAGCGCGCCGCCCTTTATGCCGAAGCGCAACAGCTCGTGCATGACGACGGTGGCCAGATGGTGATGATGTTCGCCAACTACGTCGGCGCGCAATCGTTGAAGGTTGCCCATGGTGACTTGAATTCCGACAACGACCATGACGGCGGCTACATGTACGATCGTTGGTGGTTCGTGTAATAATCCGTTGACTGATGAATATTCACCCCGCTGGTAACAGCGGGGTGTTTTTTTGTTGGGGATAGCCAAAGGGACCTCATGGCCCTTCGGCTGAGGCGAAATAACTTGTGGCAACCAGCCCTTCGAGGCCGCGAAGGCGCGGCACCTCAGGGTGAGGGACAATACCAAATACCCTCACCCTGAGGAGCGAGCCCTTGCGAGCCTCGAAGGGCTGACTGAAACAGGTTCAGTTATTGTGGAATTATCCCGCAACTTCACCGCACGATTTAACTGACAAGCCTCCCTTAGTCTGATAACCTTTCACACAATCACGGGACGCAGAAACCCGGATGGGAATTAGGGAGTGTGCCTATGCATCCGGTGCTCAAAACCGTTTTGCAGCGTTTGGGATTGGGGTTTCTGACACTGCTTGCCGTGTCGGTTATAATTTTCTCATCGCTGGAATTGCTGCCAGGCGGCTTTGCCCAAGCCATTCTTGGCCAAGGTGCCACCAAAGAAACAGTAGAGGTCTTTAACCGCCAGCTTGGACTCGACCGTCCAGCCGTCACACGCTACTATGAGTGGGTTGGCGGAGCGGTCCAAGGTGATTTCGGAAAGTCGTTTGCGGGTGCCGGGGGCTGGCGATCTGAAAATGTGCGCACTGTATCCGGTATTATCGGTCCGAGACTTTACAACACGTTTTTTCTGGCCGCCATGACGGCGATTTTTGCCGTGCCGATTGCCCTTATTCTGGGACTGCTTGCCGCACTCTATCGCAACAGCTGGTTTGACCGCATAGTAAACTCCGTCACACTGACCACAATTGCGTCGCCCGAATTTTTTGTGGCCTATATCCTGATGTTTTTTCTGGCGGTGAAATTCCGCATCTTCTACCCGCTGTCCACCGTGAACCAGACGACACCCTTCTGGGAACATGTGTCGCGCGCGGCCTTGCCGACGCTGACACTTACACTCGTTATCATCGCCCACATGATGCGCATGACAAGGGCCTCCATCATCAGCCTGCTCGCCAGCCCCTATATCGAAATGGCCAAACTCAAGGGCCTCAAACCCTGGCAGGTTATATTCCGCCATGCGTTGCCAAATGCGTGGGCTCCTATTGCCACCGTTATTGCCTTTAACCTTGCTTATCTCGTGGTTGGCGTTGTGGTGGTGGAAGTGGTGTTTGTCTATCCGGGCATTGGCCAATTGATGGTTGACTCGGTCAGCTCCCGCGACATGCCGGTGGCGCAAGCCTGTGCACTGATTTTTGCCGCCACATATATCCTGCTCAACCTCCTGGCTGACATTGTTGCCATCGTCACCAACCCAAGGCTCTTGCACCCGAAATGAGCAACCAGACCGTCGACATATTGAACATGCGGACCAAGCGCACCTGGTCACAGGATGCATGGCGACTGTTAAAGAGTGCGCCGATCAGTGCCAAATTCGGCATGTTCGTCATTGCGTTTTATTTTTTCTGTGCGCTGTTTGCAAATATCATCGCACCTTATGGTGAGGCGGAAATCATCGGCAAGGCCTATGCGCCACCCTCGGCTGCGCATTGGTTCGGGCTTGACCAGATTGGGCGGGATACGCTGTCCCGCGTTATTTTCGGCGCGCGTAACACCATTTTCATCGCCTTGGCGACTGTGTTGATTTCTTTCTTCATTGGTGGTGTGCTCGGGATTTATGCAGCGGTAACACGTGGCTGGATGGACCAGATCGTCAGCCGCATTGTTGATATCCTGATGTCGATACCGGTTCTGATTTTTGCGTTGATGCTGCTGGCGATGGCGGGCAAATCGGTGTGGAACCTGATTTTCATTCTGGCGCTGCTTGACTCAACCCGCGTGTTTCGCCTTGCGCGCAACACGGCCTTGGGTGTGGCCGTGCAGGATTTTGTGGAAGCTGCACGGTTGCGTGGGGAAGGCATGTTGTGGATTGTGTTTCGCGAAATCATTCCGAACATTCTGCCTACCCTGATTGCCGAGTTCGGCCTTCGCTTCTCTTTTGTGTTCCTCACGATTTCCGCGCTGTCTTTTCTGGGTGTGGGCATTCAACCGCCGACTGCGGACTGGGGATCGATGGTGGCGGAGAGCAAAACCCTGATCACATTCGGGCGTCCACAACCGCTTATTCCTGCGGCTGCCATTGCGTTGCTCACGGTTGCCGTAAACTTCGTGGTGGACTGGTTCCTGCATAAAACGTCGGGGTTGCGCGATGGCCAATGACCAAAAACGCGTCAAGGGCACGCCACTTGTTCAAATCCGGGGCCTCAAGATTGAAGGATTTTCGGATGATAAATGGCACCCTATCATCAAAGGCATCGACCTTGATTTGAAGCGTGGCGAAGTGCTGGGACTGATTGGCGAGTCCGGTGCGGGCAAGTCCACACTGGGTCTGGCCACGATGGGTTATACCAAACCGGGTTGCCGCATTTCCGCGGGCACCGTATTGTTTGACGGCGTTGATCTGGTAACGGCACCACAGGAAAGCTTGCGCCTGATGTGGGGTTCAAAAATTTCCTATGTGGCGCAGAGCGCTGCGGCGTCGTTCAATCCGGCGCACCGGCTGATGGACCAGGTGGTGGAAAGTGCCACCAACCACGGTGTAATGACACGCGACGCTGCGGAAGCCGATGCAAAGGAGTTGTTCAAACGGCTGCAATTGCCGAACCCTGACAGCATCGGTTCACGCTATCCACATCAGGTCTCAGGCGGACAATTGCAGCGGGCCATGACAGCCATGGCGATGTCGTGCCGTCCGGATTTAATTGTATTTGATGAACCCACAACAGCACTCGACGTGACCACGCAAGTTGAAGTGCTGGCCTCCATGCGGCGCATTGTTGAAGAGTTTGATACGGCTGCTGTCTACATCACTCATGATCTTGCGGTGGTGGCGCAAATGGCACACCGCATCATGGTGTTGCGCCATGGCAATCTCGTGGAACAGTCCGACACGCGTTCGATGTTGAAGCAGCCAACGCAAGATTATACCAAGTCGCTGTGGGCGGTGCGCAGTCTCGAAAAGCCTGAGGAAAAAAGCAGTGATATTGCACTCTCCATCATTGGCGTTGATGCCAGCTATTCGGGTGTGGTGAAGGTGCTGGACAATGTGACGGTGCGTTTGCCGCGCGGCAAGACTGTGGCAGTGGTGGGTGAATCAGGTTCCGGCAAATCCACCCTGGCCCGCGCCATAACCGGATTGTTGCCGCCATCGAAAGGCCGCATCGAATTCAATGGCAAGGCCTTGCCTGCGAGACTGCAAGACCGTGACCGTGATACGCTGCGGCGTATCCAGATGATCTATCAATCGGCTGATACAGCCCTCAATCCACGGCAGCGTGTGCGCGATATCATCGGCCGCCCGCTCGAGTTTTATCTGGGCCTCAAAGGTGCCGCCAAGGAAAAGAAAATCATAGCACTGCTTCAGAACATTGAACTTGGCGAAGATTTCATCGACCGATATCCCAATGAAATGTCAGGCGGGCAAAAGCAGCGAATTTCGATTGCGCGCGCACTTGCGGCAGAGCCTGACATTATCATCTGCGATGAAGTGACGTCAGCCCTTGACCAGATCGTGCAGGAAGAAATTTTGAAGCTGCTGATGAAGCTGCAAAAAGACACCAATGTGTCCTATCTGTTCATCACCCACGATATTGCGACGGTGCGGGCGATATCGGACGAGATTGTGGTGATGTACAAGGGCAAAGTGGTGCAGCAGGGTTTAAAATCGGAAGTGCTGAACCCGCCTTATCCTCCGTATACGGAGTTGTTGCTGTCGTCAGTGCCGCAAATGGATCCGGACTGGTTGACCGGGTTGTTGAAGCAGCGGGCGGGGGTGAAGGTTTAGGGAATTGAGATTCATCGCTGCCAATCCTTCGAGGCTCGCAAGGGCTCGCACCTCAGGATGAGGGTTGGTAATGTATTCCCTCACCCTGAGGTGCCCGCCCTCTTGCGGGCCTCGAAGGGTCCGCTGTTGGTTTCACACCCAACTCTCCACCCCGCCCAAAAACCCTTCCGCACTTTCTTTGATCCGCAGCTTCTCCGCTTCATCAAACTTCCCATAAACCCGTGTGATATTCGCCATCCGTGCATTTTTTGAAAACCTGGCGTGATGCCGTGCGATGAAATCCCAGTAGAGTGCATTGAAGGGGCAGGCCTCCGGGCCTGTGCGTTGCTTCACGTCGTAGTGGCATGACTTGCAGTAGTCGGACATTTTGTTGATGTAGTTGCCCGATGAGGCATAGGGTTTGGAGCCCAGCAAGCCGCCGTCGGCGTGCAATGACATGCCAATGGTGGTGGGCGTAGGCTTCTTCGCGGGTTTGCCTGACCACATCAGCACCACATCGCGGAACTTGTCGCCCTGCCTGAGACTTGAAAGAGAGAGGCTCAACTGGTCGCCCAGGATGAGGATGAGGTGTTGATCCGGCTTTGTCATGTTACGTATACGTTTCTGAAAGATAAGGGGATTTTGTGACACAACCCGTCATCATGTGGTTCCGGCAAGACCTGCGTCTGGCCGACCATCCGGCATTCACCGCAGCAGCAGCGGCAGGACCCGTGTTGCCTGTCTATATCCTTGATGACGAGACGCCAGGGGAATGGCGCTGGGGTGGTGCATCACGCTGGTGGTTGCATCACAGTCTTTCGCGTTTGAATGAAAGTTTGCCTCTTGTGCTGCGTCACGGGGAAACCGTTGCACAGTTGGAAAAACTGCTTGACGAGAGCAAAGCGTCGGCATTGTATTTTACGCGGGATTATGCGCCCTGGTCTGGCGCGTTGGAGAGCCGCGTCAAAGCCTTGTGTGACCGTATGGGTGTTGATTGCCACCGCCATGGTGGATTTCTGCTGCATGAACCTGAGAGCATTCGCAACGGCTCTGGCGCGTTCTTCAAAGTCTATACGCCCTACTCGCGTGTGTGTTTTGCAAAGGGGCCGCCGCGTGCGGCAAAGCCAGTGCCTGCATTCACGCAACACAAGGGAGCCATCGCATCTGACAGTCTGTCAGACTGGGCACTTTTGCCCACCACACCAGACTGGGCCACCGGATTTGCCCAAACACGAACGCCCGGAGAGGCTGGCGCCCGTGCTGCACTTCAAACATTTCTTGACGAAGGCCTGCAAGGTTACGCCGACGGCCGCGACAGGCCGGATGAACGTCACGTATCCAGACTCTCCCCGCATTTGCACTGGGGTGAAATTTCACCGCATCAGGTTTGGCATGCCACATCCCAGCACATGGAGAAGGCCGGAGGCTCACTGGACCATGACGGTGAAAAATTCCTGAAGGAACTGTTGTGGCGGGAATTTGCCTATCATCTCATCCATCACGTGCCGTCGTTTCCCGAGAAGCCCTTCAAGCCTGAGTTCGAAAACTTTCCGTGGGATGTTGATCCAGAAGCGTTCAAGGCTTGGCAACAGGGCAGAACCGGTTACCCGATTGTCGATGCAGGCATGCGCGAGGTGTGGTCCACCGGCATCATGCACAACCGGGTGCGCATGATTGTGGCATCGTTCCTGATCAAGGATTTGCTGGTGTCCTGGCAGGACGGTGAGCGCTGGTTCTGGGACACGCTGGTTGATGCCGACATCGCCAACAATGCGGCGGGCTGGCAATGGGTAGCAGGCTCTGGAGCTGATGCTTCGCCCTATTACCGTGTGTTCAACCCGGTGCTGCAAGGCGAGAAGTTTGATCCACGCGGGACATATGTGCGGCGCTGGGTGCCGGAACTGGCACAGGTGCCCGATGCTTTTGTACACAAGCCGTGGGACATGCCTGTTCCGCCCAAGGCATACCCTGCCCGCATCGTCGACCATGGCCACGCGCGGGAGCGTGCCCTTGCTGCGTTCAAACGGATCAAGAAAGTTGATGCGACGTAGACTTCTGACGGTGAAAATCTAACCCGCAGGATCCTGTTTCAATTTAGCCCAGGTGTTGTTGCTGGCCAACATTTGCTGGAGATAAGCCATGTTGGCTGCCACTTCATCGGGCGGCAAATCTTCGCTGGCGATGGTTTTGGCCTCGTCGAAGCGGCCTTGCAGACCAACAACAAGTGCGAGATTCTGCCGGATGCGTGGTGTGGTATTGGCCTTGGGATGCGTCATGGCCTTCCGGAGGGTTGCTTCAGCTTCTGGCAGTTTGCCTTGCAGGGAATAGGACATGGCGAGATTGTTCATGACGCCGAGATTATCGGGAGCAATGGCAAGGGCGGCCATGTATTTTTCGCGGGCTTCAACATGTTTGGTCTGCTGATCCAGCGTTGCGCCCAGCGCTGACAGGGCCAATGGATCACGCGGATTGAGGGCCACGGCGGTGGAGAGTGCGTCGGTGGCACCCTCAACATCACCCGCTTTCAGCAGGGCGCGACCCAGTTGGGCCTGGGCCTCAGCATTGCCACGGGTCTTCTCCACTGTCGAGCGGAGCACATTTATCTGCGTGGGCTTCTGGCCCAGTTGTTCCAGATTGTCGGCATAGGCCATGGCGATCTTCACTTGTGTGGGATCAGATTTCCATTGCCTGCTCAAGGCTTCGGTTTTTTTGAAGGACGGGCCTGCAACCCCAGTGGAGGCAGTCGACATGGAATCAGACAAGGAATCAGACATGGGGTCCGCGTCAAGGCTGGCGGTTTTGCTTTGGCAGCCGCCTAGCAACAGGCCTGCAACGGCAAGTGCCATTGCGCCCCGCGAATATAACTGAACCCTGCTGCCCACAATGCCGTACTCCCTCGCCCCGCAAGAGCACAGAATGGACGATCAGTTCTCAACAAAACCTTAACCATACATGTTAAGGATCGGAAAACTGATTTGGGGATGATGCCGTGATTGATGCTGCCGAGATTTTACCTGACGCCGCAACCAGAACCGCAGTGCCATTGCGGGTGATTGCAGCGGCAGATTGGGTTTCGGCCAAGGCGGGTTTGAGCAAGGTTTCGCAAAACTGGGCAGAGGCGCAAGGCTTTGAGGCATCCCCGCTGTCGCTGCTTCCTATCGCGGGAAAAGACGGCGGGTTTGCCGAGGTGCTGGTGGGAGCGCCGCGGGTTGACGATGATCCGTTTGCACTGGGGGCAATCTCCTCAAAACTTCCTGCCGGCATTTACAATTTTACTGAAACACCACAGTTTGCAGAATTGGTGGCGCTGGGCTGGTGTCTGGAACTTTACAAACATGACCCGTATCGTCCGCTGAAGGTCAAGGCGACAAAACTGCTTTGCCCTACAGGTGTGGATCGTGATCTGGTTCTGGCTCTGGCCAATGTCAGTTTCGACGTGCGTGACCGCGTCAACATGCCAGCAAATCTGTACGGGCCGGATGAGCTTGAGGTATCCTCCCGCAAAGTTGCGAAGGCGCATGGTGCCAAAATCAACGTTGTCACGGGGGCGAAACTCGAACAGGAATTTCCGCTTGTGCATGTGGTGGGGGCTGCATCGCCTCGCGCTCCACGCCTGATTGACTTCACATGGGGCAATCCCGAACACCCGAAGGTGACGCTTGTCGGCAAGGGTGTGTGCTTTGACACAGGCGGCCTCGATATCAAACCCTCATCCGGCATGTTGCTGATGAAGAAGGACATGGGTGGTGCGTCCAATGTGCTGGGATTGGCGCAGTTGGTGATGGGAGCGAAATTGAAGCTGCGGCTTCGGGTTTTGATTCCCGCTGTTGAAAATTCAATTGCGGGCAACGCCTTTCGTCCCGGTGATGTGTTCAAAACGCGAAAAGGCCTGACGGTTGAAATCGGCAATACGGATGCTGAGGGACGTTTGGTGTTGTGTGAAGCTTTGGCATTGGCTGATGAGGAATCGCCGGAGTTGATCATTGACATGGCCACATTGACGGGTGCGGCACGCGTGGCGCTGGGGCCGGACTTGTCGCCGTTTTATACCGATGATGATGATGTGGCACAGGAACTGGCCAAACACGCATTGAAGACCAATGATCCCGTGTGGCGCATGCCGCTGTGGCGGCCTTACAACGCGCTGATTGAAACGCCGATTGCCGATATCAACAATGCGGGCGCTGGCGGATTTGGTGGGTCCATAACCGCTGCACTGTTCCTACGGCGCTTTGTTGAAAAAGCCGGCGCACATGTGCATTTCGATATTTTTGCCTGGGTGCCAACGGCAAAGCCCGGCCGGCCCAAGGGCGGCGAGCAGCAGGGCATGCGGGCGTTGTTCAGCTATTTGTCGGAACGTTACGACGCATAATGTGCTTGCCATCGCCCTGCAATTGGAGTGGAATGAAACGGTTCCGAAACGAGTTTGCGAAAGTGGTTTGCGTAACATGGCCATGCGTTTTTCTTTCACCCAATCGTTACAGCTCTGGCACGATGTGGCCTTGGCGCAGGTCAAGGATGATGAACCGGATCTGTCGGTACGGCAGATGAGCATTATCCTGACAATTTATCTGGAGGCACCGCCGCACACGGTGAGGGATCTGGCTTTCAAACTTCACGTTTCGAAACCCGTGATTACCCGGGCGCTAGATTCCATGGGCAAGCTTGGTTTGGTTTCACGACGCCGCGATGATGAAGACAAGCGCAATGTGCTGGTGCAGCGCACGGTGAAGGGTGCGCTTTATCTGGAGCGGTTGTCGGATTTGATTGCGGCCAAGGCGGACCAGGTATGAGTGACCGCGACAGAAGATTGTTTGCAGTGCGGACAGACCTTGCAGATATGCGTTTGAAAGGTCGTGTGGAAGCTGCACATTTTGTTGAAGGCACTCCCGCCCAATGTGCAGTGCCAGTCGCAGGTGTATTTCGCAACCCATCAGAGGATGCCATGCAGCTCACGCAGATGCTGCTGGGCGAACCCTTGCTGGTGTTCGAGCAGAGCAATGGCTGGTCCTGGGTGCAACTTGATGGTGACGGCTATGTGGGGTATGTGCGCGATGCAGCTTTGCGGGATGCAAAGGCCATGCCCACACATCGTGTCGGCGTGCCACTGACGCATCTTTACCCGAAGCCCGACATCAAAACCCAGCCTGCGATTGCCGTGCCCATGAACGCCGAATTATGCGTGACAGGCGAGAGCGGCGACTTTCTTGTTCTGGCTTCAGGATGGCATATTTATGCCAAGCATGCCAGCACCGGAACACAGGCAGATTTCGTTTCAGTGGCGGAACTATTTCTGCACACACCTTACCTGTGGGGCGGCAAGACGGTGATGGGCATTGATTGTTCCGGCCTTGTGCAAATTGCACTAAAGGCTTGCGGCATTGATGCGCCCCGGGACAGTGACATGCAGGAGGCTGGACTTGGCGTCGATGTGGCACGCGAGGAACGTAAACGTGGCGATCTGGTTTTCTGGAAGGGCCATGTCGGCATCATGCAAGACGCAGTGACACTGCTGCATGCCAATGGCCATCACATGATGGTGGTAAGTGAGCCTCTCAAGGTTGCGATGGAGCGGATTGCGGCGAAGGGTTCGGTGGTGACGGCGGTGAAGCGGGTTTAGGTGCGGCAGGCAAACTGTTCCCGACCTAAAGTGTGATCACTTGTTTTTGGGTCGGCGCGGGAAAGGGGACTGCTTGCTCTTTCTTGCAAGCTGTCCCCTTTCGCCTTAACCCGAAATAATCACGCTCTAGTAGCCGCACTGGCGATCTACCAGATTTTGCAAACTGCCGTCAGTTTCGTAACGGGCAATTTGTGCCGCCACGTATCTGCATATGGTTGCCGGATCGGAATCGGCTGCGGTGTGCGGTGTGAGGATGACTTTCGGATGTGTCCAGAAGCGGCTGTCAGCGGGCAGTGGTTCCTTGCGAAACACATCCAGCGATGCAGCGTGAAGTTCGCCTGAATCGAGTGCTGCCAAAATATCGTCTTCGACCTGCTGGCGGCCACGGCCTGCGTTGATCAGAATTGGCGCGCCGAAAGGACCGTTGCGTGAGAGTTTGCGGATCAGTGCGCGGTTGAGAATGCCATCGGTTTCGGTTGTCGCGGGAAGCAGGCAGACCAGCACATCGGTGCGGGCGAGAAATTTTTCCAACTCACTTGTGCCCGCAAAGCATTCAACACCGTTGATCAGTTTGCGACTGCGACTCCAGCCTGCTGTTGGAAAGCCCATCACGCCAAGTTTGCGGGCGGCGTCAGCACCCAATATACCAAGCCCCATGACGCCTACGCGAAGGGCGGAGGCTGCGTGTTGCGGAAACTGCTCCCAGTTTTTGTTGTGCTGATTGACATCCAGTCGGCGTTGCTGGCGGTGGTGCATCAGCACTTGCATGACCACATGCTCGGACATGCGCATGGTGAGATCAGGATCATTGACGCGCACAATTGGTTTGTCCTGCGGCAGTGAAGGGTCCGACAGAATCGCATCCACACCTGCACCCAACGAAAAAATCACTTTCAGGTTCGTCAGTGACTTCACCACATTGGCGGGTGGCAACCAAGCTGCCACGTAATGCACGTCTTCGGGATGGCCGACATCAGGCCAGACGCGGACAGATCGCGTCGGCATGACTTTGCGCATGTGGGTGGCCCAGGCCTGTCCGTCCCATGTGGGGGTGACAAACAGAAAGGCGCTCATGCCGCCACCGGCTTCAGATTGAGTGACGCTGACAGCAGCGCCTTGGTATAGTCATGTTGCGGATTGGCAAAAATTTGTTGCGATGGGCCACGTTCCACCACCACGCCATTGCGCATGACGATGACTTCATTGGCCAGCGCCCGCACCACTTTCAAATCATGACTGATGAAGAGATAGCCCAGATTGTGTTTCTCTTGCAGCTTGCGCAGCAGGTCGACGACTTGTGCCTGCACCGACATGTCGAGCGCCGAAGTCGGTTCGTCCAGCATGATGAATTTGGGTTCGAGTGCAAGGGCGCGTGCAATGGCAATGCGCTGGCGCTGGCCGCCTGAAAATTCATGGGGGTAACGGTCCATGGTGTCGGGGTCGAGGCCGGTTTCACTGAGGGAGGTGGCAACACGGGCGCGACGGTCTGCTGCGGACATGTTGGGGTTTTGAATCATCAACCCCTCCTCGACAATTTGCAGTACCGAGAGCCGCGGAGACAATGATCCAAAGGGATCTTGAAACACCACCTGCATGTCACGGCGCAAGGGCCGCATGGCTTTGTTGTTGAGGCCGTCAATGCGTTTGCCGCGATAGGTGATGGGGCCTTGCGACGAGATCAGGCGGAGAATGGCCAGACCCAATGTGGTTTTGCCAGAACCTGATTCACCGACGATGCCGAGTGTCTGCCCGGCTTTGACTTCGCAGGTGAGGCCATCGACGGCTTTGATGTGACCCGTGGTGTTGCGGAAAAAGCCGCGCTTGATGGGAAACCAGACTTTCAAATTGTCAGTTGTCACCAATGTTTCGGCATTCGGGTCAACTGGTGGCGGATTGCCCTTGGGCTCTGCCGCCAGCAACATTTTTGTGTAAGCATGTTGCGGGCTCGCAAACAATTTTTTCGCGGAAACATGTTCCACCACCTTGCCCTTTTGCATGACCACCACATCATCGGCCATATGGCGGACGATGCCCAAGTCATGCGTGATCAACAGCAACGCCATGCCGAATTCCTGTTGCAGGTCTTTCAGCAGTTTCAGGATTTGCGCCTGCACCGTCACGTCGAGTGCAGTTGTCGGTTCGTCCGCAATCAGCAGGTCAGGATTGTTGGCGAGTGCCATGGCAATCATCACACGCTGGCGCTGGCCGCCGGAGAGTTGATGCGGGTAATCTGCAAGTCGGGTTTCAGGGTCGCGGATGCCGACTTTTTTGAGAAGATCAATGATGCGGGTGCGGGCCTTGTCCCCTCTCATGCCCTGGTGCAAATCCAGAATTTCGCCGATCTGTTTTTCCACCGTGTGCAGTGGATTGAGCGAGGTCATGGGTTCCTGAAAAATCATGGTGATATCGCGGCCGCGCACACGGCGCAGATCTGCCTCATCAGCGTCAAGAAGATTTTCACCCTTAAACAAGATTTCACCTGAGGGATGCGAGGCTGCAGGATAGGCCAAGAGTTTCAGAATTGAATTGGCCGTGACAGATTTACCGGAACCGGATTCGCCCACCAAGGCCAGCGTCTCCCCCTTTTCAAGCGTGAAGGACACGCGATCAACAGCAAGCGTGGTTTTGCCGCCTTGGCTGAATGCCACCGACAGGTTTTTGACCTCAAGCAGGCTCACTGGAAGGTCTTTCGCGGATCAAGCGCATCGCGCACGGCTTCACCTGCAAACACCAGCAGTGTAAGAAGTGTCGACACGACGAAGAACGCAGTGAAACCAAGCCATGGCGCAAACAGATTGTCCTTGCCCTGTTTCACCATTTCACCAAGCGATGGCGACCCCGGCGGCAGGCCATAACCCAGAAAGTCCAATGCCGTCAGCGTGCCCACGGAGCCTGACAAAATGAAGGGCATAAAGGTGACCGTTGATACGAGTGCGTTGGGCAGCAAATGCTTCCACATGATTTTCATGTCACCCAGACCCAAGGCACGTGCCGCCCGCACATATTCGAAATTCCGTGCACGGAGGAATTCGGCGCGCACGATGCCCACAAGTGTGGTCCACGAAAACAGCACGAGGATAAACAACAAAATCCAGAACCCCGGCGTGATGAAGGCCCCCATGATGAGCAGGATGTAGAGCACGGGCAATGATGACCAGATGTCGATGAAGCGCTGGAACAGCAGATCCGTCCAACCACCGAAGTATCCCTGCACTGCTCCTGCTGCAAGGCCAATGATGGATGACACAAATGTGAGGATCAAACCAAAGGCGACCGAGATTCGAAAGCCATAGATCATGCGGGCCACCACATCACGGCCCTGATCATCGGTGCCCAGCCAATTCATGTTGCCCCAGATACATTGCGGGTCTTCGGCCTTTAAAGGGAACTTCACGCAAGCGGCCTCACGGTCCAGACGGAAGGCGGGGCGTGATGGTGCAGGGGCTGGAATTTCCCGGTTCACAGTGTTGTAGGAATAGCGGATGGGCGGCCACAGCATCCAGCCATTGGCGTTGATCTCGTCCTGGTTCACGGTGTCGCGAAAATCGGTGTTGGCGAGGAAACCGCCGAACATGGTTTCGGGATAGTCTTTCAAAAGGGGATAAAGCAGTTCGCCTTTGTAGGTCGCGAGAATAGGTCGGTCATTGGCGATCATTGGTGCAAATACCGAAAGCACAAACAACGTCATGAATATTGCGAACGACCAGAAACCGCGGCGGTTCGCCTTGAACAAATTCAAGCGGCGGCGATTGATGGCGGTGAGATTTTTGAACAGCATGGATTCAGGTTTCCCGCGATTCAAAATCAATGCGCGGATCAATCCAAGTGTAGATCAGATCACTGATGAGGGCGATGAACAGACCAAACAGTGTCATGATGTAGAGAGTGGCAAAAACCACGGCATAGTCGCGCTTTACGACAGACTTGAAGGTGAGAAGCCCCAGGCCGTCCAATGAAAAGACTTGCTCGATCAGCAGTGAGCCTGTGAAAAATGCGGACAGGAATGCAGCGGGGAAACCGGAGATCACCAGCAACATTGCGTTTCGAAACACGTGACCATAGAGCACCCTGCTTTCTGTCAATCCTTTGGCGCGTGCGGTCGTTACATATTGTTTTCCGATTTCGTCGAGAAAAGAGTTCTTGGTCAAAAAGGACATGGTGGCAAAGCTGGAGATGCCCATGGCGATCAGAGGCAAAACCAGGTGCCACGCGTAATCCTTGACCTTGCCGAACCATGTCAGCGTGTCAAAATTATCCGACGTCAAGCCACGCAACGGGAACCAGTCCCAATAGCTGCCACCTGCAAACAGCACGATCAAAATGATGGCGAATATGAAGTTGGGAATGGCATAGCCAATGACAATAATTGTCGACGTCCAGATATCGAAGGTCGAGCCATTGCGAACGGCCTTGCTGATGCCCAAGGGAATTGAAACAAAATATGAGACCAGCGTCAGCCAAAGACCGAGCGAAATTGATACAGGCATTTTTTCCAAAATCAAGGACAGCACCGGCCTGTCATTGAAATAGCTGTTGCCGAAATCGAAGCGCAGATAATTCCAAACCATGTTGAGAAAGCGCTCGGCGGGTGGTTTGTCGAAGCCGAATTGTACTTCCAGTTTTTTGATGAATTCGGGATCGAGACCGGAGGCACCGCGATATTTTGAATTGGTTTGTCCGCTGCTTTGCAGTTCCCCGCCGGCTCCGGTTTCGCGCGCGGTTTGACCTGCCGGGTTCTCCAACTCAGCGATGATTTGCTCAATCGGGCCGCCCGGCACAAATTGCGCGATGGCGAAAGTCAGCAGCATGACCCCCAACAAAGTGGGGATCATGAGCAGCAGGCGTTTGACGATATAAGAACCCATTTCAGACTGTCATGATTTCGAAATGCTTGCGGCAGCTTTTTCGTCAAACCACCAGATGGCGGGATAGCCCAGGCCAAAGAGGGGCAATGTTCCAGGATGCGCAACGCGCTTCCAATGGGCCAATCGTTGGTCGGCCAAGAACCACATGGGTATGCCGTAGTGGTTCCATATCAAAACACGGTCCAAGGCACGGCAGGCAGCGATCAGGCTTTTGCGGTCAGGTGCCGTGGTCAGCCTGGCGACAATCGCATCCACGGCGGGATTCTTGATGCCGTAATAATTTTTGCTGCCCGGCTTGTCGGCAAAAGCCGAAGTCCAGAATTCGGTTTGTTCATTTCCGGGTGACAAGCTCTGGCCCCACACCGCCACGATCACATCGTAGTCAAAGTCCTTTTGCAGGCGGGCATATTGCGACAAGTCAATGGTGCGGATGGTGACGGCAACACCCAAAAGTTCGAGCTGTTCCTTGTAGGGAAGTGCAATGCGCTCATAGGCATCCCAGTCCAATACAATATTGAATGTGAAAATCTCGCCCTTGGAATTTTTCAAAACCCGTTTGCCGTTTTCAACTTCCGGCTTCCAGCCAGCGGCGGCAAACATTGCCTGAGCGGCCTGTAAATTTTTCCGCCGCTCCTGCGGTGTGGTATTCAGCGGGTTTGCAAATTCTGTGGTGAACACCTCTGGTGGAATCTGATCGCGCAATGGGTCCAACAAAGCCAGTTCCCCGGGGCCGGGCAATCCCTTGGCTTCCAGTTCTGAATTGTTGAAATAGCTGCGTGACCGCTGATATTGGCCATAAAACAGATTCTGATTGGCCCATTCAAAATCATAGGCCAAATTCAATGCGTGTCGCACGCGCGCATCCTGGAATTTTTCACGGCGCAGGTTCAGCACCCAAGCCTGCATACCCTCAGCGCCGCCTTGTGGGATAAGGCCTTTAAATACGCTGCCGTTTTTCACCGCCGGGAAGTCATAGCCCGTTGCCCAGGTTTTTGATGAACGTTCAAGATTCACATCGAACCTGTCACCCTTAAAGGCTTCGAACATCACTGTGCCGTCGCCATAAATCTGATATTCGATTTCATCGAAATTGTTCTGGCCCACGTTGACGGCGAGTTTTTCACCCCAATAGTTTTTATCACGTGTCAAGGTAAAGGTTTGGCCGGAAATAATCTTGCCCACGGTGTAAGGTGCTGATCCCAGCATTGGCTCCAGAGTCGATGCCGCAACATCGCGCTGCTTGCCATCCTTGTCTTTGCCGGTCCACCAATGTTTTGGCAGAACCCCAAACTCGCCGACAATTTGCGGCAACTCCCGATTGCCCTTCACGGAAAACACAAAGGTGACTTCGCGGTCTCCGGTTTTTTCGGCACGCAAAACATCTTTGTAATAGGCTTGGCGCGCCGGGAGATTGGCCTTGAGTGCGTCAAAGCTGAAAATCACGTCTTCGGGCTTCACCGGTTCGCCATCGCTGAAATGGGCTTCAGGCCGCAAGCTGTAGACGACACTGGAATAGTCTTCCGGGTGCCAAATTCCTTCCGCCAAAAGGCCATAAGCACCGAAAGGTTCATCCAGGCTTTTGACCAGAAGTGATTCATTGACGCCGGGATCAATCGGGTCGCCGTTGATGGTGTTGCCGTTCAGACTGTCAAATGAGCCATTGATGCCCAAACGGATTTTGCCGCCCTTCGGTGCTGCCGCATTGACGTAATCAAATTGTTTGAAGCCCTCAGGGTATTTCGGATCACCCAACAGAGATACGCCGTGGCGGAACTTCATGAGTTCTGCGTGACCCGGAGTTGCCAGCAACGGCCAGATGAGTGCCGACCCCGCCCCTTGCAACACGCGCCGCCTTGAGAATGATTGTGACATTTTAATCTCCGTCCTGATTCGGACGCCCCTTCATAGGATGACGCATTCCCAAAACAAAACACCAGCACAAACTGTGCTGGTGTGGCAATCTCCAAATTCAGAATAAGTCAGGGTGCAGGGAATGGCTTTGGTGCATCTGACAGCGAGGACAGATAGGCGATCAGGTCGGCGCGCTTCTTGTCGTTGGCAATGCCGCCAAAGGCCATTTTGGTGCCGGGGTAGAGTTTCTTTGGCGCTTTCAAAAATGCTAACAGATGGTCATAGGTCCAGGGCTTGCCCTTGTCGGCGGTGAGGGCCGCCGAATAGGAAAAGCCTTCATGCGAGGCGATGGGGCGTTCGACAACATCCCAAAGATCTGGGCCGGTCTTGTTGGCACCGCCTTTTTCAAAATTGTGGCAAGCCGCACAGGCCTTGGCAACAGCGGCACCCTTGGTGGCGTCAGCTGAGGCGAGCAGCGTTCCCAAGGACAGGGCAGCGGCTCCAGCATCAGCCGGAGCACCGGGTTCCGTGGCTTCAGCCACCTCGATCAGAAAACCCTGCTTGTCGGCGGCAGGTGCTTCGGCGTGATAAACGCCCGCGCTCAAATTCTGCAGTCCCAGCACCATCAATGCCGTGCCCAAAACCGCGCCTGCAATCTTGTTGAAAGTCCAGCTGTCCATTATCAATCCCGAAAAACGTTGAATTTGAGCGTTCACTAATACTTTGCCCAAAGGCCTGCAACTCATATAAAGGTCGCAGAGCATTTTATTGCCCAGCGCTTACAAGTCCATGATAGATCACCAGAATACCATCATCGTCATTCCAGCCCGCATGGCGGCCACCCGGTTGCCGGGAAAGCCCATGGCCGATATCAATGGCGTGCCGATGATCGTGCATGTGTGGCGGCGGGCGGTTGAGGCAAAACTTGGCCATGTGCTGGTGGCGGCAGGCGAAAGTGAAATCGCAGCTGCCATCCGCGATGCGGGCGGGGACGCCATCATCACGCCGCCGGGGTTGAAGTCAGGTTCAGACCGGGTGGCCGCCGCCTTGGCATTGCGTGATCCTGATCAGCAGTTTTCCCACGTGGTCAATCTACAAGGTGATTTGCCCACCATCGACCCGTTGAGCGTGCGGCGTTGTCTGGCCGGTCTCACCAATGAAACCGTGGATATCTCGACCATCGCCACGGAAATTTTTGCGGATGAAGATCGCCGCAATCCCAACATCGTCAAAGCCATTGCTCCCATTGGGGGTGACCGTGAAGTGGCCTTTGCCCGGGATTTTGTGCGGGTGTTGACGGATGATCATCCGGCTCCGCATTGGCATCACATCGGCATTTACGCTTACAAGCGGTCCTCGCTGGAACGTTTCGTCAGCCTTCCCCAATCTGTACGGGAAAAACTTCGCTCCCTCGAACAAATGCGCGCCCTCGACAATGGCATGAAAATCGCCGTGGTGCAGGTTGACTCAAACCCGCTTGGTGTGGATACGCCGCTCGATCTTGAAACTGCCCGCCGCCTGCTGAAAGACGTTTGATTGATGACTGCCAAGCCGAAGATTTCATACCAGGGCGAACCCGGGGCCAATTCCCACATCGCCTGCCTTGAAGCCGCACCCGACCACGAACCGATGCCCTGCCCCACCTTTGAAGACGCGTTTCAGGCGGTTGAATCGGGCAAGGCGGCGCTGGCCATGATTGCCATTGAAAACACCACGGCAGGCCGCGTGGCCGACGTGCACCATCTTTTGCCGGGTTCACATTTGAGCATTGTGGGTGAACATTTTCTGCGCATTGAATTTCAGTTGATGGCGGTACCTGGGGTCAAGCTTGCAGACATCAAAGAAGTTCACAGCCATGTGCATGCGCTGGGCCAATGCCGGAAATTTATCCGCGAACACAAGTTGAAGCCTGTGGTCGCCGCTGATACGGCGGGTGCGGCACGGGAATTGTCGGAGACGCGCATTGCAACGCAAGCCGCCATCGCCACCCGGCTTGCGGCCGAAACCTATGGCCTCGAGATTCTCGCCCGCAACATCGAAGACGAAGAGCATAACACCACGCGCTTTGTGATTTTGTCGAAGAAGCCAAAACCAATTCCGGTTGGCAAACACAACATCATCACCAGCTTTGTCTTCCGTGTACGGAACGTTCCCGCCGCGTTGTACAAAGCCATGGGCGGCTTTGCCACCAATGGCGTGAACATGACGAAGTTGGAGAGCTATCAACTCGAAGGCCAATTCTCCGCCACCCAGTTTTATGCTGACATCGAAGGTCATCCCGATGATGCCAATGTCAAGCTGGCGCTGGAAGAGTTGGGGTTTTTTACATCATTTGTGCGCGTGCTGGGGGCCTATCCCGCGAGTGCGTACCGGGCCAAGATTGCGAAGCGGCGAGCATGATCACTGGCCCTCCCCGGCGCGTGCCGCGCCTCCCCTCCCGCAAGCGGGAGAGGTGAAGGCTTTTCACTTCTCCCGCTTGCGGGAGAGGAGGCTCGCGTAGCGAGACGGTGAGGGCCCTTCTATCCGCACCAAAGCCGCCTTTACCAAATGCCACGCAATTGCATCGGGCCTTGAGGCATGCAGTCCTTCTGGATGCGTGCCTTCCAGCATTGTTTTGACCTCATCGGCCTCAAACCAGCGCGCTGTCTCAATCTCGCTTTCGTCGATTGTCAGCACATCGTCCTCGGCTTCCCCGATCATGCCGATCATCAGGCTTGAGGGAAATGGCCATGGCTGGCAGGCCACATATTCAACCTTTCCCACGGTAATCCCCACCTCCTCTTTCACCTCGCGGCGGACGGCAGCTTCCATGGTTTCTCCCGGTTCCATGAAGCCTGCGAGTGCGGAGTACATGCCTTCGGGCCAGCTTTTCTGACGGCCCAGCAACGTGCGGTTTCCGTGGCACACGGCCATGATGACCACGGGGTCGGTTCTTGGAAAATGGTCGGTGCCGCAGGCGTTGCAATGACGGCGATAGCCTTCGTCCTGCATCACGGATGCCACGCCACACTTGGCACAAAACCCGTGAGATTCGTGCCAGTGAATGAGGCTCCGCGCCTGTGCAATAATTGACAAGACCATTCGCGGCAGAAGCGTGTCGATCATGATGCCGCGAATGGGTTTCAGCGAATCACTTGGCGGAGCTGCCACCGCAAACCAGGGCTTGGCCTTGTCATCCAGTCCCAGAAATATGCTCGGCATAAAAGAAAGTGGCCGCGACACATCCAGTTTTTCGCCAGCAAACTGCACCGCGTCGCCATGCACCCAAATAAACTTCGCGTCTTGGCTTTCTCTGTATTTTCCCACCTTTAACGCATCGTTACGGATGTGTGACATGCGATCAAGCGGCGAATGGGCGAAGGCAAAATGCGGCAAGGTTCGGATTCTCCACATCGGGGAAGCAATTGAAATCAGCTGTAGATCAACACCTTAACTGAATATTTACCAAAAACGTCAACTTTCAGGTCACGGATTTGTGTCGGCGTTGTCCCTCAAGGCAATGCGACCCAGTGGTTTTAGGGGGTCCTGCGGGGCCTGAGGAGTGAGCGTAATGAAGCCTGGTGTACCCTGGAGTGTCAAAGGCATTGAGCCTGATACGCGTGAAGCGGCGAAGCTTGCGGCACGTCGCTCTGGCATGACGCTGGGGGAGTGGCTGAACAGCAAAATCC
The DNA here is from genome assembly GCA_043754325.1 of Hyphomicrobiales bacterium. Lineage (GTDB taxonomy): Bacteria > Pseudomonadota > Alphaproteobacteria > Rhizobiales > Aestuariivirgaceae > Aestuariivirga. The sequence goes on from JAYUVC010000279.1 coordinate 20,002, forward strand.
TCGAAACGGCTGATGATATTTCAGTCACGCGGCCCGATCCCTATTCAAGGTCAAGCGTTGCCCCAAGCCATGCGCTTGAGCGCACGGCGAGTCGGCTTGAAGATATTGCTGAACAATTGTCGCGGCTTTCACGCCGCGATTCTGAAACGGCACAACGCGTTGCAGCGCCCATCGAACAGCGTCTGGCACCTGACACCGAAGCGCTTCACAAAATCCTGAACCGCGTGGACAGCAATGAACGCCAAACGGTTGAAGCTTTTACTGCTGTCAATGACCGCCTGTCAGTACTTGGCCGCCAGATTACGCAAGCCGGCAAGCGCGAAACCAGGCCGGAAGAAAGTCCTGGCTACATTGCGCTGGAAAAAGCCGTGCGCAACATTGTCGAGCATATGGAAAGCTCGGAAAAGCGCACGCGCGATAATTTCAAATCGCTGCATGACCGCATGGCTTCGCTGTCACAGAAGGCTTCCACGGCACCACAGGATTCCGTCAGCAAGCAGGCTCCCGCTTTCACGCAACTCGAATCCCGTCTGGCTGATTTGGCGGAGCGGGTGGAACGCAGCGAATCCAGCACCACCCATAATACCCTGCCTGATCTTCTGAAAACCGAATTGACGGAATTAGCAAACCGCATCGACACCGTGCGTGAAACCGCCGAAAGTTTGGCCGCGCGTGCGCAGACACAAGCTGTGCAAACCTCACAGCAGGAACTTCGCGCCATTGAAGGTCGCATTGTGGGCCTTGTCAAAGAAGCGCAGGCTTCGCTTTCCGGCTCCGGTGCTGGTCCTGCAGAAATGCAGCGACTGCGCGGTGAAGTGGAGCGTGTCAACGCCCGCATTGATGAAGCCCATAAGGCCCAGGCCAGCGACGGCGACGTGATGGCGTTGCGTGCTGCTGTTGAACAATTGTCGACCCGCGTTGCGCAGGGCCCGGACATGCGCCCGTTGGCGGATATGGACCGTCGCATTCTCGATATTACCCAGCGCATGGAACAACAACGCAATTTGCCGCAGGTGGGTGAACTTGAACGCCGCATGGCAGAGCTTGACCATAAGCTGTCGGAAGCCGTTGCCGATCGCGGCGGTGGCCATGGCCCGGAAATCGAAGAGCGCCTCAACGATATTGCGACACGCGTCGGTCGCACCGAACAGCAACTGGGTTCGCTCGAAACCATCGAACGCGCCGTCAACCAGCTGTTTGACAGTATGGAACAGCAGCGCAACTGGACGCAGGAAGTGGCCGACAGCGCCGCCAACCGCATGGCGCAACAGGTGATGTCTGCCGCACCCGCGCAAATCTCGCTGAGTGGAGCGCCCGAAATCCAGGCGTTGCACGATGGCTTGCAGGCCGTGCGCCAAGCCTCCGAGCATGCCGAGGGCCGCAATCAGGAAACGCTTGAGGCCGTTCACGAAACGCTTGAGCAGATTGTTACCAAGCTGGCGGAACTTGAAACCGCAGCCATTGGCCAGCGGGTGGCGCAGGCTCTGGCTTCTCCGGTTGTTGAACAGGCTGCACCCGCTGCCATGGGGTTTGCAGAAGCGGCTGCTCCTGTGCAAGACTGGTCACAACCTGTTGACGCCGTGGCCGCAGATAACAATCCCTTTGTTGAATTGCTTGCAGACCCGCTGCACGTGCTGCCCGACGCTCCGGTTGCCAATCCATTTGATACGGTCACGCAGCCAGCCACTGGTTTTGGTGCCACGCCGCCTGAGCCCGCACCTGGCGGCGCTGATGACTTCATTGCTGCCGCCCGCCGCGCGGCGCAAGCTGCCTTGCAGCCGAAAGGCGGTTTGTCCGGCTTGTCGCCGGGTACGGGTCGCAGTGGCGAACAATCGTCAAAAAAACGCATGGGCTTTCTCAAGGGACGCAAAACATCGGCCAGGGAACCAGCAACAGTCACACCATTGGCAGGCGAACTGAAGCATCCTGCACATTTCAAGGCGGCCAACAGCAACGACAACCGCAAGCGCAAATATATCATCATGGGCATCGCGCTGCTCGCAGCCGTATCGGTGTTTACCTTCAACATGCTGGGTCAGGCAAAAAAAGCTGAAACACCGGCCCAGCCTGTTGCTCTTGAACAACAGCTCGCCCCCGCCGCACCAGTGGTGAAGCCCGGAGTTGTAACCCCGACTCCTGATGCCGCCAAGGCCAAGCCGCCACAACCAAAGCCCGCTGAAATTCAAGGCATGTTGCTGCCTGAAGGGTCTGACCCGTTGCTGACGGGTGCATTGTCGGACCCCGCAGATGACAGCTTGTCCAACATTGTCTCCGGCAAGGTCAGCGCTGAAACCGAGGGCATGGCACCTGCTGCCACTGGATCCCTGCAATTGCGCGAAGCTGCCGCCATGGGCAATGCTGACGCACAATTCGTCATCGCCACGCGCTATCTGAATGGTGAAAATGGCGTGCCACAGGATTTTGCCAAGGCTGCCTATTGGTATGGCAAGGCCGCAGCCGCAGGTAATGCGCCGGGGCAATATCGGTTGGGTACGTTGTATGAGCGCGGCAAGGGCGTTGCCAAGGACATGAATGCCGCCTTGGGTTGGTATGAACGCTCGGCCTCGCTTGGCAACGTCAAGGCCATGCACAACGCCGCCGTGCTGTCTGCCAGCAATGACCAGAAGCAGCCCGACTATGCCCGCGCCTTCAAATGGTTCTCGCTGGGTGCGGCCCATGGCTTGAAGGACAGCCAGTTCAACCTCGCGGTTCTGCTGGAACGCGGCCTTGGCACCAAGGCCAATGCCAAGGAAGCCCTGTTCTGGTATTCAAACGCTGCCAAACAAAAAGATGCCGATGCCAACAAGCGCGCCGGTGTTCTGGCGAAATCCCTGTCGACTGCTGAATTGCAGACCACGCAAGAACGGTTGAAAACCTGGACGCCGGAAGTGGCACCAGACACCGCCAACACGGTTGCTGTCAGTGATCCCGCCTGGAAGGCTGATTCACCAGACGCGTCGTAAACAGTCTGGGACTGCTTGCTCTTTCTTGCAAGCTGTCCCCGATCTCAAGTTCAGGGACAGTTTGCGATAGAGCAAACAGTCCCTTTCCCCGCGATTGACGCTACCCCAGTCGTTTCCACTTAAAGCAGTGGATGGCGGATTTGCCGATCATCCAGGCTTGGGCTTGCGCTTCGTTGAACAATCCGGCGTATGCACCAGACAATACATTGAGTGCGCCGGTGTAGCTGCCGAAAGCCGGGAGTATGATCCGGCGATTATCACCCGCAAAACATTTGGTGCGGATGTGGGATCCGCGTTGCACGATGGTGGCACCGGGGTGCAGGTGGCCTGCGATTTCCAGTTCGTGTTGTTTCAATCGCGCGGGAACATGTCTGAGGGTGATGGCCCCAAATTGCATTTCATCCACGCAAGTTCCGCCCAGCGTGTCATGGGCTTTCGGATCATGATTTCCGGAGATCCAGACGGTCTCGACGGAGCTTGTGATGTGGCGCAGACGTTCGGCATCTGATTGACGCACCGCTTCATGGGCCACGGAATCGTGAAAACTGTCGCCCAGCAGTATCAGGCGTTCTGCGCTCGTATTGGCCAGAACCTGTTCCAGCATGGCCAAGGTGGCAAGTGTGTCATAGGGCGGCACATGCAGTCCGCGCCTTGCCAGACTTGCACCTTGCTCCAGATGCAAGTCAGCGACCAGCAGCAACTTCTCGGCGGCGCAATAGAGCGCTCCCGACAAGTCTGGCGTGAAGGCAAGTCCACCCAGCATTATGGTGTGTTGTCTAGACAAGCCGTGTGGCCTCGCGGATGAGGTCGTCTGCGGCTTCGGCGAGAAGGGCATCATGGGCGTCGCCGCTAACTGATTCGCGCCCGATATCCAACATCACGGGAACGGCGAGGGGGGAGACGCGGTCCAACGGCTGGTGCAGGATGTGGTTCTTGATGCGCTTCAGCATGGCCCCCAGACGATGCACGTCGATCAAACCTTCTGCCGCATCATCCCATGCGGCACGCAACAGAATGTGATCGGGTTGATGGGTGCGCAGCGCGTCGTAAACCAGATCCGTATTCACCGTCACCTGCCGTGCTGTGCGTTCTTTTCCGGGCATGCGCTTTTCGATGAGGCCCGCGATCAAGGCCACATTGCGAAATGTGCGCTTCATCAGATTTGATTCCGCCAGCCACGCCTCCAGATCATCACCCAGCATGTCTTCGTCGAACAGTTTTCCCAGCGACAAACGCCCGGTTGCGATCATATGCGACAGATCACTCACGCACCAGATTGCGAGGGAATATTCCGACGCCACAAAGCCCAAGGGCTTGGCACCCCAGCGTTCGAGACGGCGTGTCAACAGCATGCCAAGGGTTTGTTGCGCAAGCCGACCCTCGAAGGGATAGCAGACGAGATAATGTTTTTCCGCACGCGGGAACGTCTCGACCAGCATCTGGTCGGCTCTTGGGATGACCGAGGCAAAACGTTGTGTGGCCAACCAGTCCCGCACTTGCAGCGGCAGGTTTTTCCATTGCTCAGGCGAGGCCAGAATTTCACGCACGCGTTGCGCCAGATAGGTGGACAAGGGGAATTTGCCGCCTTGGTAGGATGGGATTTTGGGGTCAGCGCCCGGTGCCCGTGTCGCCAGCGCGCCAAATTCATCCATGCCTTCATAGCGCAGCACTTGACCTGCAAACAGGAACGTGTCGCCCACGGTGAGCTGGCTGAGGAACCACTCCTCCAGTTCGCCGAGGGAGAACCCGCCGGTGACCACGCGCTTGGCGCCCACGCGACGCACTTTCGCCAGCCGCACTTTCAGCAAGCCTTCCTCAACGATGGTGCCGATGTTCATGCGCCAATCCTGCGCGATGCGCGGATGTGCCAAGCGCCACATGCCGTCAGCTTGCAGTTTCAATTTGGCGTAACGCGTGTAAGATTTGAGTGCGTAGCCACCCGTGGCGCAATAGTCCAACACCTGATCGAAAACCTCCCGCGCCAGATTGCGAAAGGTGAAGGTCGCGGTGACTTCCGCATAAAGAGCATCGGCAAAAAACGGCCCGGAACAGGCGCAGCCCATGATGTGTTGTGCCAAGCAATCCAGTTTCAACACCGCCGGGTATTGTGTGTCCTGCGCATTCTCGCGCGCGGCTTCGACTGCTGCTTCGCATTCCAGAACTTCGAAGCGATTGCTTGGCACCAGTATCGCATTGCTTGATTCATCGAGGCGGTGATTGGCGCGGCCAATGCGTTGCAACAAGCGGCTGGAGCCTTTGGGCGCTCCGATGTGAACGACCAAATCGACATCGCCCCAGTCAATGCCGAGATCAAGTGTGGACGTACACACCACAGCCCGCAATTTATTTTCGACCATGGCCTGTTCGACTTTGCGGCGCTGGCCCACATCGAGAGAACCGTGATGCAGTGCTATGGGCAAGTGATCTTCATTTGCCGTCCACAATTCCTGAAACATCATCTCGGCCTGTGCGCGGGTGTTGACGAACACCAGGGCCATTCGCACTTTCAGGATTTCGGCGTAGACATCTTTCACGGCATAGCGTGTCATGTGGCCAGACCACGGCACGCGCTCTTCCGACTCCATCACATGTATCGTTGGTGGCGCACCGGGCTTGCCGATGACCAGCGGCACAGGTGGCGATCCCGTCGGTGCAAGCCATGCGCACAAGGCCTCAGGATCGGCCACCGTTGCTGACAAGCCCACCAGTCTCACGTTTGGCGCCAATGCCCGTACCCGCGTCAAGGCCAGCGACAACAATACGCCGCGCTTGTTGGTGACGAGTGAATGCAGCTCGTCGATGATGATGCATTTCAGACTGCGCAGCAGATGTGCCGCCGCAGGGTCCGCCATCATCAGTGTTACCTGCTCCGGCGTGGTGATGAGAATATCCGGCGGGTGGGTGCGAATGCGTTTGCGCTTTGACACTGGCGTATCGCCTGTACGGATTTCAATGGTGATGGGCAGGTCCATCTCCATGACGGGTTTTTCAAGATTGCGGGCAATGTCCACGGCCAGCGCTTTCAGCGGCGAAATGTAGAGCGTGTGAATGCCGTCACTGGCATGCGGTTCAGCAAGTTCATGCAAGGTTGCCATGAAACCTGCCAGCGTCTTGCCACCGCCTGTGGGGGCAATCAGCAAGGCACTTTCGCCCGCCACACCATGTTGCAACATGGCAAGCTGATGCGTGCGGGGGGCCCAGCTTTTCGCTTCAAACCAACTGCCAATCTTGTGATGCAAATCAACCATGTCGGAGTGGAGCTTGACGGGTTCAGAACAAACGCGCAACGGGAGACATGACCGCACTGCCGCAACAACCCGTGAACCACGCGACCATCCTGCGCATTGCCATTCCAATCATGCTGTCCAATGTGACGGAACCGTTGATCGGTGTGGTGAATACTGCCGTTGTGGGCCAGTTGCCACAGGCGCATCTCATCGGCGGTGTGGCTGTGGGGGCGTTGATATTCTCATTCCTGTTCTGGGGGTTTGGCTTTTTGCGCCTGTCCACCAGTGGTCTTTCTGCACAGGCCACCGGTGCCGGTGATGCAAGGGAAGTGGGTGCCGTAGTCTGGCGCAGTTTGTTGATTGCGGTTGGTGTTGGTCTCGCCCTGATTGCGCTTTCGCCCGTCCTCAAGCCCTCGGCAATTTCCCTGATGGGTGGATCAGCAGAGGTTCAGGCCGCAGCCACCACATACTTCAGTTACCGGATATGGGCGGCTCCTGCAGCACTTGCCAACTTCACCATTCTCGGCTGGTTCATCGGGCAGGGTCGCACGAAAGTGGCCTTGATCACGCAGCTTGCGCTCAACGTCACCAACATGGTGCTGAGTATTATTTTTGTTTTGCATTTTGATATGGGCATAGCTGGCGTGGGACTGGCCGTGTTGATTGCCGAATATGCCGCTGCAGGTTTGGGATTGCTGATGGTCGTGTGGAGGCTGCGGGAATTGCAGCAGCCGTTTGACCGCGCACTCGTTCTGAACGCGGAAAAAATCAAGGCCCTCGTTACCGCCAATGCTGACATGATGATCCGCACGGTGTGCCTGCTGTTTGCCTTTGCCTGGTTCACTTCGCGCGGTGCCCGCAACGGCGACACAACAGTTGCAGCCAATGCCGTGTTGCTGCATTTGTTCGAAATCGCGGCCTATATGCTTGACGGTTTCGCCTATGCGGCGGAGGCTCTGGTGGGGCAAGCGATTGGCGGAAAAGACCGCGCCCGCTACGGCAAGGCCATTCGTCTCTCTACGTTTTATGTCATGGCCTTTGGTGCCATGGCATCAGTGTTGATCTGGCTGTTTGGTTCATATTTTATTGCGGTGATGACAGTCAATGAAGACGTGCGCAGCTTCGCCAACAGCTATTTGTTTTGGGCTGCGATCACGCCGTTTCTGGGGGCGGCATGTTTTCTGTACGACGGTATTTTTACAGGTGCCATGGCCACACGCGACATGCGCAACATGATGGTGCTGTCCTTGGCGGCTTACATGCTGGCGTGGTTTTTGCTGGAGCCGCGCTATGGCAATCACGGGCTATGGGCGGCGCTGAGTGTGTTCTTCATTGTACGGAGTATTTCGTTTGCGGCAAGGTTGCCGGCGATCAAGGTGCGGGTTTTTGGGTGAGAAAGAGACCTCATCCGGCGCGTTGCGCCACCTTCTCCAGCAAGAGGGCTGGAGAAGGGACTATACTTGCACCTCCCTCAGCGTCGTCGATGGAGGTCTATATACAGTCCCTTCTCCACGCCCTTTTGCGTGGAGAAGGTGGCGCAACGCGCCGGATGAGGTCCCTTTGCTACCCCTGAAACCGTGCAATCGCCGAGCGCTCAATTGCCGCCGTCACCAATTTATCCAAACCCAGAGCATCGCGCAAAATCGCAAGGAATCGCAATTCCTCTTTCCCCACTGCCAAATCAATTGCCGCCACTTCAACCGCAATCGCATAAGCCGTTTCACGCAGGCGTGGTGACAATTGATCAGCCACCAGATCCAACACGGTTTCCATGCCTTCGCTGAGCTGCAACATGTCGCCAGCCTCTTGCGCGACCGTCGCCAACCTCGTGCGGTCAAAGCCTTTGAACACCGGCAATGTGCGCACCAGAATATCAATCTCTGCCAGTTCTTCCGTCTTGATGACGCCTTCGACGCCTGACATCATCACCATGACATAGATGAGGGCCTGTTCATTGCTAATGGTACCGGACATTACGAACTCCTTGATTTGACCGTAGTATTGCAGAAGCCACCCACTACCTCAATCGCTTCCACCAGTCCCATACGTTCGATTGCTACACCATCGGGGAACGCCGTGGAGAAGCGTGAGGCGAGGCGCGAGTCGAGTACCACAAAACAGCCCTTGTCGGTTTCAGAGCGGATCAAGCGCCCGAAAGCCTGACGCAGACGCAGGCGCACCGTCATGTCGACATAGGTGTTGCCGCCGAAAGCTTCCTTGCGGGCTTTTTCCAGAATGTTGGGCGTGGACCATGGCACACGGTCCATCACGATCAAGCGCAGTGAATCTCCCGGTACGTCGACACCATCGCGCACGGCATCAGTGCCCAGCAAACAAGCGTCCTGTTCGGCGCGGAACAGATCGACGAGAGTCGATGTGTCCATCGGATCCACGTGTTGTGCATAAAGTGGCAGTCCGCGCTCACTCAAGGGTTGGGCGATGCGTTTGTGCACGGCACGCAGTCGTGAGATGGCGGTGAACAATCCCAATGCGCCTCCCGCCGAAGCGAAGAACAATTCACGATAGGCCGCTGCCAGTTGATCCATGCTGTCGCGGCTCACATCTGTGACCACAATCAGACGGGCTTGACGAGGATAGTCAAACGGCGAGTCAAAATGCTGGCGCTTCACAGGGTACGGCAGATGCACTGCACCCGTGCGCATTTCCGCATTCTCCCAATCATCCGGCACATTGGGTGGGCGGTCTTTGAGGGTGGCGGAGGTGATGATCACACCGTCAGCGGGGCGCAGCACGGCAAGGGCCAATGGTTCCGTCGGGTCCAGCCAGTGGGAATGTAAGCCCACATCAATTTGCCATTGGCCCTGCTGTTCAACCGAGAACCATTCCACCATCAGTACATTGGGGGGACCATTCAGGCGTTGCAGCATCGAGAGCCAACCGCCCAGCATCAGTTCTCCACGCCTGCGCAGGGAGCGAGACATGGCTTCGATGCGACCGCGTTCATGGGTTGACAATTCCGCAGCTTCATCGTCGAGTTTTGCGGCGAGGGCCTTCGCCAATTTGGCCATCGGGCGTTTCAGGTTTTCCAGTGCCTTTGAGATTTCGGCTGCTGCGTCGCCCAAGCCTTCAATCAAGGGAAGACAGGCCGTTTCCAGCGCGAAGCCGGTTTCACTCTCATCCCGCGCCACCACTTGTTGCCGCACCAGCGTGAAGAACTGTTCCGCCACACCATCGGGCCTGCCATCGTGAATGCGGCGCATGTAGCCTGCGGTTGGCAAAACACGTGCCGCCTTCACGACTTCGTCGAGCATGGCAGAGGTGCCATCATCATCGCTGACAATATCACCCAAACGATCCGCCAAACCACGTCCGCGACGGCGTTCCGTTTCAGGACCCCGCAACCAACGCCGCAACTCCGCTGCTTCCTGAGCTGACAGATGCGAAGAAAACGCGCCATCGGCGGCATCAAACAAATGGTGCCCCTCATCAAACACAATGCGCTTCAAGCCACCGGGGGCTGCCTCTTCCTCATCGGTCACGGCCTGCCCCAACGCATAATCCACCGCAGCCTGATGCATGACCAGTGCGTGATTGGCGATGACCAGTGAGGCATTGCGGGCGGCGCGTTGGTTCTTCTCAATGAAGCAGCGCTTGTAGTGGGCGCAAGCGACATAGATGCATTCACCCCGACGATCCGTGAGGCCAAGGGTTTGCGGTGTCGGGTGTTTTATATCGCCTTCAAAGCCGTTCTCCGGAAACAGTCCATATATCCACGACGGAAAATCACCGCCGACCAGATCACCATCGCGCGTTGCCCGTGCCCAACGCGCCAGTAACACCGCAAGCAAAACACCTCGCGGCCCCTGTGCCTGCAAACGCCCGAAACTTTCCTGCATGTTGAGCAGGCAGAGATAATTTTCGCGGCCCTTGCGAATGACAATCTTTCCCGTGCGCTCCTCAGGGTTCGGCACCAGCCGCATGGTTTCCTGATCAAGCTGGCGCTGCAGGTTTTTGGTATAGGTCGAGAGCCACACCGGCCGCTTGTTCTTCTGCGCCCAGACCCAGGCGGGAGAAAGATAGCCCAGCGTTTTGCCCAAACCTGTTCCAGCTTCCGCCAGCAGAATATTATTGTAGGCCGGAGATTGTCGTGCCGCAAAGCCGTGAATAGCTGCCGTCACATAATCGCGCTGTTGTGGACGCGCTTCTGAGTCAGAACCCAAAGCATCGCGCAAAACCTGCAAGGCTTCCGCAGGCAACACTTCCTGATGATCGCCCTTGGCGGGGGGGCCCACATCTTCCCATTCATCCAGACGGTCCCAAATATTCAAGCCCGTAGCGAATGTGCCAACATCCAGTTTCGGATTGGCCTTGAGCAAGGCCTTCATCACGTAAGGTGCCCAGGGCCAGTTGGCGCGGGCGAGGAATGTTGCCTGTTCCGCAGTTTCACGGATCAAAGCCTGTTTTGGGTTTTCCAATCGCGCCAACAGGGCTTCGGCCACCGCCTGCAATGCTTTCGCATCATCGTCTTCGTCCAACTGCAACAACCGTGCCAAACCTTTTGGCGTCGGCACTGCGGACTGCGCCGGACACACAAAAGCAAACAATTCCGCGACATCGAGATGACGGGGGTCCAAAGCCGACCGCCCCAAATCAGCCTTGGCATCCGCCGCCTGCGCCAGCCGAGCCACCAGAAACCCGGCATGACATAGCACATGCGGTGTGGCAGTCAGTGCCGCCAGCGCAGGCTTGGGCGACAGCACCACCCCGTCAAGGGCAGCGCCCCGGCCATGGGCAATTGCAGTGGGCACGTTCATCAACACGTCATCCCTTTGCCTGATTCTGGCGTAAGATCAAAATCCGGGTGACCAAGCAAGGAAGAACATGATGGACCAGAGGATCATTACACTGTTTGATTCCTATACTCACGGCGGCATGTCGCGCCGGGCTTTTCTTGACAAGCTGGCTTTGGTGGCAGGCTCTGCCGCTGCGGCTACGGCTTTGTTGCCTGTTCTGGAAAACAACTACGCCCAAGCCGCCTTGGTGGCCGAGAATGATCCGCGACTGGTTTTGACCGAAGGTGAAATTGCCCCAGGCATCAAGGGGCTTCTGGCGATTCCCAAAGACTCAACAGGCAAGTTGCCAGCTGTTCTGGTCATTCACGAAAACCGGGGCCTCAACCCGCATATCAAGGATGTGACACGGCGCATGGCGCTTGAAGGTTTCGTGGCCTTTGGCGCGGATTATCTGGCTCCACTTGGAGGCACACCTGGCGATGAAGAAAAAGCCAAGGAAATGATTGGCACATTGAAGCCGGAAGATGCCGTGGCCTATTCGCAAGCCGCTCTCAAAGCCCTGATCGCGCATCCGCAGGGCACAGGCAAAGCCGGAGCCATGGGATTCTGTTGGGGTGGCGGGGCTGTGAATGCACTCGCAGTGGCAGATTCAACGCTGGCTGCCGGAGTGGCCTATTACGGACGCCAAGCCCCCGCCGCCGACGTTCCGAAAATAAAAGCACCACTGATGCTGCACTATGCTTCTCTCGATGAGCGCATCAACGCAGGCATTGTCGAGTTTGAATCAGCGCTCAAAGCTGCGAACAAAACGTATGAACTCCACATGTACGAAGGCGCAAACCACGCCTTCAACAACGATGCCAATGCCGCAAGGTACAACAAGGAAGCGGCAGATCTGGCTTGGGGACGGACGGTTGGGTTTTTGAAGAAGTATGCGGGTGGTACGGTGTAAGTGGCTCAATTGACCAAGGCATGAGAGGTGCCTAAAGAGGCCGTGAATTTCACGCCTTTGAAAGCATCGCCCATGCCCACCTCCCCCACACTCCGCGCAGCCGCTCTCGAATCCCGTGCATGGCCGTTTGAGGAGGCGCGGAAGATTTTGAAGCGGGTTGAGAAATCGGGACAAAAGCAAGTTCTGTTTGAGACCGGTTACGGCCCATCGGGTCTGCCGCATATCGGCACTTTTGGCGAGGTGGCCCGCACGACGATGGTGCGCAAGGCGTTTTCGATTTTGTCGGACTTGCCGACGCGGCTATTATGCTTTTCTGACGATATGGACGGCATGCGGAAGATTCCGGAGAATGTTCCTGATCGTTCATTCCTCGAACCGCACTTGCACAAGCCCTTGACGTCGGTGCCCAATCCCTATGGCGGCGAATATGAAAGTTATGGCCACCACAACAATGCCATGCTCCGGCGTTTTCTCGACACTTTCAATTTCGACTATGAATTCGCCAGCGCCACCGACTATTACAAGTCTGGCCGTTTTGATGACATGCTGATCCGTGCGCTTGAAAAATACGACGCCATCATGGGCGTGATGTTGCCGACCTTGGGCGAAGAACGGCAGGCCACCTATTCGCCGTTTCTGCCGATTTCGCCGATTTCGGGTCGCGTGCTTTATGTGCCGATGAAAGCGGTTGATGCGAAGAAAGGCACCATCACATTTCCCGATGAAGACGGCACCGACATCACCATTGACGTGCGCGGCGGGCGCACCAAGTTGCAATGGAAGCCAGACTTCGGCATGCGCTGGGCAGCACTTGATGTGGACTTTGAAATGTTTGGCAAAGACCACCAGACCAATGCGCCTGTCTATGATGCGATCAGCGTCATCCTCGGGGCCAAGGCGCCGGAACACTATGTCTATGAACTGTTCCTTGATGACTTGGGCCAGAAGATTTCCAAGTCCAAAGGCAACGGTCTGACTATTGACCAATGGCTGACCTATGCGGACCCGAATTCGCTGGCACAATTCATGTACAACAAGCCACGGGAAGCCAAAAAGCTCTACTTCGACGTGATCCCGCGTGCGGTTGATGAATATAGCCAGTTCCTTGCGGCCTTCCCCAAGCAAACAGAGCCGAAAGACCAGTTGATGAATCCGGTCTGGCATATTCATGCGGGCAATCCGCCGGCACCTGAATCAGGCGGCGTGAATTTTTCGTTATTGCTGAACCTCGCCGCTGTGGCCAACACCGAAGACAAATCCGTGATGTGGGCCTTCCTGCAACGCTATATGCCAACGATGAGCCCGCTCACGCACCCGCGTCTGGATTCACTCGTCGGCTATGCCATCCGCTATTATCAGGACTTCGTCAAACCCGCGAAGCAATATCGTCTGCCTACGGAGGATGAGGCAAAGGCGCTCACTGAGCTTGCGGAGGCCATGGGAAAATTACCAGAGGGATCAACGCCTGAAGCGATCCAAGCGGAAGTCTATAACATCGGCCGCCGCGAACCTTATACCACGACGCAAAAAGACGGTTCAATCGGCGTGGCGCAAACTTGGTTCAACATGCTGTATCAGGTGTTGCTGGGTGAGGAACGGGGGCCGAGGTTTGGCTCGTTTACGGCATTGTATGGAATTACAAATACGCGGGTGCTGATTGAAAAGGCCGTGCATGGCGAGTTTGTGACACCTCGCTGATGCAAGACTTTGTGCTTTCACGCAAAAGCCTCTACCCCGCAATCGAACCTTTCGCGCGAGGACGTTTACAGGTTTCCGAACTTCACGAAATCTATTTCGAACGTTGTGGCAACCCCAGGGGCAAGCCTGTTGTTGTGCTGCATGGCGGACCGGGTGGGGGCTCTTCGCCAACGCTGCGGCGTTTTCATGATCCGGAAAACTATCACATCATTCTGTTTGACCAGCGCGGTTGCGGCAATTCCACGCCGCATGCTTGTTTGACTGACAATACGACTTGGCACCTCGCGTCTGACATGGAAATGTTGCGCGCGCATCTTGGTATTGAAAAATGGCAGGTGTTTGGAGGCTCATGGGGGTCAACGCTGGCACTGGCTTACGGCCAAAGCCACCCGGAGCGGGTGCGTGAATTCGTGCTCAGGGGAATATTCACAATCCGGGAATCAGAAGTACAGTGGCTTTACCAGTCCGGTGCCAGTGCATTGTTTCCCGAAGCATTTGAAAACTTCAGGAACCTCATTCCCGAAGGTGAACGCCACGATCTCGTTGCGGCCTATCACAAGCGCCTGAACGATGCCGATCCATCCATCCGCCTGACGCATGCCCGCGCCTGGAGCCAGTGGGAGGGGTCATGCCTGTCGTTGCTGCCTGATCCGCAGCGGGTTTTGAATTTTGGCGAGGACCGGTTTGCCACGGCCTTTGCCGCCATTGAATGCCACTACTTCATCAACAAGGGTTTCATGCTGCATGACAGGGCCTTGCTGGACGGCGCGGATATAATCAAACACTTGCCCTGCAGCATCGTGCAGGGGCGCTATGACGTGGTGACACCTGCAACGACGGCGTTTGAATTGTCGAAGCGCTGGCCAAATGCCGAACTGTTCATGATTCCTGATGCGGGCCACACTGCGTTGGAACTGGGCTCGGTTGATGCTTTGGTCAGGGCCACCGAAAAATATTATTTGACCTGACCAAAAGACAGGCAGTTTTGTTGCACTGCGGCAAGTCACTCAAATGACTCAGCTGTTTTGTTCCATCAACGACTTAAGGTGTCATGCCGCCGCAAAATCGCCTTGAAATGGTCAAGCCATGGCCTTTCCATGGTGACCTTCCTGCCCCGATTGACTGGCAGTTTTTGCTCAGTTCCAGCGGGGGATCAACGCAGAGAGTGGCAACCAAGTATATGTTGTCATTGTGTTTTCTGAATATCCCCAGCTTCATGAATTGATCCGCTTTGGGCTCTTGTCGCCGTCCCGAGCTCCAAGCGGATCATATCGGCCCGTTCTGATCGGTTGCGGTTGGGGCGGGCCTTTTCATTTGAAACAAGCGCTAGGAACAAAACACGAATCTGATATGTTGATGCAATGACCCTTGATTCAACATTGTTTATCCTTGGCGGCCACGCCTTTACGCTGTTTGAAACCGGTTCGGCATTGGCGTTGCTGGTATTGCTTTTGCTGATTGTCGCTGTGGTGATGGTCTGGCGCGGTTCACGTGGGCGGTTGCAGGAACAGCTGGATGCGCAGCGCCGCACTGCTGAAGTGGAATTGCGCCTGGCAGAGCTTTCAGGCTCACTGCAAAGTTTCGCGTCGCAGGCGCAAGGCAATACGGTGCATTTGCAGCGCACTCTGGATGAGCGGCTGGATGCTGTTGGCCAACGTGTGGGTGTGGGTTTGCATGAACAAGCAGAACGCACGGCGCTTTCGCTGGGGCAACTCAACGAACGTCTTGCGGTCATTGATGCGGCGCAGAAAAACATCACATCGCTTTCGACTGAAATGGTAAGCCTGAAAGACATTCTCAACAACAAACAGTCGCGCGGTGCCTTTGGCCAAGGCCGCATGGAGGCGATCATCAAGGATGGTCTTCACGCCTCGTCGTTTGAATTCCAGGCGACACTCAGCAATGGCACACGGCCTGACTGCGTGATCATTTTGCCGGACTCTTCCCTGCGTCTGGTGATTGATGCGAAGTTTCCGCTGGAATCCTATTCAGCCATCAAGGCGGCGGGAGATGATGGCGTGCGCAAGGCTGCGGAAGTTCGCCTGCGCAGCGATATGGCGAAACATGTGAAAGACATCTCAGAGAAATATCTGCTTTCGGGCGAGACCCATGAAACGGCGATCATGTTTGTGCCGTCAGAATCAATCTATGCCGAAATCCATGAATACCATGATGACATTGTGCAGAAGGCGCACCGCTCACGGGTCATTCTTGCATCCCCAAATGTGTTGATGCTGCTGGTGCAAACCATGCAGGCAATTTTCAAGGATGTGACGATGCGGGACCAGGCCCACATCATCAAAGCCGAAGTTGGCAAGCTGATGGAAGATGTAGGCCGTCTTAAAGAACGCGCTTCTGATCTGCGGCGCCACTTTGACTTGGCCAATGTGGATCTCGAAAAGCTGGGCGCTTCAACCGACAAGATCATCAAGCGCGGGACGCGCATTGAGAGCCTTGATCTGGAAGAGACCCCGAAGAGCGAGGCACTGGCAGCGCCCCGCCCGCGACTGGTCAATCTGAGCTGAGGTGTCGACCTCTGTCAAAACGGACGGCGGGCCCTGATGGCTTGTGTCAGAGTGCCTTCATCAAGATAATCCAGCTCGCCACCCACGGGCACGCCATGGGCGAGGCGCGATGTGGTGAGGCCGCGTTCTTTCAACCGTTCAGTGATGTAGTGCGCCGTGGTCTGGCCTTCGACTGTGGCATTGGTGGCGAGGACCACTTCCTTGACCACGCCATCACTCGCGCGGTCAACCAACTGGCTTATTGACAGGTCTTCTGGTGTCACGCCTCCCAAGGCTGAAAGTGTGCCGCCGAGGACGTGATAGAGACCGCCCCAGGCATTGGCGCGTTCAAGAGCCCAGACATCACCTACCTCTTCGACCACGCAAAGCAGGCTGCGGTCACGGCGCGGATCAATGCAAACAGAACAGGGGTTCAACGTATCGACATTGCCGCATTCATTGCACACGGTCACCTTGTCCTGGGCGTCTGCAAGGGCGCGGGTAAGGGGTGTCAAAAGTTTTTCACGGTTTTTGACCAGATGCAGAACCGCACGCCGTGCCGAGCGAGGTCCAAGTCCCGGCAAGCGCGCCAGAAGCTGGATGAGTTTTTCGATTTCAGGTCCGGCCTGGCGTTTCATGGGAGGGCTTTGCTGAAGGGGGCCATTGCATAATTCTCGTTCTTGACCACAAGCCCTTCGAGGCCGCGAAGGCGCGGCACCTCAGGGTGAGGTAAGTTGTTGTTTTCCCTCACCCTGAGGTGCGAGCCCTTGCGAGCCTCGAAGGGTCGGTGAAGCGCACTCACAATTATGCAACGGGGCCTTTCGCTGTCCATTCTCAAAACGGCAACTTCATTCCCGGTGGCAGCGGCAGGCCACCGGTGATTTCTTTCATCTCTTCTGCCGCAGCCGCTTCGACTTTGCCCTTGGCATCAGCATGGGCGGCAACCAGCAGGTCTTCGAGGATTTCACGCTCGTCGGCTTTCATCAGGGACGGATCAATTGTCACGGATTGCATGGCGCCCTTGCCATTCAACGTGACCTTGACCAAGCCGCCACCGGACTGCCCCGCGATGACAAGACTTTCGAGTTTGGTTTGCATGTCGCCCATTTTGCTTTGCATGGACGAGACTTGTTTCATGATGTCAGCGAGATTCTTCATCGGTGTCTTCCGTAGGTTGTTCGATTGCGGTGAAGGTGTCGGGATCGCGGACCTTGATGATCTCGGCACCGGGGAAGGTTTTAAGGATGGCCTGCACATCCGGCAACTCGCGCACTTCGCGGTCTGCGGTTTGTCGGGCTTCTTTTTTGAGACTTGCAAGCGTTGCAGCACCACCTGATTTTGCGACCAGCACCATGAAGCGACGACCCGTCCAGGCTTCAAGCTTGCGGCTTAATTCATTGGTGAGCGATGGTGGAGCGTTGGCTTCCAACGCAAGCTCGATTTTACCATCGCTCACTGAAATGGGCCGCACAAAGCGTTCCAGTTCGGATTTCAATTTTACATCGCGCTTGTCATTGGCGAGAGCCACGATCTGCTCGAAGCTTGTCATCACCATTGTGGGCGCTGCGGACTCAACACGCGGTGGTTCGGCGGGTTTCAGCGCCGCAGCGGGGCCAGCCGACGGTCCACCCGAATAATCCGTACGCTGATTATCACGACGAAGTGGCGTTGGTGCTGACGGTGCGGCTTGCTGCTCTTTCACCAGTTTTGCAAGATCATCACCCGTCGGCAAATCCGAGGCATGGCACAGGCGGATCAACACCATTTCCGCTGCCTGCTCCGGCCTTGCGGCGGTTGCGGTTTCAGAAATGCCCTTCAACAACATTTGCCAGGCCCGGGCCAAATGCGGCACTGTCAAGCTGTTGGCAAACTCTGCGCCCCGTTGTTTTTCAATACCGGTTCTTGCGCCATCCTGCTGTGCTGAATTTGGCACAATCTTGTTGCGTGTCACCCAGTGGGTGAAATCCGCCAAGTCAGTCAGAATGGTTTGCGGGTCGCCGCCGCCATCATATTGCACGGCAAATTCCGAAAGGGCCTTTTGCGCGTCACCTTTCATCACGGCTTCGAACAATTCGATCACACGGGTGCGGTCCATCACGCCAAGCATCGACAACACGTCGGCGGTTTTCACCGTTCCGTCGCCATAGGCAATGGCCTGGTCGAGCAGTGACAAGCCATCGCGCACAGAGCCTTCGGCGGCACGCGCGATCATGCGGAGTGCCTCTTCGTCAGCGTCGGCGTTTTCGAGTTTGGCAATGCGGCCATAATGTTCAGTCAACATGCCAGCATCCAGCCGCTTCAAGTCGAAGCGTTGGCAGCGAGAGAGAATGGTGACGGGCACTTTGCGGATTTCAGTTGTGGCGAAAATAAACTTCACATGGGCCGGCGGTTCCTCCAGCGTTTTCAGCAGCGCGTTGAAAGCACTCTTCGACAACATGTGCACTTCGTCGATGATGTAAACCTTGGTGCGCACTTCGAGCGGCGCATAGCGCACCGACTCGATGATCTCGCGCATGTTGTCAACGCCGGTATTGGAAGCCGCATCCATTTCGATGACATCGATATGGCGCGATTCGAGAATGGCTTCGCACTGCGGCGTGATTTCAGGCATGTCGATTGTGGGGGCTGCACGATAATTCAATGCACGCGCAATCAGCCGGGCCGTTGTGGTTTTGCCGACACCGCGAACCCCGGTCAGCATATAGGCCTGGGCAATGCGGCCGGTGGCAAAGGCATTGGTCAGGGTGCGCACCAGTGCGTCCTGGCCGATCAGGTCAGCAAAGGTCTTGGGACGGTACTTGCGGGCCAGAACGCGATAGGGCGTTGCCGGGCTGGGATTCTGATCAGACATGGGTCAGTCATAGTGGAGTGGAAGGCTGGGAGGAAGTGGAAGGCTGGCAGCAACCCGCTAAAATCTCGTTGGGGCTGCTACCTTCCGGTCCTGACCCGGTTGGCGAGCATAACGCCTGCGC
>JAYUVC010000280.1:0-46359 GCA_043754325.1 Hyphomicrobiales bacterium
CCATGATCCGAAAATTCCGCATGTTTTCCACCATTGAGTCTGAGTCCCTGTTCTGAACAAAATGATCTCTTACGCCAGAGCGGTCAATATCTTGCTGACTTGCCAAATAAACAACAGGTGATTGTTGCAAAATTACCACCATTGAAAGTATTGGCAAATTTGCACTTTTGAGCCGTGGCTCATTGTCTCGCTGCTTGTGTGGCGCGCGACCCGGACGGTACGCCGGGCTCTTTGAACTGTGAGTGGCAGGGTATCGCTAACCCGCTTGCCAATGGAACCTAACCGGCCTCACCGCGTTGGGCGCGGAGGAGGACAATCATCATGCGGACTTTTATCGGAATGATTCTCGGCTGCTTGCTCACCATAGGCGTTGTTTATGGCCATGATTCAATGGTGACTTCAACGGTTTCCAGCGGCACGACCTCCAACACTTCGCGCGCCATCGTCAACTGGGATGTTGCCAAGAGCGAGTGGGTGGAGGTCAAGGAAAACGTGCGCACGACCTGGCTCAAGCTGAAGGCCAACATCAGTTGAGCGGAGATATCTAGAGGCGCTTTTCGATCCAGTCGGTGATATCCGCCATGACCTATTCCTTGCCTATCTCCGCTTGCTGCTCATTGGCAGCCAGATTGCACCACTATTCGGTAACAGGTAAAGGGGCCTGAAGGAGCCTAGAATTACGTGAGTTCTGCTCTGGGTCAAACTGAGAAGAATCGCAAGCAGCGGTCCACTTCCGCTTTGTTAGGATAACCGGAAATGAGGCCAAAAGATTTACACATAAACTTACACATTTTCGCATTTATTTATAAATAACATAATAAAATCAAATAGTTAATATGATACACAACGGACTTAAAATCCGTTTTTCGAAAGGAAGTGCCGGTTCGGGTCCGGCCGCCCGCACCAGTCTTCGCCCAAGCGGGCTACGCCTGGCGCGGCCAGGGGGAGACGACAAATGCGGACCTTACTTCACCTTTCATTCTCGTCCGGATAAACTCCCGACAGCACCATATCGAAATGTGCTTTTACAGCATCATTGCAGCCGCAGGATTTTTGTCCGAGTTTTTTTGGGTCCAGTATGATGAGGTGGCCGCGCTTTACGCTTAATATTTTTTCCTGTTTGAATTTTCCGATGACGCGACTGATGTAACTTCTGCCGACGCCCAACATGCCGGACAGGCGCTCCTGCGTGAGTGGAACCTGTTTTTCTCCCGTGCGGTCAACGGCGGCCAGAATCCATTTTGCTGTCCGCTGCTCAATCGTGTGGGCGGCATTGCAGGCTGTCGATTGAAAGATTTGCGCCATCGTGCAATCGGCATAACGCGCAAACAGGTTGTCGAGTGAACGCGACGTGGCCTTTGCTTCGTCGAGAACAGTGATCGGCAAGGTCAAAAACTCCCCGCCAAACTGCACCATGATTCTCGAATAGGCCGGCAGCTTGCCTTGGCTCACAATGCCGCCGACAGCACCTTCCCGGCCCACCAGCATGGTTTCGACCACGCCACCATCTTCCGTTGAAATCAGGAACGATACCAAAGTCGGGCCGCAAGGGAAGTAGACGGTGCCAACATTCTGGCCGTGATCGTAAAGGATTTCGTTGGCTTTTGACTGCATCGGTTTCAAATAAGGGGCGATGATGTCAAAATCTTTCTGCTGCAAATGATTGAGCAGGTTGTTTTTTGTCTGTCCTTTGACAGCTTCTGGAACCCGCAAATTATTGTTCATGAGCGTTCACTAGTGGACAGACTTGAAGCTGCGTTGTGTTTATCTTTACACACATAGATATCATGCAAAGGCGCTCGTAAGCGATTTGGTGAGTTGTATCAAGGTTTTATCGTCGACTGGTTTTGACATGAACGGTGTTTTGCTGAACTTTTCAGGAAGCAGGTTTCTGTTTTCCCCGGTCAAAAAAATAAACGGAATATGATTGTCCATCAGCTTCTGTGCAACCGCGTAACTCTTGCCGTCCAGAACTTCAATATCCAGAAAGCCGAAAGCAATGTCATCGGGAATCAGTTCCAGGGCCGCCGCGACGCTGCGCACCACAAGAGGTGTGGCGTGCAGGGTGTCGGTGACCAAGCCTGCCATATCAAACGAAATGATAAAATCGTCTTCGAGGATAAGCACATGAGGTTTCATACATTGCCAACTCGGGAACAAGCCGTTTGTTCCATAAACCATCACCATCCCTTGTTTCGGGGATCAGCGTTTGATTCACAAGGTTTACGAAGTATGATTGATGTCGAAGACTGCTGCCTTATTGTAGAAGACAATTATCTGATCTTCACTGATATTGAAGACATCGTCATGGCGTTGGGCTTTAAACGCATTGACCATGCTTCAACATTGGCTGAAGCTGAGACTCTATTGGAAAAAAACCAATATCGTCTGGCCTTGCTGGATTTTCGGCTTGGTGTGCTTGACAGTCTGCCGTTAGCTGAAACCCTTGTGAAAAGCAAAATTCCTTTTGCGGTGACCACAGGCTACCCGGTCGACGAGTATATGTTG
The DNA here is from genome assembly GCA_043754325.1 of Hyphomicrobiales bacterium. Taxonomy (GTDB): domain Bacteria; phylum Pseudomonadota; class Alphaproteobacteria; order Rhizobiales; family Aestuariivirgaceae; genus Aestuariivirga. Next base: position 2,509 of record JAYUVC010000280.1, read on the forward strand.
CATGCGCTGAAAGGTGCTCCTGTGATATCCAAACCTTACGTTACCCCAACGGTCAATCGTGTGATTGCAGGACTGTTGTCGGCGCAGCCTGTGATGTAACCCGCAATGCAGGGGCGAGATTGCCGGTTGCAGTGACCGTGATGTTATCAAGCCCGAGCCACTTTGCCATGAGTTTGAGTTCTGTGCCCAATTGCGGTGCTATCGACGCGGTATCGGTTCCTGCTTCATGATGCGCCGCGTTGACCTTCAAGGTCGACGTCTCCCGGTCCGCCTTTAAACACAGTCGTCCGGCAATTGTGTCACCATGCAGAAACGGCAGCACGTAATAGCCGAATTTGCGTTTCGCTTGAGGCGTATAAAGTTCAATTCTATAGTGAAAGTTGAACAGTCGCTCTGCTCTCTCCCGGTTCCACACCAAGGGGTCGAAAGGCGAGAGCAGGGCCGTTGCTCCGGCGTTGCGGGGAAGCTCTGCGTGACGGTGGACATAGGCCTGTTTGGACCATCCTTCCACTGCAACGCGCCGCAAAATGCCTGCTTCGACTGTTTCGGCAAGGGCGGACTTAAAGTCTGCAACCGGCAGCCGGAAATAGTCGCGCAAGTCTGATTCTGTGGCGAGCCCCAAGGCCTCGCCGGATTTTGCCACAAGTTGATGAATGGCGTCACTTGCACGCGGTGTGGGCAAGGCCAGGATATGCAGGGGTATGACGCGTTCTGGAATGTCGTAGATCCGTTCAAACCCCTGCCGCGTCGTCGTGGTCAGAAAGCCTTGATCAAACAGCGTTTCCAGCGCCAGCTTGCCCTTGCTCCAGCCCCACCATGCACCATCGGACTTGCCACCGCCCGGAATATCCCTGACGCGGGTCGGGCCATTTTTTGTGATAAAGGCAAGCGTGGACTTGAGATAGGCGCGGTTTTCCCGGCCGAAGGTGTCCATGCCTTTGTATTGCCCGTCACCCTGCCGGGCGCGGTCCATGCGCCAGCGCAGCAGCGGATGCAGTGTGAGCGGCACCAGACTGGCCTCATGGGCCCAGCATTCAAAAAAGTGACGATGGTCATTGTCGAAGCTGCGCTTGTCCAGAGCTGCCATATCATAGGCCCCGAGCCTGGCAAAAAGCGGCAGATAGTGCGAACGCACCAGCACGTTGACACTGTCGATTTGCAGCAAATGCAGCGCATCAACGGCCTTGGCGATTTTCGGCCAGTTGGCTTTTGTCGTGCGGGATTGCCCCTGGAAGCCTTGGGCGTGCAGCGCCACGCGCCTCGCCTCCGCGGTCGTCAGCGTGTCAGAGCTTAAGCCGCGTCGTGCCATTCGGCTTCAGCCGGCAAGGCATGGCCATGGGCGAGGCTGCTCGAAAACCTGTACAGTGTTGAACAATAGGGGCAGATGATTTCAGATGCTGTACCCATGTCAAGAAACACATGCGGATGGTCAAATGGCGGCTTGGCACCTATGCACATGAATTCCCTGGCCCCCACTTCAATGCTGGTTTTGCCCATGCTGTTCTGGAAATGTGGCGTTGCGCCGCTGGCCATGATGTCGGGTTCCTCAAGCAACTTGTGTTTCTGTGAGGGGAATAGCATATCCAGCGCATCATGCAAAAATTCAATTCAGCCGGTGTGGAGATTGCCTTTTCCGATGAAGGGTCGGGCCAGCCCATTCTGCTCATCCACGGCTTTGCCTCCAACACCCGCGTCAACTGGCAATCCACAGGCTGGATCAAGACGCTGCTGCAAGCAGGTTATCGCGTGATCAGCATCGACAACCGGGGCCATGGTGAAAGCGAGAAGCTCTATCATTCGGAGAAATATGCAGCGTCCATCATGGCTGATGATGCCGCGCGTTTGCTCTCTCATCTTGCCATCGCCAAGGCCGCCGTCATGGGTTACTCCATGGGTGCGCGTATTGCAGCCTTTCTCGCGCTGCAACACCCCGAATTGGTTTCACGCGTGATCTTTGCCGGATTGGCTGAACGCATGGTGCTGGGTGTTGGTGGTTCGGAAGAGATTTACGCGGGCCTTGTCGCCCCATCCTGGCGCGATGTGACAGACCCCACGGGCCGCGCCTTCCGGCTTTTTGCCGAATCCACCAAAAGCGATCTCGACGCACTGGCTGCCTGCATCCGGTCATCGCGCGTGAAAATCAAAGCTGATGCGCTGGCTTCAATTGCATGTCCGGTGCTGGTGGTGGCGGGCGAGCTCGACGATATCGCAGGCCCCGTGCAGCCACTTGTGGACATGATTCCGAACGCGCGCGGCGTGGTGTTGCCGGAGCGAAACCACATGAATGCGGTGGGGGACTCAGGGTACAAAAAAGCTGTGCTGGGGTTTCTGGCAGAGGGTTAGGTCGCACTGCCCAAGTCTTTGGAAATGTGCTAAGCGAGACGACAAATTAAGGAGCAACCCATGCAAGGCCAAGTCAGAACCATTGAAAAGATTGACGCCGTGTGGGGTCGCATCCGGCACGAAGCCGATGCCATTACGCGTGTCGAGCCTGCATTGGGTGGCTTTATTTTCTCGTCGATCCTCGCGCATGAATCGTTTGAAACAGCGCTTGTGCACCGTCTGGCACAACGCCTCGGCAATGCTGACCTCGGCTCCGATACCGTCGTCAAAGCCTTTCAGGATGCTTTGGAAGCTGACCCCGATATTGGCCATGCGGCCCGTGCTGACATGGTGGCCACCTTTGACCGCGATCCCGCCTGCCACCGCTACATTGATCCGCTGTTGTATTTCAAAGGCTACCAAGCCCTGCAAACCTACCGGATTGCGCATCGCCTGTGGCTGATGGGCCGGAAGGATTTTGCACTTTACCTGCAAAGCCGGTCCTCAATGATTTCATCGGTTGATATTCACCCCGCAGCGCAGATCGGGCGTGGCATCATGATTGACCATGGTCATGATATCGTCATTGGCGAAACCACCATCGTCGAAGACAACGTCTCGCTCATGCAAGGCGTCACGCTTGGCGGAACCGGCAAGGAATCCGGTGACCGTCACCCGAAAATCCGCCATGGCGTATTGATCGGGGCAGGGGCCAAAATTCTTGGCAATATTGAAATCGGTCATTGTTCGCGCGTGGCCGCCTGCTCCGTCGTGCTGCATGACGTGCCGCCGAACCGCACTGTTGCTGGTGTTCCCGCAAAAATCGTGGGTTACGCCGGTTGTGCCGAACCTGCACGTTCCATGGACCATCAGGTTGAGGATGTTGCGGCCATTCCCGAATAAAGCTATGGCAGCCGCAATTGAAGGAGCCCACCCATGAAGCCTGATGAACTTGCCAAACTTACCGCCTATTTCCGCAAAACCTTCAATAACCCGGCTCTGGCCGTCAAAGCCCGTCCGCAGAAGAAGGATTCGGGCGAAGTCTACATCGGTGAGGATTTTCTGGGCGTGGTGTTCCGCGACGAGGAAGACGGCGAACTCAGCTATAATTTCTCCATGGCGATTTTGGATATTGATCTGGAGTAATGTGCGTGCTTCGAGGCTCGCAAGGGCTCGCTCCTCAGCATGAGGGAGATCGGTAATATCCCCTCATCCTGAGGTGCATCGCCCTCTTGCGAGCCTCGAAGGAGGCGCCGCAATATCCCGCTTGCAATCCGGCCCAAAACTTGCACTTCTAAACCAAGTGTAAACGTCCTGTGCCAATCCAGCACAGGGCCTTTGGTTTGTGAGTGGAGTTTGGGTTATGGCGATGCAACATGCGGCCTATTTATTTGCTTTGGCAGTCGGGATTATCTCATCGGGTATTATCGGCAATGCCTGGGCCATGGCCACGGGGGATGCGCCACGGCTGGGTGACATTCTCGACCCCAGCCCGACTTTGCTGACACCCTTCCGCGTGATCGCTGCCCTGTTCAGCGCACCCACAAGCATTCTGGTGGATGGCTTTGGCTGGTTCATCGCGCAGCCGATTTTCGGAGTTCCCATTATCATTGCAGGTCTGGTCTGGAGTTTTCTGCAAGGCGTGTTTATCCTGACGACGGTGTTCGGCTTACCCTGAGGTCTTCATGCCCCTTTACGCACTCGACGGAATTTCGCCTGAGCTTCCAGCGGAGGGCGACTATTGGATTGCACCTTCCGCCGAGGTTATCGGCAAAGTGCGCCTGCTGGGCAACGCCAGCATCTGGTTTGGCGCGGTGCTGCGCGGCGACAATGAATGGATCACCTTGGGGCAGGGCAGCAACGTGCAGGATGCCTGCGTGCTCCACACTGATATGGGCGCACCATTGACCATCGGCACCAATTGCACCATTGGCCACAAGGCCATTCTGCATGGCTGTGACATTGGCGACAACTCGCTCATCGGCATGGGTGCCATTGTGTTGAACCATGCGAAGATCGGGCGGAACTGTCTGATCGGGGCAGGGGCGTTGATACCAGAAGGCAAGATCATCCCAGACAATTCACTGGTGGTGGGACAACCCGGTAAAATCATCCGTGTACTGAACGAAGAAGCGGCAGAAAAACTGGTGGCGTCAGCCGAGGGCTATCAGCGCAACTGGAAGCGGTTTGCAAAAGGCCTCATTATTTCTGGCGTGGATCAACAAGGCTCTCGCCCACAGTAGGGAGTTTGCCTTGTCGTGTTAACACCACCGTTTCAGCCAGACTGCGCGCTGCGTTGCGCACTTCGTTCTGAATGTCCTCGTCCTTGTCCAAGGCGTCGTGGCTGGTGGCATAGGGTTCCCAGTATCCAATATAGCGGTCCACTTCCGCAGCTCTGCCGCCCGGTACCATTTTCATGAAACGCAACCAGTCAGATAGTGAACGCCGCACGTTCTCTGTCCCTTCCACATCACCATGCACAACAACGGCAAATGCCCTGCCTTCCAGATGGCGTGGATAGTCCCAGCCCTTCAGCTCAATGGTTTTCGCCAGTTGGGCATCTTTGCCATCGGTCAGGGTCGGGTCAGGGTTTCCACCATCAGCGCATACCAGTCGATCCATCATCAGCTTGACGGGTGATGTGACCTGATACCAGTTTACAGGTGTCACAATCATCACACCTTGGGCTGCCACCCACAGCGGGTAAATGTCGTTCATCCAGTCCTGTGTCTGGCCCATGGCGTGGTTCGGATAGCAGGAACACGGCCAGTGACACAGTGGAGCAGCTGTGGAAAAACACGCCTTGCAGGGATGGATTTTGCGTCCATATTCTGATGCAAGCCTGGACAAATCCAGAATATCGACGTCCAGAGAAAATTCCTTCTCGATGACTTTCCGGGCAATTTCCACGAGGCGGAAACTTTTGGACATTTCACCGGGGCAGGTGTGTTCACTGCGCGACGACCCGTTGATTATGAGTATTCGCGGGTTCAGTTTCTTGTCGACGTGGCGGTGCTGTGCCTGCTTCACGGCCTGGTGGGCAGCGTACCAATCAACAGACATATCATAGTCGGGATTGCTGAAAGCTTTTCCGGCTTTCCGGGTGATAGGGCTTTTGCGGCCATCGTCATAGGCGTGCCAGGCAATGTCGGCGATCACCTTGAGTTCGTTGCTCGCGGATTTGAATTCAGGATCAGTAAATTGGGAAAGGTATCGGGACTGAAATTCGACTTTGCCAAGTTGCGGACTGGGCATGCCTTCACGCGGAGCAGGGGCGGTTACGGGTGATTTTGCTTTTGCCATTCGTGCCTCTTGTTTTGTCGAAACCGTAACTGTCTGCACTGCCAATTGGTTCCGTCCTGTCGCCAGTTCCTGCGCGATATCAGTTTGACAACGCCCAATCAGACTGGGAACCTCACTGCGAAATTCAAACCATAAAGGTCAGCTGCAATGACATTGGATCAGGCAATCGCGCTTCAACCGCTTTGGGTGCAATACTGGCTCTATGTTGTGATCCTTGGAATTGTGGTGTTGCCACTCACACTGCTGATCTGGAAACAAACCCGCCTCACTGCGCTCATCACCATCGCTGCATCCATTCTTGCTGGCCTTGGCGTTTCGAAGCTTTACGACCAATTGGGTTACGTCAAACTGCTGGGCCTCCCCCACATCATCCTGTGGACGCCGCTGGTCTGGTATCTCTGGCGGCAAATCAAACGAAAAGACATGCCGGAGTGGCCATGCCGGATCATGACGCTGGTGCTGGCGGTGTTCGTGGCTTCGCTGGTTTTCGATTATGTGGATGTGGCGCGCTATGTGTTGGGTGAGAGAGCAGCAACGCTGTTATCGCGCACTTAAGGGCCGGGCCAAGCGGATGGGGCATCAAGCGCAGTTCAGCTGTGGCCATTCTGGTGGTCAAAGTGGCTGAAAACGTGTCACACGCCGTCCGCATTAACATTACTATCCCCGACCAAATGCCAGCCTTCAATCCATCCGCTTCCAATCCGTCCGTCCACTGACGATATGGAGCACGTCCACATACTTTCCCGCATCGTTTACTTCATACAAGACAACATAGTTTCCAACCACAAAATATCGCGTCTTGTTCTTGTAAGGTGTCCCACCATTTGGTGCAGTCGCCAGAAATGCATTTGTCCTGTCTTGCAGTTCATCAATGAAAATGATGGCGCGGCGTGGATTGTCCAGTGCGATGTAGTTGGCAATGCTGCAAAGATCGGCCAAGGCTATCGGTGTATATCTTACAGTGAACATGTTTCTAAATCATAGCGTGTTTTGCACGGATTTCGGTTCTCAACCCGTCAAACATGGCATCATCTACCACAACCGACAATCCGTCTGCCGCCTGTTTCCGTGCAATGTTCAGGCGCGCATCAATGCGGGCTTCGGAGAGGGCGCGGGTGACGGCACCTTCCTGATCGCCGAACAGTGTTTTCACGTCCTGCATGGACAACATTACGCCTACGGGGCGGTTTTGTTTGGTGACCACAACAGGTTCATGTTGCACAGCGTCAAGGAACGATCCGAACGCATTTTTTGCGTCAGCGGCGGTAATGGCTTTCATGATTTGAAATTCTTCCGTGAGTAGTCATTTTGGCCATATTAGCCAATTTGGACCATGCGGCAAGGTTTTTACGCAGTTTACAATGACCACAAAAAAGTGGAGCCGACAGCGGGTGGGACGCTGCCGGCTCCGAGAAGCCCGGCGGTTGGGGGATGGGGGACACCGGCCGGACCTATATTTTACCTCAAGGTTGCTGCGCTGATGCCACGGTGGACGCGGCATCGGGCTTTCTCAGCAGGGCTACCCATTGCTTTGGGTTTTGTGCTGACTGGCGTTTGAGGAATGTGTAATTCGTATCGTTCCACAACAGAATGTCGTTGCGGCGGTTGTCGAGAATATAGTCGCCATCTTCCGTCGAAACGGTGAGAACGGCATGGCCTTCGCTGTGCTCGTCCAGCACAACGGTGATCTGCAAATGCTTTGCCGGCACGCCCAGTTTTTCAAGAGCACGTTTTTTCAGCAACACGAAATCCTCACAGTCGCCAGCAGTTGCGGGATAGGCCCAGACTTCGGCCTGACCGTAAAGTTGCTGATCACTCACAGGTGTGATCTTGCCGTTCACATAGGTGTTGACCTGATAGAGCGTATTCCAACGGTCCGGCGTCATGCCCATGCGGCCGGACGACATTTTTTCGCCCATGGAATAGGCCGCACATTCGGATGCATTGTTGGCGCAAAAATTCACATAGCCGATTGGCGGCAGGGTTTCGCCGTATTCGATCTCGTGCAGGCTTGCCTCTGCCTTTTGCGCGATTGCGGTTTGGCCCGTCGCTGAAGCGGGCAGGCTGTAGAACACGGTCGCAAGAACTGCCGCTCCCACTGCGGATCCAATCTTCATGATGACGCCCAATCTGGTTTTTTTGTTGGGTCAACATTAGCAGACAGGTGTTGCGGCGGGGTTCAGGTGGGCATGGCAAATCTATGTAAATGCTGGGGATTTCGTTAACCATGCGGGAGGGGTTGCGCTGAAAGGATTCGCCTGTTAATGCGACCCCGCTTGACACAATCGTGTATGCGGCCGTGGCGGAATTGGTAGACGCACTACCTTGAGGTGGTAACGGCGAAAGTCGTGAAGGTTCGAGTCCTTTCGGCCGCACCATTCCTGAAAATTCAGGGATTGTGCTTCAAGTGATGATACCTCAGATGTTGACAAAACAACCCCCAACCGGGGGCGGGGTGGCACTATGACCGAAATTGATCACATTGAAGCCGTGCGTGACGAGTGGGGCGATATCCTGCCTGATTTCGTGACATCAATGCATGATGCTTTGGCGCGTGACGATGTCAAAAGCATTCGCGGCAAGGTCAAGGATCTGCATGCCGCCGACTTGGCTGACTTGATTGAATTTCTGGCGCAAGATGATCGCGTCCGGCTGATTTCGGCACTGGGCAAGTCTTTCGATGTGGAAGCCCTGGCTGAACTTGATCCCGGTGTGCGAGATGATCTCGTGGAGGTCTTGCCTGCAGATGTGATCGCATCCGCCATCAAGAAACTTGATACTGACGATGCGGTCTATCTCATCGAAGAACTTGACCGTGAAGACCGGGCGGAAATCCTGTCGAAGATGTCAAAGCAGGACCGGGCCACACTGGCGCGGGCGCTGGATTATGCCGATGGCACTGCGGGCCGCCTGATGCAGACCGAGTTTGTGGCTGTAGACCGGGAATGGACTGTACAGAAGGTGATCGACCATGTGCGGGTGGGGAAAGGGCTGCCCGAAAGTTTCGTTGAGCTTTACGTTGTCGATGCCGGCAACCACTTGTCAGGGGCCGTGCCTTTAAGCCGCTTGCTGCGGGCCAACAGGGACAAGAAGATTTCGGCAATCATGGACGAGGTGCAAACAGTGTTCCGCGTCACTGATGATGAGCATGATGTGGCTTATAAATTCGAGCAGTACAATTTGGTCTCGGCTGCTGTCACCGACGAAGGCGGCAAGCTTGTTGGCATGTTGATGGTCGATGACATTCTGGACGTCATTCAGGAATCAGCGTCAGAAGATATTTTGCATTTGGGTGGTGTGGGCGCAGAAGACAGTATTGTCGACGGCGTATGGGAAACCACGCGGTCGCGTTTCCTGTGGCTGTTTGTGAACTTGCTCACGGCCATTGCGGCGTCCTGGGTCATCTCCTGGTTTGACGCGACGATTGAGCAAATGGTGGCCTTGGCAATTCTGATGCCGATTGTTGCTTCAATGGGCGGCAATGCCGGAACGCAAACCATGACGGTTGCCGTGCGGGCTTTGGCAACGCGGCAACTGGGGCCGGTGAATGCGATCAAGGTCACGTTGCGCGAATGTGCCGTGGGGCTGCTCAACGGCATGGTGTTTGCCGTGATCATGGGGCTGTTTGCCTGGGCCTGGTTTGGTTCAACCGGGCTTGGAGGTGTCATTGCGGCGGCCATGGTCATCAATCTCATGGCGGCTGCAGTGGCCGGAATTCTAGTGCCTTTGACGCTGGATCATTTTGAAATTGACCCGGCAATTGCGTCAGGCGCGTTTGTAACCACTGTGACAGATGTGGTGGGGTTCTTTGCGTTTCTGGGGTTGGCGGCAGTGTGGTTGATGTAGCGCTGAGGCGCGCAAAGTGACAAAAAACCCGGATGTAAGCCGGGTTTCTGTATTTTCGGGGCTTTGCGAGCAAAGACCGTGGTTTCTTATGCCTTGATCATCTCCGGGAATTGCTTGGCCAGAGCACCGGCAAGTGCGTCGGCAATCACGTTGAGATGTTCAATCATGTTGGTCTGCGTAGCGTCAGCGTCTGTCATGCTGCCGGAGGCCAGTTGCTCGGCTTGTTCGAAGTGATGGCCAACGTGACCGACCAAAAGATCAAACACATCTTTTTTTGGCAAATTTGGATTGGCACCTGCCAGGAACGCAGCAATTTTTTCGCCGTTTTCCGTTGCGCTTTTGGTAGCCGCTGCTTTGGCGGCTTCATCTTTTGCCAGAGCACCCACAGTGTAAGCTTTCACTGCGCCATAGTGGGCGGCCAAAAGTTCAAACAAGCCATCTTTCGCGGCTGCGCCATAGAAAGGCTCAATGGCGGCGGCAATCGCCTTTGCATTGTCGACAACGTTCGCCTCTGCCTTGGCTGCTGCAGCGTCATCTTTGGCTGTCAACGCCTTGGCCACAGCATAAACCGCATCAGCATGCCCCTTCCACAATCCACGCAAGGTGGTTTGCAGTTCACTTTGCGGCATGGCGGCCGCGAGGTGCAGGTGACTTTTTTCAACATGTCCATGTTTGCTCTCACCGGCAAAAGCCGGTGCCGACGACATGGCGGAAAAACCGGCCACCAAGGCAGTCACCAGCATCACTGCGCCCATTCGTTTCTGATTGATCATTTTTATTCTCCATTCAAATTGCAACTGACGTGCAATCGCAAGCTAACAAGTTTTAAATGTTTTGCAATATAAATATGTTATAACTTGTTTATTGGATATTCGGCGTTTTTTGCTATAATGGTAATCGTCATGAACATGGACATCGGACAGTTGACGCGCGGCAGCACCCAGACTGAACTCCTGCAAGGTTTGCTGCAACACAAGGATGGCCTTTCCATTGAAGGGCTTGTTGCCATTTTGGGAATCAGCCGCAATGCTGTCCGCCAACATCTGACAGCGCTTGAACGCGATGGCATGGTGGCCAAAGGTGCCATGCTGCCCTCTGGTGGCAGGCCGCAACAATCCTTTGTGTTGGGAAACAAAGGGCGCGAGATTTTTCAACGGCAGTATTCGTGGTTTGCGGATATGCTGATTTCTGATCTGTTGTCGCGCCAAGGAACATCGGCGGTTGATGGTAAACTGGCTGACATGGGCCGCGCAGTGGGTGAGAAACTGTCAGGCAAGCTTAAGGGTCGCCCGCGTTCTGTTGAGCGGCTGCAACAACTTGCGGAAGCGATGTCAGGATTGGGTTATCATGCCCACTTTCAGAAACCCGAAAACGACGTCAATGCGCCGCCAGAAATCATTGCCTATAATTGCGTGTTTCACGAAATTGCAACACAACACCCATCAGTTTGCAAATTTGATATCGCCCTGATTGAAAGTGCTACAGGCAGCAAGATTGATCATGCGTCCTGCATGCTGCGCGGCGGAACCTGCTGCCGCTTTATCATGACAGATAGGGACTGAAACGGCTAGGGCGGAGTAGTGTTTGACCGGTTTGGAGCATCGGGCAAGCTTTGCTTGCGTTTTGGAGCCATAGTCGCTAGAAGCCCGCGCAACCCCAACCCTTTCGCAGGAGTACCCGTTTCATGGCGCGCGTCACCATCGAAGACTGCATTGACAAATTGCCGAACCGCTTTGAGCTGGTTCTGCTTGCCGCCCACCGGGCCCGTCTGGTTTCGCAGGGTGCACCTTTGACGGTGGACCGCGACCGCGACAAGGACCCGGTGGTGTCGCTTCGTGAAATTGCAGCTGAAACCATCAACAAGGACGATCTTCGTGAGGAATTCATCCACGCCATGCAGAAGCATGTGGAAGTGGATGAGCCAGAAGAGACGGAAATGCCATTGATTGGCCAGTCCAGCGACACGGGCTCGTCCTCGGGTGAAGACCAGGTGTTTGAGCAAATGTCCGAAGAAGAGTTGCTGCGCGGCCTCGAAGGCATGCCGCCTGCGGAAAGCCCGGGCAGCCAGCGCAACGGCTACTGACCATTGCCGCATATACGTTATTTCAAGCCGGGGCTGGTCCCCGGCTTTTTTATGCGTAAGCTGACGCCATGATGCGCCAATATGAACTGGTGGAGCGGGTCACCAAATATGACCCCGACGCGGATGAGGACCTGCTCAACCGCGCCTATGTCTATGCCATGAAGGCGCACGGCAACCAGAAGCGGGCTTCTGGGGAGGCTTATTTCAATCATCCCCTCGAAGTGGCGGCCATTCTCGCTGACATGAAACTGGACAGCGCCACCATCGCTGCCGCACTTTTACATGACACGGTGGAAGATACAGAGGCCACGCATCAGGAACTCATCGACAAGTTCGGGCCGGAGATTGCATCATTGGTGGATGGCCTGACCAAGATCAAGCAACTGGATCTGGTTACCAAAGAAGCGACGCAAGCCGAGAATTTGCGGAAGCTGCTGATTGCCATGTCGAAGGATGTCCGGGTGTTGCTGGTGAAGCTGGCGGACCGTTTGCACAACATGCGCACCCTGCACCACGTGAAGCCAGAAAAGCGGGCGCGAATCGCCGAAGAAACCATGGACATCTATGCGCCCTTGGCAGGTCGCATGGGCATGCAGCTGGTGCGCGACGAGATGGAAGATATTGCGTTCCGCATTCTCAATCCTGATGCCAACACCATTATTCAAAATCGTCTGGACCGCTTGCACGATGAAAGCGGCAACATGCTGCAAGAGATCGAAGAGTCCCTGCGCAAGCTGTTTTCGTCCAGCGGGCTATCGGCTGAAGTTTCAGGCCGTGAAAAGCGGCCCTATTCGATATGGCGCAAGATGGAACGGAAGCAACTTTCACTGGATCAGCTTTCAGATATTTTCGGTTTCCGCGTGATTGTATCGACTTTGGATGACTGTTACCGCGCCATTGGCCTCGTTCACCGCGCGTGGCGAGCGGTGCCCGGGCGGTTCAAGGATTATGTTTCGAACCCGAAACAGAATGATTATCGCTCGCTGCACACCACGGTGATCGGGCCACATCACATGCGGGTGGAAATGCAAATCCGTACACGGATCATGCATGAAATTGCCGAGCGTGGCGTGGCAGCGCATTCGCTTTACAAGGAAGCGCCCGACGCGAAACTGGCTGAGCAAGGCATTACCGAGGCGGCGGCTGAATCCAATGCCTATCGTTGGCTCCGGCATTTGATGGAGGTTTTGCAGGAGGGGGACAGCCCGAAAGAATTTCTGGAACATACGCGGCTGGAACTGTTCCACGACCAGGTGTTCTGTTTCTCACCCAAGGGACAGCTCATTGCCTTGCCGCGCGGTGCCACGCCGATTGATTTTGCCTATGCCGTTCACACCTCGGTGGGTGACAGTTGCGTGGGCTGCAAAATCAATGGCCGCCATGCCACGCTGGTAACCGAACTCAAGAATGGTGACGAGGTCAACATCATCCGGTCAGAAGCACAGGTGCCACCGCCCGCCTGGGAAGCCATTGCTATTACGGGAAAAGCCAAAGCCGCCATTCGCCGGGCCACACGGGCGGCACAGCGCAAGCAATTTGCGGGGCTGGGGCAAGAAATGGTGGAGAAGCTGCTGCAACGCCACAAGGTGGAATTCACCGACAAGCTGATGGCGAAAGCTGCACCGCGTCTGGGCCAGAAAAATGCTGATGATGTGTTGGCTGCTGTGGGCAAAGGTGAACTTTCAGGTGTCGATGTTCTGAAAGCCATGGGCATCGCGGTGGACGATGCTGACTTGAAAGCGGTTCGGCGCAAGACCACTTCGAAAAAATCGGGTGAACTTTCAATTCCCGTGCGCGGTGCTGCGGCAGGAAGCATTCTGAAAATACATTTGCGCACGGGTGCGGTTCCCGGTGAACGCATTGTGGGCATAGTGACGCCGGGTGACGGGATCATGATCTATCCGATCTTTGCCGATGCGCTGGAAAAATTTGACGCCGAGCCCGAACGTTGGCTGGATCTCGCATGGGGCAATGCCGAGGAAGGACAACGTTTCCCGGCACGCATCAACGTCACACTCGTCAATGAAATCGGGGCGCTGGCCAATGTGATGCAAGCCATCAGCGACAAGGGTGGCAATATTGATGGTTTGAACCTGCAGGCCCGTGAAGGGGTTCGGGATTTCTTTGAACTTGAAATTCTGCTGGAAGTGTTTGATGTGCGGCACCTGAACGAGATACTTTCCGAGATCAAAAACAAGCCGAGCGTGAGCGATGCCACTCGCGTGACAGGATGATGTGATGCTTTCCCACGACGATGTGTTGAATGAGTTTCGCGCTGCGGGCGCGCTGCTGGACGGGCATTTTGTTTTGTCGTCGGGTTTGCATTCATCGCGCTACCTGCAATGCGCAAGGGTGTTGATGGATCCGGCGCGGGCGGCGCGGTTGTGTCAGGCGTTGGCCGAAATGGTGCGGGCAGGGGGATTTGGTGCGATTGATCTCGTGGTGTCCCCCGCCATGGGAGGCGTTGTTGTGGGCTATGAGATGGCGCGGCAGTTGGGCGTGCCTTCGGTTTTCTTTGAACGGGTTGAGGGCAAGCTGGAATTGCGTCGAGGCTTTGATATTTCCAGGGGTGCCCGCGTGCTGATGGTCGAAGATATCGTGACGACGGGGTTGTCTTCGCAGGAGTGTATCGCGGGGATTGCAGAGCAGGGTGGCCACACGGTTGCGGCGGCGTGTCTGATCAACCGGTCCGGTGGCAAGGCCGATGTAGGCGTTCCCCTGTTCGCGCTGACGGAACTTGATGTGCCCACTTATGCCGCCGACGCATTGCCGCCTGAACTTGCGGCCATTCCCGCTCACAAGCCTGGAAGCAGGGGCCTGAAAAAATGATCCTTGGGATTGGCAACGACATCATTGACATTCGCCGGATCGAGAAAACCATTGAGAAGCATGGTCAGCGCTTCATTGACCGGATTTTCACCGATGTCGAAAAACAAAAATCCGAACGGCGGGCCGAGCGCGTTCCAAGCTATGCCAAACGATTTGCCGCCAAGGAAGCGTGTTCCAAGGCTTTGGGCACGGGATTAAGCAACAGCGTATTCTGGCGTGATATGGGTGTGGTCAATCTGCCGTCGGGAAAGCCCACCATGCAACTGACCAACGGGGCTGCGGCGCAACTGGCGCGGATGGTGCCTTCGGGAAAACAGGCAGTGGTGCATTTGACGATGACCGACGAATATCCCTATGCGCAGGCTTTTGTTATTATTGAAGCGCTATGACTGTTGCGCATATGCAACAGGCGTTTTACCCACAAGACCTTTTATTGCAACGCCACATTGGTCAACGCTATATAGCGGTTTTACAGGCGTCGGGCCGGGTGCCTGTGTTTCGGAGATGATATGAGCAAGCAAGATCACGCCATGGCTGCGGCCCGGGCTGCGGGCAAAAAGCCTGATGAGGGTATTTGGGAAACCGCCAAAGTAATCATCCAGGCGCTGTTGATTGCGTTTTTTGTGCGCACGTTTTTCTTTCAACCGTTCAATATTCCATCTTCCTCCATGTATCCGACCTTGAAGGTGGGTGATTATCTATTTGTTTCAAAGCTTTCCTATGGTTATGGCAAGTATAGCTTTAACTTCAGCTTTGGCTGGGGCGAGAAGCCGTGGATCAGTTGTTGTTCGTTTGTTGATTTTCCCGGGCGCAAGATTTTGGCAGACAACCCGGAGCGTGGCGACGTGGCGGTGTTCAAATTGCCGACTGATATCAACATTGACTACATCAAACGCGTGATTGGTGTTCCGGGCGATCATATTCAGGTCAAAGAGGGTGTGGTTTACATCAACGATGTTGCGGTCAAGAAAGAGCGAATCGAAGATTATGTGGATGCAGACCCACAAGGCGGTGGCGGCACGCCCATCCCGCAATATATGGAGACACTTCCGAATGGGGTGACTTACAGGGTGCTGGATGCCACACCCTTGGGGCAGGTTGACAACACGGATGTTTACACTGTTCCAGCGGCACACTATTTCATGATGGGTGATAACCGCGACAACAGCCAGGACAGCCGTTATCTCGACAAGGTTGGCTATGTACCTGTCGAAAACTTTGTGGGCCGGGCAGACATGCTGTTCTTCTCCATTGGCTCTGACGCGACACTGCTGAAAATCTGGGAATGGCCTTTCAAGATCCGCTGGTCGCGGTTCTTTAATTTTCTCTAGAGTCAGCAATGGTCAAGCGTAAGCCACCAGAGGGGCAGGAGCTTGCTGATCGGCTGGGTCATGCTTTCAAAGACCCGCAACTGCTGGAACATGCCTTGACCCATGGCAGTTTGCCGAAAGCTTCTGACACCTATGAACGGCTGGAATTTCTGGGTGACCGGGTTTTGGGCCTGGTGATTGCGGAAGCATTGTTCCGCCAACATGGATTTGAGCGGGAAGGCAAGCTGGCGGCGCGGCACAGCACCTTGGTGCGCGGCGAGCTTTGTGCTGATGTGGCTGAAAAACTGGGGCTGGCCGATATTGTCAAAGTTGGCGTTGCCGAGAAGAAGCTGGGCGTCAATCGCATGCGCTCCATCCTTGGCGATGTGATGGAGGCGATTATCGGTGCGGTTTATATGGATGCCGGAATGGCGCCTGCGCGGAAGTTTGTTTTGAAACTTTGGGCCGAGCATTTGCAAAAGCCTGAAACTGCCCGCAAGGATGCCAAAACCTTTGTGCAGGAATGGGTGCTGGCGCGGGGTACCGCACTTCCGCTATACGAGGTTACAGAACGCTCCGGCCCTGAGCATCAGCCGGAATTTACGGTGCGGCTGACGGTTGCGAAATTTGGTCAGGCGCAAGGCCGCGGACGCTCCAAGCAAATTGCGGAAATGGCCGCAGCGCAAAACTTTATCGAATCGAGCAAACTGAGAACATGACAGACGTTGAACAAACCCACTTCGGCTTTGCAGCCCTCATTGGCGCGCCAAATGCGGGAAAATCCACGTTGGTCAATCAGCTGGTGGGATCGAAGATTTCCATCGTTTCGCACAAGGTGCAAACCACGCGGGCGCGCATCCGGGCCATTCTGGTTGAGGGTGGCGTGCAGGCCGTGCTTGTCGATACGCCCGGAATTTTTGCGCCCAAACGCAAGCTTGATGAGCATATGGTGCAAAGCGCCTGGGCCGGGGCTTCGGAAGCTGATGCGGTACTGTTGTTGATTGATGCACGGCGCGGGCTGGATGAGCAGGCTGAAAAAATCATCGGGCAGCTGAAGTCCAACAAGGCAAAGCCGATGCTGGTGCTCAACAAGGTGGACCTGTTGCGGGCTGAACAACTTCTGCCACTGTCACAAAAAATCAACGAGGCGTTCCCGTTTTCGGCCACCTATATGGTCAGTGCACTGAATGGTTCGGGCGTTGATGCCTTGCGCACCAAGATCGTGTCGATGATGCCCGCCGGACCTTGGCATTATCCGGGAGACCAGGCAGCGGATGTGAATTTGCGCTTTATCGCAGCGGAGATTACGCGCGAGAAAATTTACGAGCGTTTGCATGAGGAACTTCCATACTCGTCAACCGTTGAAACCGAAGCCTGGGAAGAAAAGCGTGATGGTTCGGTGAAAATTTCACAGACAATTTTTGTGGAACGCGATGGGCAGAAAGCCATTGTGCTGGGCAAAGGCGGGCTGACCGTAAAACTGCTTGGCACAATGGCGCGCAAGGACATGGAGGACGCGTTTGAACGCAAGGTGCATTTGTTCCTGTTCGTCAAGGTGCGCGAGAACTGGACGCAAGACCCTGAACGCATCCGCATGATGGGGCTCTAGATTTGGAGTGGCGCGACGAGGGCATTATCCTTGCTGTGCGCAGTCATGGCGAAACCTCGGCCATCGCTGAAATTTTTACTGCGGAACATGGCCGGTGTCAGGGGCTGATACGGGGTGGCCGTTCGCGCCACATGCGGCCGGTGCTGCAGGCGGGCAATCTGGTAGCGCTGGTCTGGCGGGCGCGGCTTGAAGAACATCTCGGAAATTTCACGCTGGAGCCCGTATCACTGCGGGCCGGGTTCATCATCGAGAATGCGTTGCGGCTGACAGGGCTTGGGTCGTTGACAGCACTGGCGCAAGTGCTGCCGGAACGTGAACCGCATCCGAAATTGTATGAAGCCATGCGTATTGTGCTCGAAGCCATTGACCATGACGATTTGTGGCCCGCCCTGATGGTGCGTTGGGAAATGGGCTTGCTGGATGAGTTGGGCTTCGGGCTTGACCTGTCAAAATGCGCATCGACAGGGCAGGCGGATGAACTGGTTTACGTGTCGCCAAAAACCGGAAAGGCCGTGAGCCGTGATGCGGGCAGGCCCTATCATGATCGCCTGTTTGGCTTGCCGGATTTCCTGAAAGGCGGGCTTGCCGCAACGGCGGGCCAAGTCTGCGAGGGCATGAAATTGACCGGATATTTTCTGGAGCGGCATGTGTTTGATCCGCGCAATGTGCCACTGCCGCAAGCGCGGATCATGCTGGAGCAGGCTCTGGGCAAGGCTGCTGCATGATTGGCCGTTTGAACCATATCGCCATTGCCGTGCCCGATCTGGCGGCGGCGGCGGCGGTTTACACGGATTTGTTGGGGGCCAAGGTGTCAGTGCCGTCAGCGCTGCCGGAACATGGCGTGACGGTGGTGTTTATCGAACTGCCAAACACCAAAGTGGAATTGCTGGAACCGTTGGGTGACAACTCACCGATCGCCGCATTTCTGGCGAAGCATCCGGCGGGTGGCATGCATCATGTGTGTTACGAAGTTGATGACATTCTGGCCGCGCGCGCACATCTGATCGCCAAAGGTGCCCGCGTGCTGGGCAGTGACGAACCGAAGATTGGTGCACATGGAAAGCCCGTGCTGTTTCTGCACCCACGAGATTTCAACGGTACATTGGTGGAGCTTGAGCAGACATGAAATGGACCAGTGCAATCGCGATCTATTTCATCATCTGGTGGCTGGTGCTGTTTGCGGTGCTGCCGTTCGGGGTGCGCAATGCAGCTGAGGCCGGGGAAGTCGTTGATGGCGGCAATGATGAGGGTGCACCCGTGGCGCATGGGCTGAAATGGAAAGCCGGGGTGACCACGGTCGTTGCGACTGTGGTGTTTGCGGCTGTATATTACCTGCTTGCAAACAACATTCTTGAGACGCTGGACCTACCTTTTATCAGGGACATGCCGAAGCTTTAAAAATCTGCATTGCAATTTTTGTTTTGCTATCATATGTTGCAAGCATGAACAGTCGGCACCGCAAGACACTGGAATTGGTTTTCGCGGAGCCAACGAGAGCAAACATCGCTTGGGCCGACATCGAAGCATTGTTGTTGGCAGTCGGGTGTAAGATAAGCGAGGGATCAGGTTCGCGTGTTCGTTTCACCTTCGGGAAAAAACCGCTCGCAGTTCACCGTCCTCACCCACAGAAAGAAGCAAACAATATGTCGTTCGCGCAATTCGCGAATTCCTGAGCGCAATTGGAATTACACCATGACAGAGACACTGAAATTCAAAGGTTACCACGGCAGCATTGAGTTCTCGATTGAAGATGATTGCTTGCATGGCCGCTTGCTGGGCATTGACGATATCATAACTTACGAGGGTATTTCCGTGAAGGAAATCAAAGCTGCTTTCGAGGAAGCCGTGGATGATTATCTCCAACTTTGTACGGAACTCGGCAAAAATCCGGAGAAGCCCTATTCTGGGAAAGTCATGTTCCGGATTGATCCAACGGTTCATGCCAAGGCTGCGCTTGCTGCGCAGTTGAAAGGTGTAAGTTTGAATCAGTGGGCGGCGGAAGTATTGGAGAAAGCAGCTTCTCTGTAAAATTTCTAACTAGGGCAGCAGACCGATTTGAGACCACCAACTTTTGTGAAAACTAAATACGTGATCGTCTTCGGACAAAAACCATATCCTCCTAAAAGGCCCAAGTCCGTCCCTCCAAAGAGCTTTCTGAGTTTCATAAAGTATCATGTCGGTAGTTTGAAATGAAAGTTTTGAATAAATCAGCAATTCGATCGGGCACTCGTCTTTATATTTTTTGTTTAACAACTTGGCGGAGAGTTTTTCTTCGACTTTTGCCCACTCGCCTCGAATATTTCCTGCCGCCAAATCTTCGTCAACTATACTCAACAATTCGAAGCCAATGATTTCTTCTCCAAAATTTGCAGTTATGTCAGTCCAATCTTTTGGTTGAGAAAAAATCTGAGTAATTTTAATCCATTGGCTAAGCGCTTGCGCAAATACTTCAAATTCTGCGACTTCCCTTGCGCTTTTTAACAAATCTTTACTACTCATTGTGTCACCGCAAATCCGGCGGCGTTGCTTCTGTCTTCAGCGCCGCAATCGCATCCGCCAGACTCATCGCCTTTTGATCCTGTGAACCCAACCTGCGCATGTTGATGGCGCGGTCTTCCATTTCGCGTTTGCCTACGACCAATATGACCGGAACTTTCTTCACCGAGTGTTCGCGGACCTTGTAGTTGATTTTTTCGTTGCGGGTATCGACCACGATGCGGTGACCTTGGTCGCGCAATAATTGTCCCACTTCTTCGGCATAGGCATCCGCTTCGCTGGTAATCGTGGCGACGACGATTTGCGTTGGGGCGATCCACAACGGGAAATGGCCTGCGTAGTTTTCCATGAGAATGCCGAGGAAGCGTTCCATGGAGCCGCAGATGGCGCGGTGAATCATCACCGGCACATGCTTGTTGCCGTCTTCGCCGATGTAGAATGCGCCGAAGCGTTCGGGCAAGTTGAAATCGACTTGCGTGGTGCCGCATTGCCAGTCGCGGCCGATGGCGTCGCGCAGCACGTATTCAAACTTGGGGCCGTAGAATGCGCCTTCACCTGGGTTGATGGCGGTTTTGATTTTGCCATCGGAGGCGGCGGCGATTTGTTCCAACACCGTTGTCATGATGGCTTCGGCGCGGTCCCAGGCTTCGTCGGAACCCACGCGTTTTTCAGGGCGTGTCGAAAGTTTCACCACGATCTGCTCGAAGCCGAAATCCTTGTAGGTCGAGAGAATGAGGTCGTTGATTTTCAGGCATTCCGATTCCATCTGCGCTTCGGTGCAGAATATGTGGGCATCGTCTTGCGTGAAGCCTCGAACGCGCATGAGACCGTGAAGAGCGCCTGAGGGTTCGTAGCGGTGGACTGCGCCGAATTCAGCAAGCCGCATGGGGAGTTCGCGATAGCTGCGCAGGCCGTGCTTGAAAATCTGCACGTGGCCGGGGCAGTTCATGGGTTTGATGGCGTAGGTGCGTTCGCCGTCTTCCACGGCTTCACCTGCGGGAGTGGCCCCGAACATGGCATCCTTGTACCAGCCCCAGTGGCCTGAGGTTTCCCACAGGGATTTGTCGAGCAGTTGCGGGGCGTTGACTTCGTCATAACCGAGCCTGCTCAGGCGGCGGCGCATGTAGGCGACGAGTTGCTGGAACATGGCCCAGCCCTTGGGGTGCCAAAAGACCACGCCCGGTCCTTCTTCCTGAAAATGGAACAGGTCCATCTCGCGGCCCAGCTTGCGGTGGTCGCGCTTTTCCGCTTCTTCGAGGGCGGTGACGTAATTCTGCAAATCTTCCGCCGTGTGCCACGCCGTACCGTAAATGCGGGTCAGCATCTGGTTCTTGGAATCGCCACGCCAATAGGCACCGGCCACTTTCATCAATTTGAACGCGGTGCCGATTTTTCCGGTGGAGTTGAAATGGGGGCCACGGCACAAATCAATCCAGCCGCCTTGATCGTAAAACTTGATATCCTCGTTGCCGGGGATGGTATCAACCAGTTCGACTTTGAAATTTTCACCCTTGGCGCGGAAAAATTCTTTCGCTTCTTCGCGGGTTTTTGTGGACTTGGTGAAGGGTTTGTCCCTGCTGATAATTTCCTTCATCTTTTTTTCGATGGGCGCGAAGTCAGCCGTGGTGAAAGGTTCGTTGCGCGCGAAGTCGTAGTAGAAGCCGTTTTCGATGACCGGGCCAATCGTGACTTGCGTGCCGGGGTGCAATTCCTGCACGGCTTCGGCCAAAACGTGGGCGGCATCGTGGCGGATGAGTTCGAGGGCGCGGGGGTCATCGCGGGTGATGAGTTCCAGTTTCACATCGCGGGTGAGGGGGTCGGACAGATCGGTAAGTGCGCCGTCGACCACGGCGGCAGCGGCTTTTTTCTCCAGCGATTTTGAAATCGAGGCGGCGATCTGCGCCGATGTGATGCCCGCTTCATACTGGCGGATGTTGCCATCGGGGAATGTGACTGTAATCATTTTCAGGATCTCCTGCCCACTCCCGCATACATGCGCGGGTAGGCCAAATCATTGTGTAGCAGCATCGAAATCGCATGACGGCGGGAGCGGGGTCAAGTGCTGACCAAAAAAAGCTGAAGCGGGTCAATCCGGTTTTACCAGACATTAACCTTAACAGGTCATTGTCTCACTATTGTCTGTTAACTGTATTGGGTAAAATCACATGCACAAACTTTTCCTGCGTCTTGCCTTGATTACCGCGGCCTTTGTGCCTGCTGCCTCGGCACTTGCCGCTGACCTTGATGTTCCGCCACCACCACCGCCCATTGAAGAGTTGCGTTCGGCGACTTATGACTGGACCGGGGGCTATGTTGGCGCCTTGGTTGGTTCGAGCTGTGAAGACGGAAAGTTCACCTACAGCTTCACAGGCGACAAGTTCCTGAACGCCGGTTGCGGTTGGAAGGGCGGCGCTCTGGCAGGTTACAACCTGCAAGTGGATGACATCGTTTGGGGTGTCGAAGGCAGCGTAGAATCCACAGGGGTTTTAACTGTCAACCCTACTCCTCTGGTAGATTTCAAGCATAGCATGCCGTTGATTGGCCGAATGAATGCCCGTGTTGGCTACGCGATGGATGATACCCTCTTGTTTGTTACAGCTGGTGGTGCCTACGCAAAAGGCCTGTTGATCGACAACTATTCAACGACCGCGACTAAGCTTCGTGCAAATCATTGGGGCTGGAGTCTGGGCGCCGGTATTGAACAGGCGGTGACGGACCAGTTCAGATTGCGTCTCGACTACACGTTCACCAAGTTTAAAGATGGCACATACAAAACCGCTTGCTGTACCATCACAGGTGGTCCCAACAACGAACAAGAGGTTCGTGCGGCCGCCATCTGGGCATTTTGAGTTTCAGAAATAAACAACAAATCGCGGGGGGCTTCGGCTCCCCGTTAGTGTTTTGGGGGCGTTTGATTGAGAAAGGGACCTCATCAGCCCTTCGGGCAGCTTCTCCAAAGGAGAAGCGACTGGCTGTTGGACCTCCCTGAATGACTGATCATTTGGGGAAGACTGCCAACGAGTCGCTTCTCCCTTGGAGAAGCTGCCCGAAGGGCTGATGAGGTCCGTTTTTTGACTGGTACTCAAACTTTCGGCGGCACGGGATCATAACCTTCTCCGCCCCAGGGGTGACAGCGGCATATGCGCTTGGTCGCCAGCATTCCGCCATCAATTGCCCCGTGAATTTCTATCGCCTGCCGCGCATAGTCCGAACATGTCGGAAGGAAGCGGCAGTGACGCCCCATGATTGATGATAGTGTAAGCTGGTAGAATCTGATCAGCAGCAGCAAGACTGTTTTCATGAGGGGACTATAATGGCGAAGCAGCAGAAACCCAATATCCTGTTTGTGATGGCTGACCAGTTGGCGGCGCGATACCTGCCGTTCCATGGCCACCCTTTGGTGCAAACGCCGAACCTGTCGCGGTTGGCGAAAGAGGGCGTGGTGTTTGACAATGCCTATTCGTCGAGCCCCTTGTGTGCGCCCGCCCGTGCCACTGTCATGAACGGGTTGCTGCCATCGCGCACCGGGGTTTATGACAATGCGGCGGAGTTTCCGTCGGCCATTCCGACCTGGGCGCATTACTTGCGGAAGGAGGGTTACAAGACTTGCTTATCCGGCAAGATGCATTTTGTGGGGCCGGACCAGTTGCATGGTTTGGAGGAACGGCTGACCACCGATATCTACCCGGCGGATTTTGGCTGGACGCCGGATTGGCGTTTGCGGCAGGAGCGGATTGACTGGTGGTATCACAACATGACCAGTGTTTTGCAGCCGGGCATAGCCGAGATTTCCAACCAGCTTGAATTTGATGATGATGTGGCGTTTCAGGCGGTTCGCAAAATTTATGATCACGCGCGCTTTGATGCTGACAAGCCGCTGGCGCTGATGGCGTCGTTCACGCATCCGCATGATCCCTATGCGGCCAGAAAACAATTCTGGGATTTGTATCGCGACGAGGACATTGATTTGCCGAAGGTGCCGCACAGGCCCAAGCATGAACTTGATGCGCATTGTCAGCGGCTTTATGAAATGTCGGCGATGGATGATTACGCGGTGACCGAAGCTGATGTGCGTTCGGCGCGGCATGGCTATTATGCCAATATTTCCTATGTCGATGATTTGCTCGGAAAATTGCTGGCGGCACTTGAGAGTACTGGCATGCTGGAAAATACTGTCGTCGTATTCACATCCGACCACGGAGATTTTCTGGGGGAGCGCGGGCTTTGGTACAAGATGTCGTTTCTGGAGCCCTCGGCGCATGTGCCGTTCATTGTGTGGAACCCGTCCCGCTTCAAGCCACGTCGGGTGGCGGAACCTGTGACCTTGGCTGATATTCTGCCGACCTTGGCGGAACTGGGGCAGGGGTCTGGTCCCGAATTGGCGCGGAAAGTGGATGGTCGTTCGCTGGTGCCCTTGCTGACGGGTGCTGCCGAAAATACCGATCATACGGCTTGGGGCGAATATCTGGCGGAAGGTGCGATTGCTCCCGTTTACATGTTGCGGCGTGGAGCTTGGAAATTCATCCACTCGCCTGTTGATCCGGACCAATTGTTCAATCTCGATGACGATCCGGAAGAGGTGCATAATCTGGCTTCATCACATCCTTTGGCCAAGATCATGCGGGCGGAAGTTGAGGCGAAATTTGATATTCCGCGTGTCCATGCAGCAGTGCTGGAAAGCCAACAGTCAAGGCTGATGCTATTCCAGGCCATGAAAAACGGATCACTTTTTCCGTGGGACTTTCAACCGCTTAGAAAGGCGTCTGAACAATATACACGAAATCACATGAGTGTGACGGACAGGGATCTGAAGTCACGGTTTCCTGCGGCTCCGGATATTGCGGGGAAGCGGCGGGGGTGAGGGGTGCGTGCTTCGAGGCCCGCAAGAGGGCGGGCACCTCAGCATGAGGAAGATCTGTGCCGCTCTTTCATAACTCCTCATGCTGAGGCGCGAGCGCCTTCGCGAGCCTCGAAGCACGCACGGAGTGAACTTTTCTCCACTTCATGCGTAGTGTCACCATGACAAAACATATCATCATTGGAACATCCGGAATTGGCGGGGCTTTGGCGCGCACACTTTCGGCACAGGGCGCATCGCTGCATTTGATTGCGCGTGATGCGGGCAAGCTCCAAACCATTGCGGACGAGTTGGGTGCCAGTTCTGCGGTGGCCGATGTGACTGACTCTGCTGCGCTGGAACAGGCGATTTTGGCTGCTGGGACTGAGGTTGATGGCCTTGCCTATTGCGTTGGCACGATCAATTTGAAACCTGCCCATCGCACAACTGATGCAGATGTGATGAAAGACTTCGATATCAATGCGCTCGGGGCTTTGCGGGCTGCAAAAGCGGCTTTTCCCGCGTTGAAGGCGAGCACGGCACAGACTGCATCTGTCATCATGTTCTCAACCGTTGCGGTGGGGCAAGGGTTTGCATCGCATGCGTCGATTGCCATGGCCAAGGGTGCGGTTGAAGGATTGGTGCGGTGTCTTGCGGCGGAGTGGTCCCCCAAAATTCGCGTAAATGCGATTGCGCCGTCGCTGACGAAAACACCACTGGCGGCCGCCATGACCGCCAATGATGCAACAGCACAGGCGATTGCGGCCATGCATCCGTTGCAGCGCCTGGGCGAACCGGAAGAGGTGGCTGCACTGGCGGCATTTCTGCTGTCTGAACAAGCGGGTTGGATCACGGGCCAGGTGATTGGAGTGGACGGTGGACGCTCGACCTTGCGCGTCAAGGCGTGAAGAAGAAAAGCGATCTTCCTACCAAGATTTGCGTCACTTGCGGGCGGCCCTTTACGTGGCGCAAGAAGTGGGAAAGGGTTTGGGCGGAAGTCAAATATTGCTCAGACAAGTGCCGTGGAAAGAAAAGCGCTTGAACGATTCCGGCTGAACAAAAGCAGGTTCAGTTTCCCAACATGATGTCACGTTCTTCGCCAACTTCAATGATGAACTTTGCCGTGAGGATTTCGCCGTTGACATGGGCTTCGGCCAGATAGGTGCCGGGTTTCAGTGCCAGCTTTTGGGTGATGCCTGTCAGCGATTTGAACTTCAGGCCATCAATGGGGCGGACATCCCACGACACTTCCGCATCAGGTGCGCCAACAAAACTCAGTCTTGCGATTCCGGCCTGATGGTTGACTTCGATGGCGCTCATTTTGCCGGGGCGAATGCGAACATCAGTCACGGCGGTGGCATTGCCTTCGCCCATGCGGCTTTCGACCCGGTAAGTTCCGGCTGGCAGTTTCAGCAGTTCACCTGCGGTTTCAGAGTGGGCGACAAGTTTGCCCTTGTCCGGGCCTGTCAGTGAATAGACCAAGATTTTTGGCTGAATGCCGTCAGCGGCAAGATTTTTGAGTGATGACAGCACACGCAGTCCACCGGCATTCAAAACGAAATTCACGACAATGCTGTTGCCTTCGACAAGCCTGACAGTTTCGCGCAATGACACTGCACCATATTGCACTTCAACGACATATTGGCCGGGGGGCAGGGGACTTTGCAGTTCGCTGGCTGTGGCGTCCAGCACGAGTTCGCCTTGCTCATTGCGCACCTGCCAGATCACGTCCTTGGCTATGTGCAAGCTCATCGTGGTCAAACGGGCGGACAATGCCATGGTTTCACTGCCGGGATTTACAATGCTGATGGACACTTCGTGGGCGGTGTCGCTGGCGATGGATTGCGTGGCTGTGATGTCGGTGTCGTCTACAACAGGTGCGGCGGTGAGTGCCGGGTTCAAGGAGTTTGCAAACAAGACCACCGCCAGCGCGCAAGCCTTGAAGCTGCGCTGCTGGCGGTGTGTGGTCGATGGACGGGTGCTGACGCCCATTCGATTGTCCCCTTGTTCAACTCTCCCCCAGCTCTGCGGCCGGTATGCTTGAAAACCACAGGCCCGGTTTCAGCGCAACCGGATGCTTAATTATTGGTTAACGGACCCTGCGCAATTGAAGGCATTGCCAAGTGCAAGGCTGCCCGCCAAATAGCTGGCATGACAATGCTCAACGACAAATCATCACTCCTTGCTTTTTTGAAATCCCGCAAGTCTGCGTCTGCCAAAGCCATGGGCGGGCCGGGGCCGGATGCGGCACAGTTGCAGGATATTCTTTCCATCGCTGTTCGCGTGCCGGATCACGGCAAGCTGAACCCGTGGCGGTTTGTGGTGTTTGAGGGAGAAGCTCGCGCTGGTGTGGGTGAGCTGTTTGCCAAGCGGTTTGCTGAACTGCATCCCGATTATCCTGCTGACGGCGTCAACTTCCAGAAAACACTGTTTACCCGTGCACCCGTTGTTGTTGCCGTGGTTTCAACGGCGACTGAACATGTCAAAATTCCGGCGTGGGAACAGCTGATGTCATCCGCGGCGGTTTGTTTCAATCTGGTGCTGGCAGCGCAGGCGCATGGCTTTGATGCGCAGTGGCAGTCGGACTGGGTGGCCTATGATGATGGGGCAAAAGCTGCGATGGGAATTGCGCCGCACGAAAAGGTGTCAGGGCTGATTTATATTGGCACGTCGACGGTGCCGCTTGAAGACAGGCCGCGGCCTGATGCAGTTGCCCTTACCACGCACTGGGGTTCGTGATGGCGATCAAGGCAGTTTTGTTCGACAAGGATGGCACGCTGATTGACGTCAATGGCACATGGGTGCCGTTTTACAAGGCCATGCTGAAACAGGAGCAGGGGCTGTCCTCTGCCGAGGTTGAAACAAAAATGATTGCCGCCGGACTTGATCCCGTGACCAATACGTTCCGCGCGGGTTCAACACTTGCGGGGGGAACGACACGGCAACTGGTGGCACTGTGGTGGCCCGATACGAGTGCTGATGAACATGAAAAGATCACTTATCGCCTGGACCATGAGTTTGCGCCTTTGGCGCTTTCCCACATGACCCCGTTGATGCCGCTGCCACCGGTATTTGAAGCTTTGAGAGATCTCGGATTGCAGCTTGGTGTGGCCACCAATGATGGCGAAGTATCAGCAAAACGCCATATGAATGCACTGAAGGTGGAGCATTTTTTCACCGCGATTTTGGGGGCCGACAGTGTAGCCTTGCCCAAACCATCGGGCCAGATGGTCCGGATGTTTGCGGAACGAGCCGGAATTCTGCCGCAGGAGATTGCCATGGTGGGTGACAATACGCATGACCTTGAAGAGGCGCGCAATGGCGGTGCGGGTTTGGCTATCGGAGTCCTGACCGGCAATGCGCGGCGCCATCATCTCGAACACCATGCTGACCACATATTCGACAGCATTGCTGATCTTCCTGAATTTTTTCGGTGCCGTTGATGTTTTATGATGCGATACGCAATAATCATGGCCTTGCACTTGATCCGTTCAAGGCGGTGATGGTGCCAAGGCCGATTGGATGGATATCGACGTTGTCTGAACAGGGCGTTGCCAATCTCGCGCCTTACAGTTTTTTCAATGCCTTTTCGGATGGCCCGATCTACGTGGCCTTTGGTTCCGGCGGGCGGAAGGACACGATCCGCAATGTGGAGGCCACGGGTGAATTTGCTTTCAACATGGCAACGTATGATTTGCGTGAGGCGATGAATGTGTCATCGGCAGGTGTGGGTTCACATGTTGACGAGTTTGAGCTGGCGGGTTTGACGAAAACGCCGTGCCAGTTCATCAAGGTGCCACGTGTGGGTGAAAGTCCTGTCTGTTTTGAATGCCGCCATTTCCAGACTGTGCCGCTTCCCAATGATGATGGCCATGTCAACGACTGGATGGTGATCGGGCGGGTGATTGGCATTCATATTGATGACCGCTTTATCGTCGGGGGCCGGGTTGATACAGCCGCGATGAAGCCCATCGCGCGGTTGGGCTATGCGGAATATGCGACGGTGGACGAGGTTTGGCGCATGCGGCGTCCTGGGTAGCCGCGCTGTTGCAACAACGGGTGGGATGTGTGGCCAAGGGACCTCCTCCGCCCTTCGGGCACCTTCTCCATGCAAGGGGGCATGGAGAAGGGACAGGTGGTAGGATTTCCCTTCTCCAGCCCCCTTGCTGGAGAAGGTGCCCAAGGGGCGGATGAGGTCCTTTTCTTTTTCACCACCGCGACGGATTTTGACTGCTTCTCCGTCTTGTTACCATGAAGCCTACACCACTCACTTTCGCCCGGGCCAAAGCCATGCGGCGTGAACCAACTGAAGCCGAACGCAAGCTTTGGGGAGCTTTGCGCAAGCGGTCTTTGGGGGATTTCAAGTTCGTGCGACAGCAGCCGATTGGGCCTTACATTGTGGATTTTGTGTGCCGGGCTGAGCGGGTGATTGTCGAGGTCGATGGGGCCACGCATGGGGATGTGGCGGATGTTGCATATGATGTGCGGCGCACAGCTTTTTTGGAGCAGCAGGGATATCGTGTGATCAGGGTGGAAAATTTTGCGGTGTTCAGAGAGATTGGAAGTGTTTTGGATTTTATTTATGGCGTGTTGAGTGTGAAGTGAGGAAGGGACCTCATCCGCCCTTCGGGCACCTTCTCCATGCAAGGGGGCATGGAGAAGGGACACCGGGAGTGGTTCTGTGTTGTGCAATCTTTGATTTAGTTAAAACCCCCTGAGTCGCGGTGCGAGTCGTGAACAGCGGGCGAACGCCATAATTTTGCCACTGTGTATAAACCTGTGCATAAGCTGTTTTTATGATTTAAAAATATGACGTTAGCTAAAAAAAATAGCTGTGGAAAAGCTGTTTAATAACTCGTTAACCAAGAGAGCGCAGGGCTCGCTTTACGGGAGGCCAGTCGCCTTCCCGCGAAAGTGTAGGACCTTATGGTTTCTTGTCTGTTGATTGATAACAATGCTCTGGAGCGTGGCCGCATTTGCGGTTTGCTGGACCAGCTTGGTGTGGTGTCGCACCAGCTTTCAGACATGGAGGCAGCCATTCGCTTCTGCCACGTGAACAAACCGGATGTGGTGATGCTTGACGCGTCTGCCTTGCCGCAGGCCAATGAATTTTTGCGGCTTGTGCAGCATCAAAACCGCAACACCGGGCGGCCTGTGGTTATTCACTACGCCTGCGAAACCAGCATGGCGCAGATGGGCGACAGTATTCTCAATGGCGCATCCGAATTCATGATGGTGCCGTTTGATCTGGACCTGCTGCGCTTCAAACTTACACAGTCTGGTGTTTTGCTGGCCGCTGCCGCCTGATTGACAATCGTGGTGAACGGTTTGTTAAGGCCTGATTTCTAAAGTCCTAATGTCTGGGATTGTAGGTGGTCAAAATGCGTGTGGAGACAGAAACCGGTTTGGATGTGACGGTGCTGGAGGCAGTGCTCGAATGCGGGCAGGCCGTGGCACGGCAAGCGCTGGCCCGGCAACTGGTTGGCCTGATTGACGACCCGGATACGTCTGTTGAGGAACGCAATCAGGTTGTTCCGATTTTGATGAAATTGGCCGTTGATAGTGACCGCAATGTGCGCCGCGTGCTGGCGGATGAATTGGCAAGCGTCAAGAACGTCAATCAGGATTTGATTTTCACCGTGATTGCCGATGAAGATGCCATTGCGTTGCCGTTTCTGGCAACCACGCCATCGCTGAATTCCTGGCATATGCAAGCCATTCTGCGGGTGGGCGACGAGGCGCGGCAGAAGACTGTGGCCATGCGTGCTGACATTTCCGCAGAAGCTGTTTTGTTCATCGTGCGGGCGGGTTCGGCTGCGGCGGCGGCGGCCCTTCTCAGCAATGCAAAAGTGAAATTGACGCCGCCTGATCTGCACCAGATCTATACCCGGCTTGGCCAATCAGGCGATGTGGTTGACCGATTGCTGACGCGGGCGGACCTGCCGCTTGATATTCGCATTACGCAAGCCAGACGTGCTGCGGTGCGCATGCGGCAGATGATGGCGGAACGCGGCTGGATGCCTGCCAACGACGCCAACGACCTGGTGGCCGATGCCGAAGAGGGCGCTGTGTTGCTGGTGCTGAAACAGGCTGATACGGCAGAGCGCAGTTTCGGCATGCAGTTTCTGGCGACACAGAACATGTTGACGCCGTCGCTGATCGTGCGTGCTGCCTGTCTTGGATACATGGAAGTTGTGGCGGCGGCACTGGGGCATTTGTCTGGCCAACAGGCGGAGCGGGTATTGGAACTGATGCTGACGCGGGGTGCAGCCGGGATCAAATCCATGCTCAACCGTTCAATGTTGCCGACGGGCTGCCATGCCATTATTTCATGTGCAACTGAAGTTGCAGCACAAGCGCGGGAAGAAGATGTGCGCCTGAATGCCGACGGATTTGGACGGCGTTTGCTTGAAGTATTGATGTTGCAGTTTGGTGCAATTGGTGTGCGGGACCAGGCCAAGCTGATGGATTATGTCGGGCGCTTTGCCGATGACAAGGTGCGGAAGATTGCGAAGAAATTGAAGTCGGATATGCTGCGGGCGGCTTGAGGGAAAGGACCTCATCCGCCCTTTGGGCACCTTCTCCACGCAAGAGGGCGTGGAGAAGGGACAATCGTTCAACCTCCCTCATGCTCAACATTTGAGGAAGTCTCAATCCAGTCCCTTCTCCAGCCCACTTGCTGGAGAAGGTGCCCAAAGGGCGGATGAGGTCCTTAAAACCTGAACTGTTCGTTCAACACCCGCTCAGCCAGACTGTGCCCCGGATCAAACAGCATTTTCACGATGCGCTTTTTGTCTTCCACGATTTCAACTGTCACCACTTCGCGTACTTCCAGATGATCGGCCACGGCGGCGACCGGGCGTTTTTCGGCTTCGTTGATGATAAGTGTGACTTTGGCATTGCGCGGCAATATGGCGCCACGCCAACGCCTGGGCCTGAAGGCGCTGATCGGCGTCAATGCCAGCAGGGGAGAACCGATGGGCAGGATTGGTCCGTGGGCAGAGAGATTATAAGCGGTGCTGCCAACCGGCGTTGACACCAGCAGACCGTCGCAGATCAGTTCCTTCAAACGTTCCTTGCCATCGATGTGAATGGCGATTTTTGCGGCCTGGTGGCGTTGGCGGAGCAGCGAGACTTCGTTGAAGGCGATGCCGGAATGTTTTTTGCCGGAAGCGTCCATGGCAGTCATTCGGAGGGGATGAATGGTGGTCAGTTCGGCGGCTTCCAGTCGTTGGTGCAAATTGGCTTCCGAGAAATCATTCATCAGAAAACCAATGGTGCCACGGTTCATGCCGTAGATGGGAATGCCTGTGGAGACCATTTTATGCATGGTTTGCAGCATGTGACCGTCGCCGCCCAAGGCCACCACGACGTCGGCTTTTGCGAGATCGGCATTGCCATGGAGTTTGGCCAAACGGGTGAGGGCGCGTTTTGCAGATGGCGCGTCGGAGGCGAGGAAGGCGATTTGTTTGAAGGGCATGCCGGTTTGGTCACGTTGACAGGTTGGGTTTCACGCTACATGGAAGGCCATGATGTTCAAAATGGTTTTTGGGTTTGACGGAAATGCGTAGTCTGGTGTTGTGCAATACATGCCGTTTTCCAGATGGCCGAAAATTGGCGGATGACGGCCGCACGGGTGGGCAGACGCTAATTGCGGAATTGCGTTCGGTTTTGGCAGAGCATGGCCGCAGTGATGTGGATGTGGTGGAGCAAACTTGCCTGTGGAATTGCACGCAGAGTTGCAGTGTTGTCATTCGCGATACGGAACGGTTTTCCTACATCACGGGAAAGCACGCGGCCACGAAAGAGCAGGCGGTGGCGATTTTGCAGTGGTTTGATTCACACGGTGCAACGGAGACGGGCGAGGTGCCATTCAAGCAATGGCCTGATGCGATGCGCGGGCATTTCATTGCGCGGATTCCGCCGGTTGGCGCATGACGGTTACACTGGTTCTGGGCGGGGCGCGGTCGGGCAAGTCACGATTGGCGGAAAGTTTGGCGCGGGGTGAGAAGCATTATATTGCAACGGCGCAGGCTTATGACACCGAGATGCGCGAGCGCATCGCGGCGCACAGGGCGCAGCGGGGCGAGGGTTGGACCACGCATGAGGAAGAAATCGGATTGCCGTTGAAACTGGCGGAGGTCGACGCGCCCAAGCGATTTATTCTCGTCGATTGCCTGACCCTGTGGTTGTCGAATTTGATGTTGGGGGAGCTGGATTGGGATGGCCC
The DNA here is from genome assembly GCA_043754325.1 of Hyphomicrobiales bacterium. Classification (GTDB taxonomy): domain Bacteria; phylum Pseudomonadota; class Alphaproteobacteria; order Rhizobiales; family Aestuariivirgaceae; genus Aestuariivirga. The sequence continues at coordinate 35,374 of JAYUVC010000280.1, forward strand.
CGCGATGGCGATGACGAGCATGCTGGCGGGCGTTCAGGCGGATGTGGTTCTGGTGTCAAACGAGGTGGGTTTGGGCATTGTGCCTGACAACGCGCTGGGGCGGCGGTTTCGCGATGCGCAAGGCCTGCTCAATCAGCGGGTGGCGGCGGTGGCTGACAACGTGGTGTTTGTGGCGGCGGGTTTGCCATTGCTGCTCAAAGGGCGATTGCCAGAACTGCCAGCACGCCAAACATGATCCAGAGGAATTTGTCGTAAAGAGCGAGGCCTGCTGTGATGTCGGTGCGGGTCATGGTTTCGCGGCCAGTGCCCATCCAGGGTAAATCGACCATGCCATCTTCGTAAGCGCGGGGTCCGCCGAATTTCAACCCGAGTGCGCCAGCCATGGCGGCTTCCGGCCAACCGGCATTGGGGGATTTGTGTTTGAAGGCGTCGTTCCATGCGGACCGGAGCGCGTTTTGTGCTGCGGCTGGTGAGGTGAATACTGCTGCTGCGGAGAACAACAAAGCGGTCAATCTTGAGGCGGGCAGGTTGACGAGGTCATCAAGTTTGGCGGCGGCGAACCCGAAGTAGACATAGCGCTCCGACCTGTGGCCGATCATGGAGTCTGCGGTGTTGATGGCCTTGTAGGCGACGAGACCGGGCAGGCCCAACAAGGCGTACCAGAAGACCGGGGCCACGATGCCGTCGGCGGTGTTTTCAGCCAGGCTTTCGAGGGCGGCTTTGGCGATGCCGGATTCGTCGAGTTGGGCGGTGTCGCGGCCCACGATTTTGGCAACGGCGATGCGTGCGGCGGCGATGGAGGATGACAGGGCGTGGGCAACGTCCTGTACGTGATTGCGCATGGATTTTTGCGCGATGAAGGCGGTGGCGATGAGGGCGTTGATGAGCCAGCCGCCGGGAATGCCGTTCAGCAGGTCTTGCAGCATGTAGGCGGGGAGGGCTGTTGCGCCGAGGAGAAGGATGACAGTGATGCCACCGCGCAACAGGCCTTCGATTTCATCGTCGGGTTTGGTGTTGAGGGTTTGGTCGAGCCAGGAGATGAAGGCGCCGATCCATTGCACCGGGTGGCCGATAACGCGGTAGATGGCGTCGGGGTAGCCGGTGTAGCGCTCGATCAGGGTGGCGAGGGTGGCTTCGGGGAGGTGGAGCATGTGGCTAACACCCCCTCCCGGCTTCGCCGTACTCCCCCGGCAAGAGGGCCGAGGGAGAAAGGGATTTCTTTTCTTCCTCAGCGAAGCTGGGGGAGTACCCCGAAGGGGGGAGGGGGTGGTTGATCATGACGCGAGTTCCAGAATTTTTTCGATGTCCACATGCTGTTCCAAATGTGTGGCCAACTCGTCAAGGGTTTTTTCAATCAGCGCTTCATAAGCCAAATCGCTTGCCTCATGCCCCAGTGATTTGAGAAACGCGTTGCGAAAGCCATCGGCGCTGAAACAGCCGTGGAGGTAGGTGCCCATGATGTTGCCGTTCACGGCGCCTTCCGGACCTGCTGCTGTGTGGGCGAAAGGGGTTTTGCAATCGGGGCCGCTGGTTTTGCCCAAATGGATTTCGTAGGCTGATATGGTTTCGCCTGATGCGGCGTGCGTGGCGGTTGTTGGGGTGATGGTTTTGTCGGCGGTCAAGGTGGTTTCGACGTTGAGCAGCTTCAGGCCTTCGACGCTTGACGCTGGTCCCTCCAGTCCGAGGGGATCATGGATCATTGCTCCCAACATTTGATAACCGCCGCAGAGGCCGAGGACTTTTCCGCCGCGCCGCACATGGGCAGCTAAGTCGATGTCCCAGCCATTGGTACGCAGGGCGGCAAGGTCGGCCATGGTGGATTTGGAACCGGGGATGATGGCGAGGGTGCAATCGCCCGGCAATGCTTCGCCCGCCTGGACGAAGTGCAGGGTGACGCCGGGTTCCAGCCGCAGGGGATCAAGGTCGTCGAAGTTCGAAATGCGGGGCAGGCGAAAGACGCAGATTTTGAGGGGGCCGCTTTGTGAAGACAAGCCTTGTTCCAGTGATACCGCATCTTCAGCGGGCAGGCGGTTGGCATTGGTGAAATGCGGGATGACGCCCAGGCTTTGCCAGTTGGTGCGGGTCTGGATATCTTTCAGACCTTCAGAAAACAGATGGGGATCACCATGGAACTTGTTGATCAGGAAGGCTTTAATACGGGCGTTTTCGGTCTTGTCCAGCACTGCATGGGTGCCGACGAGTGAGGCAATGACGCCACCCCGGTGGATGTCGCCGATGAGCACCACGGGAATGTCAGCCGCTTCGGCAAAGCCCATGTTGGCGAGATCGCCTCGGCGCAGGTTGGTTTCAGCGGGACTTCCCGCACCTTCGACGAGGATGATGTCGTAATCAGCCGCCAGTTTATGGAAACTGTTGAGAATGGCGGGCATGAACTGTTGGCGGTTTTTGAAGAAATCCCGCGCTGTCATAGTGGCGGCACGTTGGCCTTGCACGATGACTTGCGCGCCGCGCTCTGACTCAGGCTTCAGCAACACCGGGTTCATGTGAATGGTGGGTGTGACTTTCGCCGCGCGGGCTTGCAGGGCCTGGGCGCGGCCAATTTCGCCACCCGTTACGGCTGCTGCATTGTTCGACATGTTTTGCGGTTTGAAGGGGGCGACTTTCAGTCCGCGATTGGCCAGCAAGCGGCACAAGCCCGCCACGATCAGGGATTTTCCCACGTCAGACCCGGTGCCCATGAACATGATGGCGCGTGCCGTCATGGTGCCACGCTGATGATATGGGCGAATGAGCCCATGATGTTGTCGCGTCTGAGGCCCAATGATGGCAGGGCGGTTCCGTTGGCGGTTGTGGCGTCAAACAGGCGGTCGGCGTTGCCTTCGCTGGTGATGGTTGCGTAGTGGAATTCGTGGCCGCGCAGGTTCGCGGGGAAGTGTGTGGTCCGCGATGTGAGCTGGCGGTAGCCGAGGTGGAGTTTCCGGGTGGCGAAGCTGGTTTCCAGTGGCAGAAGTCCTGCCATGGCGTGACGGTTGCCTTGCGCATCAATGAGGCCGTCGCCCAGGGTCATGTAGCCCCCGCATTCGCCGTAAACCAGTCCCCTGAAACTCCGGATGCCATTCATGAAGATTTGATTGGCGGCGAGTGTGCCTGCGTGAAGTTCAGGATAGCCGCCGGGCAGAAAAACGGCCTCTGCTTTGGCTGGGGCTTCGTTGTTGAGAGGTGAAAAGAATGTGAGTTCGGCCCCGGCGTTGCGCCAGCCGTCGAGCATATGGGGGTAGGCGAAGGCGAAGGCTTCGTCGCGGGCGATGGCTATGCTTTGAGCCAGTGGGGGGAGTGGCAACGTGGCACTTTCCACTTGATTCGATGGATGCGCAGCAAATTCAATTAACTTGTCAAGTTTTGTTTCACGTGCGACTCCTGTTGCGACGCTTTCAAGGAATGCTTCAAGCTGTTGATTTTCCAGCGCTTGTACCAGTCCGAGGTGACGCGACGGCATATGGAATGAGTCGTTCTGACGCAGTTGCCCGAGGATGGGGATTTTTGTTTCAGCCAGTGAGCTGTGCAGAATCGCCGCGTGGCGGTCGCTTTTGATGCGGTTGAGGAACAGGCCTGCGATTTGGACATCGGGGCGATGGTTTTTGAAGCCTGAGACCAAAGCGGCGACGGACTGCGCCTGATGGGCGCAATCCACGACCAGCATGACGGGGATGTTGAGATCAGCCGCCAAATCCGCTGTGGAACCTCTGGCCCCGTCAGGACCATCGAACAGTCCCATGACGCCTTCGATGATGGTGATGTCGGCTTGGTTTTGCAGCAAGGTGGCGCAGGCGGATGTGCCCATGGCCCAGGGGTCGAGATTGACGCAAGGGTGGCCGGAGGCGGCGCTGTGGAATTGCGGGTCGATGTAGTCAGGGCCAACCTTGGCGGAGGCCACGTTGTGGCCTGCGTTGCGCAAGGCGCGGATGAGGCCGAGGGTGACCAGGGTTTTACCGCTGCCGGAGTGAGGGGCGGCGACAACAATCGCCTTACCCAATCTTGTTCTCCCGCAAGGCCGGGCCGTACCAGTCCAGCAGCGAGCGCCAGTCGGAGGCGTGGCCGATCACGATGATGGCGGGGGTTGGCGGGTGGTTTTCGGTGACGAAGGTTCCGGCTTCGGCGAGGGTTGTCATGGCTACGGTTTGATGTGGCATGGAGGCGTTGGAGACGATGGCGACGGGGTCGTCGGGCTTTCTTCCTGCTTCAATCAAAGTCTTTGCAATCTCGCCCAAGTTCTTGATGCCCATATACATTATGATGACGGGTGCAGCCGTTGCGATGGCGGACCAGTTGACGTTGGCTGGCATTTTTCCCGTGGCGTCATGGCCCGTGAGAAAGATGACGGCGTGGTTGGTGTCACGGTGGGTGGCGGGAATGCCGGCATAGGCGAGGCCGCCGATGCCTGAGGATATGCCGGGGACGACGCGAAAGGGAATTCCGTTTTTCGCGAGGTTCTGGCTCTCTTCGCCGCCACGGCCAAACATGAAGGGATCGCCGCCTTTCAGACGCAACACGCGTTTTCCTTGGCGGGCAAGTTCGATAAGGCGGATGGTGATATCGGTCTGGACGGGGGAAGGTTTGCCGCCGCGTTTTCCGGCGTACTCCAACTCGGCTCCAATGCGCACCCAGCGCAAAATGTCGGGGTTGACCAGCGCGTCATAAACCACAACATCGCAGTTCTGCATGGCGTGATAGCAGAGCAGCGACATCAATCCGGGGGCTCCGGGCCCTGCACCCACCAGCCAGACCCAGCCCGGTTCGAACTGCGGGAATGCTTCCCCGTCAAGCCGCGCAAAGCCCGTGGTATCCCGGCCCCATGCAGCGGCGGTTTTTGTTGGAGTCACGGTCATTTGCTCCTTATAGCTGGAAGCCATGCGTTTGGAAAAGCCAGAACAGGCATTGCGCCGTGGATGGACGACAGGGGCCTGTGCGACGGCGGCAACGAAAGCTGCACTGACCGCATTGGTCACCGGGCGCTTTCCGGACCCGGTTGAGATCACATTGCCCAAAGGGCAGGTGGTGGCATTTCCCTTGGCACTTGAAGAAAAAGCTGAGGGCTGGGCGCGTGTCGGGATCGTCAAGGATGCCGGTGATGATCCGGATGTGACACATGGCGCGATGATCGTTGTCACCGTGCGGCTGCGGGCCTCTGGGGTGCTATTCACGGCGGGCGAGGGGGTTGGCACGATTACCAAGCCGGGGCTTCCCATTGCTGTTGGTGAACCCGCGATCAACCCGGTGCCGCGCCAGATGATGGAAGCGGTTGTGGCTGAATTTGGCGTGGGTGCCGAGATTGAAATCTCTGTTCCCGGCGGAGTGGCATTGGCCGAGAAAACCTGGAATGGCCGACTGGGCATTATCGGCGGGCTTTCGATTTTGGGCACGACCGGAATCGTCAATCCTTATTCCTGTGCGGCGTGGATTGCCTCGATTCATCGCGGCATTGATGTGGCGCGGGCTTCGGGATTCGCGCATGTCGCGGGATGTACGGGGTCAACGTCTGAAGAAGCTGTCAGGGCGCATTACGATTTGCCGCTTGAAGCGATGCTGGACATGGGGGATTTTGCGGGCGGGCTGCTTAAATACCTGCGGGTGAACCCGGTGGCGCGCGTGACCATCGGCGGTGGTTTTGGCAAGATGGTGAAGCTGGCGCAGGGGGCAATGGATTTGCATTCAGGGCGGTCGCAGGTGGATTTTGCGTGGTTGGCGGAGCGGGTAGATCCGCTGTTGCGTGAGCGGGTGTTAGTGGCAAATACGGCGCTGGAGGTTCTCGAATTGGCGGGCGATGGGTTGGCGCAGCGGGTGGCGGAAGAGGGGTTGGTGCATGTGCGGGCGGTGTTGCAGGGGGCCTGTGTTGCTGATGTGATTGTGGTGTCGCGAGATGGAAAGATTATCGGGCATGCGACCTAGGGCCATCACCCCCAAACGCATTCTCATTCTTGGTGGTACCACTGAAGCGCGGGCTATTGCGGCGCGGCTTGTCGCTGATGGTCATGATGTAACGACCTCGCTGGCGGGAGTTACTTGTTCGCCGATTTTGCCTGAGGGGAAATTGCGTGTCGGTGGTTTTGGCGGGGTGGCGGGGATGGTTCACTATCTCAAGTCACATTCTGTTGAAGTGTTGATTGATGCGACGCATCCGTTTGCGGCGACCATATCCCGCCATGCCTTTGAGGCGGCGCAACAGTTTGGTTGTTCATTGCTGCGCTTTGAGCGGCCTGCGTGGCTGGCGGGTTTGAAAGATCACTGGATAGACGTCGTCTCACTGGCGGAAGCTGCTGCGATGCTCCCTGCGAAAGCTGTCGTGTTGATTACGTCTGGACGCAAAGACCTCGCACCCTTCTTTGTACGCGCGGATATCAGTGGTCTTGTCCGAACGGTGGAAGCGATCAACGACGAGGTGCCAACGCGATGGCGGGTTATTCTTGATCGTCCGCCGCAAGCGCTTGAAAGTGAAATTGGCTTGATGCGGGACAATGGCGTTACGCATTTGATCACGAAGAATGCAGGTGGTGACCTGACGCAGGCCAAGCTGGATGCGGCCCGTCATCTGGGGCTTCCCGTCGTCATGGTCACGCGCCCGATGAAGCCGGAGTGCGAAATGTTTTCAGATGTTGAAGCCCTTGCAAAGCGGCTTGGCACGTTGGGATAGAGCCGTTATGTTCCGGCACCTTTCACTGAATACGGATTCGCCATGCGCAAACTGCTGACCCTGACTGTTTCACTCTTTGCTTTGTCGATGGCTGTGCAAGCGTCAACCCTGCAGGATGTAAAGGCGCGGGGAAAACTGAACTGCGGTGTCAATGCCGGGCTACTGGGGTTTGCCGAAAAAGCCAGCGATGGAACCTGGGCCGGCATGGATGTTGACTATTGCAAAGCGTTAGCCGCAGCAACTTTGGGCGATGCCAGCAAGGTTGAATATGTGCCGCTCACAGCGCAGGAGCGTTTTGAGAAATTGAAGTCGGGTGCGGTTGATGTGCTATCGCGCAACACCACCTGGACCATGGAGCGTGAAACCAAATTTCCGTTCCGGTTTGTCGGCATATTATATCATGACGGGCAAGGCTTTCTTGTGAAAAAACTGTCTGGCGTGGTGTCGGTATTCAATATGAGCCAAGCGGCCATCTGTTTCGTCAGCGGCACGACAACGCAAGCCAATGTGGAAGACTTTTTCAAGGAACGCGAAATGGCGTTTGTGGCCAAGGTGTTTGACAAGCCAGACGCTGCGATTGCCGCCTTTGAAGCGAATGAATGCGATGCCTATACCGCCGATCAATCTCAGCTGTATGCCATCCGTTTGAAACTTTCGAAACCGGATGAGAACATTGTTTTGCCGGAAGTGATTTCAAAAGAACCACTGGGCCCCGCTGTGCGCGTTGGTGACGAGCAGTGGTTCAACATTGCCCGCTGGACCTTGTTTGCGCTGATTGATGCTGAGGAAATGGAATTGCGCGGACCCAATGTGGCGGAAGCCAAGGCGACGTCCAAAAAAGCCGGTGTTCGTCGCTTGCTGGGCGTCGAAGGCACGTTTGGCGTGGATTTGGGATTGGACGCCGATTGGGCCGCACGCGCCATCGCCGCTGTTGGCAACTACGGCGAGATGTTTGACCGGAATTTGGGGACGGCATCGAAGTTGCAAATCGAACGTGGCTTGAACAACCAGTGGGATAAAGGCGGCGTGTTGTATGCGCCGCCCGTGCGGTGATAATTATACAGTTGTGTAATTATACATTTCGTATTAGGTTGGTGACATGAACAAACCAGTCTTCATTCGCAAAGTCGGCAACTCACTGACTTTGACTGTCTCAGATATAGCCAAGGAACTCGGCCTTGGCGAGGGCGATCCTGTTTTTGTCGCCCGTACGCCCAACGGCTTTGAAGTTACGCCCTATGACGTCAATTTTGAAAAAGCAGTTGAAGCGGCGCGATCTTTCATGCGCAAATATCCAAACGCCATGAAAAAACTGGCGGAATAGGAACACTCCATGATCTGGTTAGAATTGGCCATGGTGGAAACCTTCCACCGTGAATCCCTTGTGCAATTTGGTGGTGGCGATGGACTGCGTGATGCAGGCTTATTGGCCAGTGCACTGGCACGACCGCAAAACGTGTATGCCTACGAGCCTGAAGCAGATGTGTTCAGGCTTGCGGCGTCCTATTGCCATGGCATTGTCAAAAACCACCCTTTTGTCGATGGTAACAAACGCACGGGAACGTTGGCAGCAGTGGCATTCCTGGCTCTCAATGACGTTGGGCTGGTCTGCAATGAACCGGAAATTGCTGCGATTGTCATAGGACTGGCAGCTAGCGAGGTTACGGAAGAACAGTTTGCTAACTGGTTGCGCTCATGTGCGGTGAAGCTCACCCCGTAGCCACCGGCTGTTCACTCGCACCCCATTCGGCCCAGGAGCCGTCGTAGAGGGTGGCGTCTTTTATGTTGAGTTCCGCCAAGCCGAGCATCAGGATCGAAGCTGTCACACCAGAACCGCAGCTGGTGATGACCGGGCGTTTCAGGTCGATGCCCGCTTGTTCGAAGGCGTCCCGCAAAGCAGGAACTTTTTTCAGCGTGCCGTTTGCATTGAGCAGTGACGTATAATGCACATTGACCGCACCAACCATATGTCCGGGACGAACGCCGGGGCGGGTTTCGGCTTCTTCACCGCGAAAACGAGGGGCGGAACGGGCATCAGCCACTTGCGTTGATTTGGATTTCAATGCGGCTGCAACATGTTTCAGCGATTTGACCTTGGTATGATCAAGGCTTGACGTGAAAGGGAGGTTCGTGGCCGCCGCTGTACTCTTGCTTTCAACCAAGTGGCCCCCGGCTTCCCATTTCGGCAAGCCGCCGTTCAATATGTGCACGTGTTTATGGCCAAAAGTTCTGAGCATCCACCAGAGACGGGCTGCCGAGAACAGGCCGACTGTATCATAGACAACAACAGACGTGCCGTTGCCCACGCCGAGCGCCGTCATGTCGGCTGCAAACTTTTCAGCGGATGGCAACATGTGGGGCAGGGTGGTGTCCGGTGCTGATCCTGCATCAAGATCATAAAACTGCGCACCCGGAATATGCTTGACGGCAAATTCGGCCTTGGCGTTCCGCCTGGTTGCAGGCAAATGCCATGATGCGTCAATGATGACGATGTCGGGTGATCGCGATCGCATCGCCAGCCAGTCCGTCGAAACGAGATTATTGGTCATGCGTTCTCATACACTGTCGGCACGACTGACGCATCAGTTAACCACGCAGGTACGGCCAAATTTTTTGAACGCAAGAATTCCGGGTTAAACAACTTCGACGCGTAGCGCGTGCCGTAATCACAAAGGATGGTGACGATGGTGTGGCCTGGTCCCATTTGTTTGGCCAAGTGAATGGCACCGGCCACATTGACGCCGGTGGAGCCGCCCATGCAAAGGCCTTCATGTTCGAGCAAATCAAATGCAATTGGAATGGCTTCGCTGTCGGGAATCTGGAATGCGTCATCGACAATGATGCCCTCAAGATTTTTGGTAATGCGCCCCTGGCCGATACCCTCAGTGATTGATGAGCCTTCAGATTTCAACTCGCCGGTTTTGTAATAGCTGTAGAGTGCTGCCCCCATGGGATCAGCCAAGGCAATCCTGATGTTTTTGTTGCGTTGTTTCAGGGCCAGCGACACGCCAGCCAAAGTGCCGCCGGAACCAACGGCGCAAACAAAGCCATCGATTTTTCCATCGGTCTGATTCCAGATTTCTGGCGCCGTGGTGTGGATATGGGCTTCGCGGTTGGCCACGTTGTCAAACTGGTTGGCCCATACGCCGCCCAGGGCTTTGGCCAGACGGCCTGAATATTTTACATAATTGTTGGGATTCTTATAGGGCACTGCAGGGACTTCCACCAATTTGGCACCTAGTTGGCGAAGCGCGTCTTTTTTCTCCTGCGACTGGGTTTCGGGAATGACAATCACCGACTTGAAGCCCATGGCGTTGGCCACAATCGTAATGCCGATACCGGTATTGCCGGCCGTTCCCTCAACAATGGTGCCGCCCGGTTTCAATTCACCACGCGCGATGGCGTCTCGGATGATGTAAAGGGCAGCCCGGTCTTTGACCGACTGACCGGGGTTCATGAACTCAGCCTTGCCCAAGATTGTGCATCCCGTCAGCTCCGAGGCCCGGCGCAGCTTGATCAGCGGCGTATTGCCAATAGCGGCGATCGTATCTTGCTTGATGTCCATTGTTTGCTTTCCCGGTTTGAACCGTTCTTTTAACCGAACAGTTGAGTCCGGTCAAATCGGGGCAAGCCGGAGCAGATTGGCTCCCCGAGTTGGACTCGAACCAACGACATTTCGATTAACAGTCGAATGCTCTACCAACTGAGCTATCAGGGAATTGGCCGTTCTATAGCGCAAGGGCTTTTCCGAGGTAAAGGGTTTTTATGCATTTTCGGGCAAAACCTGAAACGACTTGGTTTTGTCGCAATCCACACCATATTGTCGAAAACGCCAAAGGGAGCCTGCAAACCGTGAAGTCGATCAATTTTCTGGGTAAACGCGTGCCGCTTCCTGCGAACATTTTTCTGCGTGTTGGGCTTGGTTTGCTGTTTATGGTCGGCGGTCTGTTCAGTTTTCTGCCCGTTCTCGGGGTTTGGATGATCCCCTTGGGTCTGATGATTCTCTCGATTGATTTTCCGCCGATCCGCCGTTTCCGTCGTATCGCCACAGTCAAACTCGTGGGGTGGCTCAAGCGGCGCTGGCCGTCACTGGCGTTGCGGCTTGGTCTTGGTGTGAGCTCAAAGCCTCAAATTACCGAACAATTAGAGCATCGGCCACTGAATTGATCTTATCACGTCACAGTATTGTCATTGCCGGATTTATTCCACTGCTGTTCGTTTAAGGAAATGGTGGGTGTATGGAAGCTTCGGCAACTCTCAAAATTGTCATTACCGCAACACGTGCGGTAATGACAATTTTGAGAGTTGCCGATGCTTTCATATGCCGAACATTTTCT
>JAYUVC010000281.1:0-13385 GCA_043754325.1 Hyphomicrobiales bacterium
AAGGCCCGGCTCAGCGGCGTGTTGTAATTTACAATATCACGGGATGACATGTGATGGTCCTTACTGGTGAGCCGCAGGTTGCTGGCGATCAAAGATGCGCACCAGTGCCTTGCCAAGAACGATTGTGACGATGAGCAGGATCAATGCGATCGCCGCCGCGCGGCCAAGTTCGGTGAACCTGAAAGAGACGTCGAACAGATAGATCGGCAAAATTTTGGTGGAGTCTGCCGGACCGCCGCCCGTCAAAACCATGGCCGTGTCGATGAAGCGGAAATTATCCATGAAGCGCAACATGATTGCGATGAGAAGAACCGGATAAAGATTAGGTAGTGTGACCGACAGGAAGTTGCGGATCGGCGTGGCCCCATCCACCATGTTGGCTTCAAGCTGATCCTGCGGTACCCGCTTCAAGCCGGCCAGCGTGATGAGAATAATGAGCGGCGTCCATTGCCAGACGTCAACAATGACGATGCCCCACATGGCCGTGTCCACACTTGCAAGAATGGATTTGGCACCCAGAATGCCCAGGCTTTGGAAAATCCAGTGATACCAGCCGAAGGTGCCGTTGTACAGAAAGTACCAGACCATGCCCGCCACAACGGGTGCCATCATCATGGGCATGAGCAGTGTGGTGACGATGATCTTTTCGTATTTTGAATTGTTGAGAACGATCGCCAGAAATGTGCCGATGGTGATCTGGAAGAACAGGCAAAGTGCCGAATACTGCAAGAGCAACACCCAGCCGTTCCAGAATTTACCATCATTCCAAAGTCTGGTGTAGTTCGCAAAGTTGTTCCACTTGATACTGCCGATCTGCACATCGTTCAAGCTCATGTAGATCATCCAGAAAAACGGATAGAGCGAAATGGCGGCCAGCAACAAGACGGCAGGCGCCATCAGCCAATAGTAATAGCTTTTTGACGGCAAGGGATTGAGCGTCAAATTTGTATCTGTCGCCTTGCCTTGAGGCTTTGACTCAACATTATCGAGAATCTGGCGGACCCGGAACAAGTTGGCTGATGCAATCGATTTTTTGGTCATCGCCGTCATTTTCCGCCCCCCAGGCATAGATCAATACGCGTACTCCCTCCCCCAAAATATTGAGGGAAGGAGCATTGTTTGAAGCGAAATCAAACGCCGTGCAAGGAGTCCAGTTGTGACTGGATTGATTTGCAGGTTTCTTCGGCATTTGAACTGCCGGAGATACACTTCTGCGTTTCTGCGGCGATGATTGAATAATATTCGTTCGACTTCGGAATTTTTGGACCAAGCACGAAGTTTGGATCCTTGATGCCCAAATCATAAACGGCGTCAAACGTCAGCGCATTCGGCATCTTTGTCGGACGCTTTCTGGCCGCAACGACTTCCGGATCAGCAAGCACCGAAAGGCGGGTTGGCGTGCCGCCAAGGCCCTTGAGAACACTGAGCTGGTTGTTCTTCGACACCGACCAGATGGCGAAGATGTATGCAGCGCGTTTCATGTCTTCTGTCGCATTGCCGTTGATGCCGATGCCGCCAATGCCGCAGTTGGTGCCGTTGACAGCTGCACCACCATTGGTGATCCAGCTTGCTTCGCCTTTCGGGCAAGGCGCGTAAGCAGTTTTGCCGCCTGCTGCCTGCGACTTCTTTTCGTCTTCGATCGAGGCTGCAAATTCGTGATACTGTGTCTGCATCGCGATCTTGCCGGCTTGATAAACAGTGTTCAGTTCAAGTGTGCCGTTGGCGAGGTTGTCTGGATGGCACACGTCGGCCAATTCCTTGAACTTCTGCATCATGAGGACTGATTGCTTGTCACCCCAGTTGGTTTTGCCAGGTGTCTTTGAACCATAAATATCATCGATGTTCCAGTCGGCCCAACGCCCGTTGGCAAACAGGAAGCGCTGAATGTCAAGCTGCGTCGTCCAGGCAAAGTTGCCGTGGTGCTGGGCATAGCCATAGGGAACGTCTTGACCGGATTCCTTCAACTTCTTGAAGAAGGTCGCCATGTCGGTGACGTCTTTCCAGGTCGAGTTCTCATTGAACTCCAGACGCTTGCTGTATTCTTTTTCGAAGTCCTTGGTGTATTTTTCAAAAATGTCCTGGCGGTAGAAGGTGCACGCCACGGCGGCATCATATGGCAAGGCAATGATCTTGCCCTTCTCATAGAAGCGTCCGCAGGCCGACAGGAAGTTTGGATACCAGGCTTCATCGCCATAGCCTTCGGAGTCTTGTGGCAAGGTGCTGTCGCCGAACATCGGTGTCATGTCGGCATAGAAATCTGCGAAGGGTGCGCCGATTGGCTTGTCTTGCACGTAGTTGAGCACATAGTCGGCCTTGCCGCTTTGCAAGTCGATGCCGACTTTCTGCTGCACGACGGGCAAATCGTCGGTCAAGATTTCCACTTCAATGCCCGTCAGATCGGTGAAAGCCTTGATGTTATCACGGATGGCGAAAGATGGCGGTGTGTTTTCCGACATGAACTTCAGCTTCGAACCGGAATACTGTTTCCACTTCGCATCATCGGAAGATGCCGCTTGGGCAGTGGTGCGGGTGATTGTTGAACCGAGGCCAAGCGTCAAACCGCCGGCACCAAGGCCTGCAACCGTGCCACCACCAAGTTCAAGGAACTTGCGGCGATTGATGCTGGTATAAATTGCGTCTTTTGGAATGTTGAACATCGGGGTTTCTCCTCCTGAAATGTGCCGATAGCTGATCTGCTCACGTGTCAATTGCGCGGTTGGAATTGCCTGACTGGAAATCCGTCCGAACAAACGTGTTGAACACCCTGACAATGCATCCGGCACCCAACATACCGATGTTTACTCCCGGTTCTTTTCCTTGGCAGTATTTACCTCGGAGGGCCGTGTTCATCGATTTTCAGCAATGTAGAAAATTTTCATCAAACATAGCAAGCGGAATCTTGTGTTCCGGCCGAATTCCTGAAATCCTCATATTAAAGCGTTTATTACTTGGCTTTTGTTCAAGACGAAGCCCGTGAAGAAGATTTTCAGGACTGTGTGTGCAGCTCAAAGATCAGCAGACGACGACGATATTTATGAAATTTTTCAACACGGAACACAAGGAATCAAATGATTGCTGGAAATCAATTCCCTCAGCATGAGGGGAGTACGGCAATAGCTTCGTAACTTGGTTTTGTTGTCTGCCAAAACCCGTGCGGTGAAGCATGATTGACCATGATTGTTTCTGCGCATAAGAATTTGACCCATGAAAAACTCCCTGTTGCTCGCGTCCCTCTGGGACGAAACCACAGCGCAAGCCCTCGATGAACCTGGTTTGCTGCTATACCGATCCAATCTCCTCGGCGCCGATTTGCGAATCACCAATTTCGGTGGCGGCAACACCTCGGCCAAAGTGCGGGCCATTGATCCTTTGACTGGCGAAACTGTAACGGTGTTGTGGGTCAAGGGGTCGGGAGGCGATATCGGTTCGATGCGGCTTGATGGCTTTGCCACGTTGTACATGGACAAACTTCAGTCCCTGAAACAGCTCTACAAAACTGTCGATCAGGAAGACGAAATGGTGCATGCGCTGAACCATTGCGTCTTCAATCTCAATCCGCGTGCACCTTCCATCGACACATGTCTGCACGGTTATGTTCCCCATGCGCATGTTGACCACGTGCATTCTGATGCGGTGATTGCGATTGCGGCTGCAAAGGATTCAGAAAAACTCACGCGCGACATTTTTGGCGATGAAATTGGTTATCTGCCATGGCAGCGGCCCGGCATTGATCTGGGAATAAAACTTGGCAACATGGCCACTGAAAATCCAAAGCTGGTTGGCGTCGTGCTGGGAAGCCATGGCCTGTTCACCTGGGGCAACACGGCCAAGGAAAGCTATGACACAACATTGCGCATCATCAACAAGGCAGCGCTGTGGCTTGACCAGAATGTGAAGACACCCGTGTTCAAAGGCAACCTTGTCACATCAATGAACGCAGATGAGCGTGAAAAAATTGCCATGCGTTTGATGACAGACATACGTGGCCAAATTTGCAGCGACACCTCGAAGGCCGGGCACTTCACCGATGCGCCGGAGGTTCTGGAATTTGTCAACTCGAAACAACTGGCAGAATTGGCCCCGCTTGGAACCTCCTGCCCTGATCACTTCCTGCGCACAAAAATTAAGCCGCTGGTCGTGCCGCATGGTTCAGACAGCGCTGCGATTGCCGCATTGATTGCCGGATACCGTCTGGATTATGCGGCCTATTACCAGCGCTGCAGGCACACGAACTCCCCTGCCATGCGCGACCCCAATGCCGTGATCTATCTTGTGCCGCAGGTTGGCATGCTGTCTTTTGCCAATGACAAGGCCACCGCGCGCATTGCTTCGGAATTCTATGTCAACGCCATCAATGTCATGCGGGGTGCTTCCGGGGTTTCGCACTATCAGGGCCTGCCCGAGCAGGAGGCATTCAACATTGAATACTGGTTGTTGGAGGAAGCGAAGCTGTCGCGCATGCCAAAATCAAAACCGCTGCAAGGCCGGGTGGCCCTGGTCACTGGCGGGGCAAATGGCATTGGCGCTGCCATCGCCCAAAAACTTCTGAGCGAAGGCGCTTGTGTTACGCTTGCGGACATTGACACAGACGCTCTCGACGTCACATCCGAACAACTGGCAAAACGCTTTGGCCGGGACAATATTTTCACTGTGCCCATGGACGTCACAAGTGAAGCCGCGATCATCAAGGGCTTTGCAGACACTGTCATGCACTTTGGCGGACTGGATATATTGGTGAACAATGCGGGCATTGCCATTCCGGTACCGGTTGAGGACACGACGCTGGAGATTTGGAACAGGCAAATGGCAATTCTCGGCACCGGATACTTTCTGGTGGGCCGTGAAGCTTTTCGCATCATGAAGCGCCAAAACCTTGGGGGGTCAATGATTTTCATCGCCTCCAAAAACGGCATGATCGCATCAGCGGGCACCAGTGCCTATGGTGCCATGAAAGCCGCCGAAATCCACATGGCGCGCTGCATGGCGCTGGAGGGTGCAGCATCAGGCATCCGCGTCAACACCGTGAACCCGGATGCAGTGCTGCGCGGCTCAAAACTCATGTCCGGGGAATTCCGCAAAAGCCGGGCTCAGTCATTGTCGATCAAGCCGGACGAACTGGAAGAGCATTATCGCAAACGGTCGCTCTTGCAGCGCCCGGTCTACCCCGAGGACGTTGCAGAAGCGGTTTACTTCTTTGCGTCCGATGCGTCGTTCAAATCGACTGGCAACATCATCAATGTTGATGCAGGCCATGTCGCATCATTCACGAGATAGGCAACATGGTGAAGGCGCCCCCTTTCGGGAGCGCCTCAGCGATTTTGGAAAATCAATTTTTACCCAGATAGGCCGTTACGGGGTGGCTTTCGGAACATCCGGTGCCACTGGTGCGGTTGGTGCCGCAGGTGCATCTGGCGTTACTACAGGTGCTGGAGCGTCTGGTGCAGGTGGTGTGCTCGGCGTGATGGTTGCCTCAGGTGCCGGGGCAGCTGGTGTAACAGGCGTCGCATCAGGTGCGGGCGTGGTTTGTGTAATTGCCGGGGCGGTTGAGGTGTAGGGTGTGGCGGAAAAATAATAGTATGCTCCACCAATCACCACAATTGCTGCCACGATGATGGCCAGAATGGTTCCTGTGCCCATGGTTTCTGCTGTAACATTCGTCGTCGAGCGCGAACTTGAGCCCACGCCACGATCGAACTCAGATTCGGCACCTGTTTTCATGCCTTGTCGATTTTCTGTAGCCATAATGATTTTTCCTTCAGTTGTTTGGTTAGTCGATGATTTTGTAGGTGTTAGCCGCGCCTTACCGCACCCGTGCGGGCGTTTACGTAAAGCAAGATGCGTCTGTTGTTGCGCTGGGCGGTGAATGCATAGGTATTGCCAGTGCAATCCTGTCTGACAACATTTCTGTAGCCCTGATTGCGGACCAGGTTGCGTGCCCGGTTGCACGAGATACGGCCATAGTTCCGGTCGTTGTGGCGGTAACGGCGGTCATAGCGACCGTAATCCTGGTAAAACGATTGACGGCGATAGTCCCGATACCAACCGCGGTCCGGATAGTAGAGGTAGTCGTCACCAATCTGTTCGTCATAATAAGGCACGCCAAAATACAATTGCACGCGTGTTTTTGCTTCAGCGAGTGTAGCAGTACCGCCCACCAGCATGGCTGCTGCAAACAGTCCCAATATTGTTTTTTTCATTTCTCGTCTCCAATACGTTTGGTGTAGGCGTAACGTGAGCGGAGGGATTAAGTTCCATGCTCATGGCAATGTCCGGCGTTAAGAAACAATTTGAAAAGACCAAACCAAATTCAGCGCGGCATCATGTTTTGTAAATGACGGTGGTGCGCACCAAATTCTGTTTTAATACAACAGTCGACACAGCAATGAGTGTGTCCTCACTGCGTAAAGTTTGTTCAAATATCGCGAAAAGCGGCGCTGACCACAGCAAAGCAATCGCCAAGGCGAAGGGCCGAATGATCTTGTATGAAGTCTGGGTCATCATAAGAACATAACCCGCAACGTCCCGAAATGGTTCCGTTGGCGTTAATCTGTCCTGTCGGAGCGGGTGCAAGTTCTGATTTATATTTTTCCCATCAGCAGCAGCACAACGACAATCACCAGCAAGAGACCCAAGCCACCTGACGGCCCGTAGCCCCAGTTGCGGCTGTGGCCCCAGCTTGGCAAGGCTCCCAAGACGAAGAGTACAAGAAGGACAATCAAAATTGTGCTGAGCATATGCGTGTTCCCTGATCAATGTCCGGATACAACCCGGACCAAATGTCAAACGCGCCAGAGCTTGATTAGTTCCGTTCTGCGCTTGAGAAGTTGGCGACGACATGATCGTCAAGACCAAGGCTGGAGGTATCTCCCGTTTCGAGTATTTCGCTCAGCCTCGCGCGTGCGCGATTGACCCGGCTCTTGATGGTGCCAATGGCGACTGAGCAAATTTCCGCTGCTTCCTCGTAGGAAAATCCTGACGCACCCACCAGTATTATTGCTTCGCGTTGATCTTCCGGCAGTTTTAAAAGAGCCACACGCAAGTCCGCCATATCGAGGTGACCATGTTGCTCCGCGTGCACTGCGACCTTGCCGGAATAAAAGCCGTCCGCATCTTCAACCTCCCGCTTGCGTTTGCGGATCTGGCTATAGAATTCATTGCGCAGAATGGTAAAAAGCCAGGCCTTCATGTTCGTTCCCGCCTGAAAACTGTCATGGTGTTTCCACGCCTTCATCAGCGTTTCCTGTACGAGATCGTCTGCCCTGTCGCCGCGCGCGGTCAACGACAATCCAAACGCCCGAAGGCTCGGAATTGCAGCGATGATATTCGTGCGAAATTCGGTCGATATTTCCATTTCAATATTCTCGATCGGACTTTTTTGGTTCCGTTGCAGCTTCAAGCCGATTCAACAGATCGATAAAACGATCCGGAACGGGTTGCTCTGCCACCGAATTGTAGTAAGTTTTCAAGCGTTGACCGATCAAGTCTGCCACCTCAGGTTTGGCCAATGCATTCGTCATTTTATTATTTTCATTCTTTTTGTCAGGTTTGCCGCCCCGGCCCTTTTTGATTTTGTTGTCAACCATAGATCACCTAAAAATCGGCCCGTTCGCAGGTTACGACAGCCGTTTTGCCAGTTTGAACGGCCTGAAGTCCGGCAACAACGTCAAAATACAAAAAAAGTTCCACCATGCACAAAAAACGTTGCGGCGAGGGAACCAATCTGTAGTCTGGGCGTTTCTAAAAGGTATTTATACGCAAAGCTTGTCGCCAAGTGCATGAAACACATATAAACGGGGAACCGCATGAAACTCGCTGCCAGTATCGCACCGCACTTGCCATTTTTACGGAGATTTTCACGGGCTTTGACCGGCAGTCAGAACAGCGGCGACGCCTATGTGGCAGCAGTTTTGGAAGCCATGATCGCTGATCCGTCCAAGTTTGATACTGGATCTGATATTCGCGTTTCGCTCTATCGCACCTATTGTAGGGTCTGGGAGTCAATTTCACTTAATGTCAGACCAGCTGTTCCAAGTGCTGGTTTCGAGGCCACCGCCCAGCGGCAGCTTTCCAGCATCTCGCCGCACGCACGCGAAGCGTTTCTGTTGATGGCGGTCGAAGGATTTACCAAATCTGACATTGCAGTTATTTTGTCTAAAACGCCCCCCGAAGTGGATGCATTGTTGGAGATGGCTTCGCAAAGCATTCTTGCGCAAGTCGCGACTGATGTGATGATTATCGAAGATGAACCCATTATTGCGATGGATCTTGAAGCCCTGCTTGACAGCCTGGGGCACCGCGTCACAGGCGTTGCGCGGACAGAAGCAGAGGCACTTCATCTTGCTGCAACCAAGCGGCCGAGCCTCATACTCGCAGATATCCAGCTGGCGGACGGGAGTTCCGGCATTGATGCCGTCAACCGGATTTTGCAGTCGATCAATGTTCCCGTCATTTTCATAACGGCATTTCCAGAACGGCTTTTGACAGGTGAAAAACCTGAACCCGCGTTCCTGATCACCAAGCCCTTCACGCCGGAGATGGTGAAAGCCGTGGTGAGCCAAGCCTTGTTTTTTGATCCAAAAATTGACGTTGCCGCCTGACATTACCCCACCGCCCTCATGCTGAGGCGCTCGCCCTTTCTTGCGAGCCTCGAAGCATGCGCTACAGGGCGCGGGAAAGGGACAGCTTGCGAGAAAGAGCAAGCAGTCCCCAGACCGGCTCCCCTCCTGCTGAGGCAATTGTACTTGTCTTCACTCAATTGACTCAATTTTGGAATTGGTTCATTTCTCCCCAAAAGTCTGATCAGGGAGATTGATATGAAAATTGCGTTCGCCAAAACATTTGCTGCGGTTTCGATGCTGGCTCTGGGTGCCTTCGCCGCACCCGCACATGCCGCTGACCTGAATGCGCTGGTGTGGTGTGACCATTCCGATCCCAATCTCCTGAAGCCGTTTGAAGATGCCAATGGCGTCAAGGTCAACGTCAAGGAGTTTGAAGGCACGGGCGCGGGGTTTGCCATTGTCGAGCAATCGCAACCGGGTGACTGGGATGTGATGGTGATTGACTCGATTGACGTGCCGCGCGGTGTGGCCAAGAACCTGTTCGACCCGTTGCCCGAAGACAAGCTGCCACTGGCCGATCTTTTTCCCGAAGTGTCGCTTGACAGCAAAACCAGGGTTGACGGCAAACGTTATGGCATCACTGAGAAGTTTGGCTATAACACCATCGGCTTCAACGCATCGAAAGTCGATGTCGGGGACATGCAGTCATTGGCCGCGTTGACGGACCCCAAGTACAAGGGCCGCATTGCCATTTATGATTATTATTTGCCCGTGGTCGGCTTGGCCGCCATGTCGATTGGCAAAAAGACGTCCGAGTTGACGGAAGCTGATTTGCCTGCGTTGAAAGACGTGCTGTTGAAAATGAAAGCCAACGCAAAAGCCGTGACGGATGTTGCGGCGAGCCAGACTGCGCTGGCCACTGGTGAAGCAGATATTCTGGTGGGCGGTGGCGAGTGGGTGACGGCCGGCATTGCAAAGGAAAATCCAAGCCTTGATTTCTCGATTCCGAAAGAAGGTGCGGTGCTGTGGTCACAGTCACTGGCCATGTTCAAGGAGTCGAAGAACAAGGAACTGGCGCTGAAGTTCATTCAGTACATCATGAGCCCGGACGGGCAGGCGCGGCTTGCCACGTCGTCCTGCTATTGGGGCATGCCTGCAAATGCCAAGGCAACGCTGAACGACGCGCAGAAGAAAACCCTGCGCTTTGCCGAACAGGCCGACTTCCTGAAACGGGCACAGCCCTACCCCGCGCCAGATGAAGCGCTCGACAAGAAAATGCAAGACATGTGGACTGAAATGCTGCAGGCGCAGTGAGCAACACGTCCCACATGCGGGCGGGATGGTTTGCCGTCTCACCCGCCCTGATCTGGACTGTGCTGTTTTTTGTCGTGCCGTTCATTGGCATGATCGCAATGAGTCTGGTGTCGAAACAAACAGGGCTTTGGGGACTGTCAAACTACATCCAGTTCTTCACTTCACCCAGCTATTGGCGGGCGATGACGAACTCGCTGGAAGTCACGGCGATGGTCACCGTAATATCAGTACTGCTGGCTTATCCCTTCGCGTGGGTATTGGCCTTTGTGGTTCCTGAACGCTGGCAGCGATTGGCCTTGATGTTGGCGGTGCTGCCGTTCTGGACGTCCTATGTGGTGCGGTCTTATTCGTGGCTCTTGGTATTGGCGGAAAAGGGGTTGGTCAACACCACGCTGCTGGACCTTGGTTTGCTCAACGCGCCAGTGCAACTTGCAAACACACGTACGGCGACCGTTATCGGCTTTGTGCATTTCTTTGTCATGCTGCTGACGCTGACGATTTTTGCAAACCTGAAACAGCTCTCGCCGAATTACCGGAAGGCAGCGGCGGATTTGGGGGCCAGCCCTTTGCAAAGCTTTATTCACGTGGTGCTGCCGCTCACCCTGCCCGGCATCATGGTGGGTGCGTTTCTTACATTTGTGTTGGCAATTGGCGATTACATCACACCGCAGATTCTGGGCGGCAACAATGAATTGCTGATGCCGCAACTGATCATGATGCAGATCGGGAGGCGTGGTGATTTCGGTTCAGCCTCGGCCTTGTCGATCATTCTCATGGCTGTGGTGACTGTGGCTTATTTTGGTTGCGCCCGTTGGCTGAAAATCGAGCGGACCTGATGATGCGCATGTTGTCGTCAACCTACGCACTTGCGGTTTATGCATTCATATATCTGCCGGTTGCGGTTCTCGTGCTGTACTCGTTTCAAGGCACGCTGTTTCCCATTCCGCCGTTTAACGGACCCTCGCTGCGCTGGTATGAAGCCGTGTTGTCTGATGGCAGACTGACGGCAGGTTTGGGCAATTCGATATTGGTCGCACTGTTCTCGTCTTTCGCCGCCACGTTGTTCGGTTTCTTGTCGGCTTGGGGATTTGCCCGTTTCGCGCTTCCAGCATCTGCGTTGCTGCGCGGGCTCATCACATTGCCGCTGACGGTCAGCTACCTGATCATTGGCATGGGGCTGCTGGTGGTGTTCACGGCATTGGGTGTGCCAAAGTCTTTGCTGTCGGCAGGCATTGGCCATGTGGTGATCAATATGCCGTTGTGTTTTGCCATCATCTACAGCCAGATGGGCGATCATCAAGCCAACATCGAAAAAGCGGCACGGGATCTGGGAGCAGGTGAATTTCAGGTACTGGCCCTGGTAACGGCACCCATGTTGTGGCCCGCCCTGTTTGCCAGTTTCTTCCTGTCCATGACATTCTCCTGGGACGAATTCGTGATCTCGTTTCTGCTCACACGTTTTGACACAACACTGCCTGTTGAAATCTGGAACTTGCTGCGGGCAGGCCTCAATCCCAAAACCAATGCAGTTGGTTCTCTGGTTTTCGGTGTCTCTATTGTTTTTGCGATTGTCTTTGAACTTGTGACTTTCAGAAAGCGCCCGCAATGACGGCTTTGGTATCGATTAAAAACATTGCGCGCAGCTTTGGCAATTCGCGCGTTTTGCAGGACGTTTCACTTGAGATTGCGGCGGGGAGTTATACCGTTTTGTTGGGGCCGTCGGGGTCCGGGAAAACCACCTTGCTCTCGATACTGGGAGGATTTCTGCCGCCCGACAGCGGCAAGATTTTCATCAGCGGTGTGGACTGCACAGATATGGCTCCCGCCAAACGCCCGACGGCCACGGTGTTTCAGGACTATGCCCTGTTCCCGCACATGAGCATTGGCAACAACGTGGGTTTTGGCTTGCGCATGAAAGGCATGGCCAAAGCTGAACGTGATGCAAAAGCAATGCACATGTTGCGCATCGTTGGACTTGATGCAGCCTTCGGAAAGAAGCCGCATGAATTGTCGGGCGGGCAGAGGCAGCGCGTTGCACTGGCCCGTGCGCTTGTGGTCGAACCTGCCGTGTTGCTTCTTGACGAACCCTTGGGTGCGCTTGACCTTAAACTGCGACGCCAGATGCAGGATGAACTGAAATCCATCCAGAAGCGTGTGGGCACAGCTTTTGTGCATGTGACGCATGACCAGGAAGAGGCCATGGCGCTGGCTGATCATGTGGTGGTGATGAACCAGGGCCGCATCGAAGATGAAGGACCGCCGGAGCGGGTTTATGCAAAACCGTCAACGCGGTTTTCAGCAACCTTCATGGGCGAAAGCACAATCATCCCTGCGGAGATTTTGCGCGGCGGACAGGTGTTCACACGTCTTGGCAACTTCGATGTTCCATCACCGGATCGAACCGGCAGAGTGCACCTTGCCATCAGGCCGGAACATGTGGGGCTTGGCGGCACAGTTGCGGCAATCGTGCGCGATGTGGTGTATCAGGGTAGCTTCAAACGTATCGTTGCACTGCCCGTTGCAAATCCGGAGCTTGTGGTATTGTGCAGGCTGTCTGCGGATGTGAACGTGTCAGTCGGCGACCAGGTGTTCCTGCAATTTGCGCCGGACAAAATCATTGTGTTGAAGGACTGAATGATGCTGCAAGTTGATGCCGCGCACTGGTATGAAACCATCCGCATGGGCGATGGCGTCACGCTCATTCAGGAACCATGGATCACGCCCTATTACCGTTGCAACATGTGGCATGTGCGCGGGCGCGATGGCGATTTGCTGTTTGATTCGGGGCTTGGTCATTTCAGTTTGAAACAGCATGTGCCGCTGGTCACTGAACGCCCGCTCACCTGTGTTGCAAGCCATGCGCATTTTGATCACATTGGCAATCACCATGAATTTCCGGGCTGTTGTGTGCATCAAGCAGAGGCACATATTCTGCGCGAGCCGCGCAACGACTGGACCCTTGCCGACCCTTACGCGACCGACGAAATGTTTATCCGCCAACCTGCGGGATGGGACGCTTCGACCTATCACGTGAAACCCGCACAACCGGGGCGACTGTTGGAACATGGTGACGTGATTGATCTGGGAGACCGGGTTTTTGAAGTTGTGCACACGCCGGGGCATTCACCGGGCGGCATTGGACTGTTTGAACGCCGGACGGGAATATTCCTGTCGGGTGACGTGATCTATGATGGTCCGTTTATCGATGATGCCTATCATTCGAGTGTTCCCGATTACATTGCGACATTTGAGCGGCTCAAGGATTTGCCTGTGCAAGTGGTGCATGGCGGACATTTTCCCAGCTTCGGCGCGGTTCGTTTTCGCCAGCTGATTGACGAATACATCGCAGGCAAGCACGCCCATGGCTGCCACCTCGCTTAAACACCTAGTGACAGCATGGATTTCAGGCGATATAAAAAAGGATGCAGTGTTGCGACAGAGTATAGTCATTTGAAAATTGTCTGATTACTTCCGTCATTCCCGCGAACGCGGGAATCCAGACTTTCAACCAGC